>NZ_JARAUO010000024.1:0-124886 GCF_033792105.1 Streptomyces sp. WI03-4A
GGCCCCGGCGCGCCCCTGCCGCCGCCCGGTCCCGGCATGCCTCCCGGCGCCCCCGGTGCTCCCGGCATGCCCGGCGCCCCGCAGCCGATGCCGCCGGGTGCGGTACCGCCGGGTGCGGTGCCGCCGCAGGGCGGGCCGATGCCGGGGCAGCCGCAGGCGTACGGCTATCCGCAGCCGGGGCAGCCGACGGTGGGGCCGGGTTATCAGGCCGTGCTGCGCTACCGCGCGCAGGACGGTTCGGAGCAGCAGCTGATCCGGCGTTCGGCGCCGGGGACGCCGCACCCGGAGTGGCAGATCTTCCACGAGCTGCGGGCGATGAACGTGCCGCCGGACCAGGTGCTGGAGCTGCACACCGAGCTGGAGTCGTGCGAGCTGCCGGGTGCGTACTGCGCGCGGATGATCCGGGAGCAGTGGCCGCAGGCGCGGATCGCGAGCATCGCGCCGTACGGCACGGACCACGCGAGCCGGCAGCAGGGCATGCAGCAGTTGCTGGCGCACCAGGGAGAGCTGCACCAGGTGGCGGACGGTCCCGCTCGGCCGGCGCCGGTGCGGGCTCCGTTGGCGCCGGTGCAGGCCGCCCCGCCGGTACCGCCGGAGACCGTCGCGCAGGAGCTGGCGGCGGCGTTCGGGCCGGGGGTCTTCCGGTTCGAGCAGCAGGCGGTGTCGCGTCAGGGGGTGCCGCCGGTCGTGGCGCACACGCTGGTGGTGGCCGGTCTGCCGGTCGACATGGGTCCGTTCTTCTGGGCGCAGGCCCAGCCGGGCCGTCCGGTGCCGACGCTGGCGGAGCTGGCGGCCGAGCGCGGGGTGCAGCCGGCCGCGGACGCGGGCTCGTACCTGGTGATGGGTACGGACTTCGGTAAGGCGCTCTGTGTGCAGTACGGGACGGCGCACATCGTCGCGGTGCCCGTGGAGGCGGGTCCGGGCGGTGCGCCGGTGCCGCCGCAGTTCGTGAACACGGGGCTGCCGGAGTTCGCGCGGTGCCTGGCGCTGCTGGGCCGGATGTGGCGGCTGAGGTTCGGTCTCAACCAGGAGCAGGCGGGCCGCTGGACGGTGGACTTCCAGGCGCAGCTGGCCGCCCTGGACCCGGCGGCGCTGGGTTCGCCGGAGAGCTGGTGGTCGGTGCTGCTGGAGCAGATGTGGGACGGCCTGCTGTAGCGGGCGCGACCGGAGCCTGATCGCGGCCCGCGTCCGGCCGGGCGCGTCCGATCGCCTCATGCCCTTCACGCCTGAGCGTGAAGGGCATGAGTTTTTTGTCGGGGGTGCGCGGCCCGCTCCGACCGGAGTTGCCGCATGTCGGAGGTTCGCGACCGCGACTTGCGCACGGAGTGTCGCGTTATGACCGCTTGTGCCAGATCCCTCAGGATGTGCGCCACATGACGTGGTGTGCAGGTCCGGCGGAGAGGGGTCCCCAGGGTGAGCAGCGCAGTGACGCCGCACCGTTTCGCGACGGTCCGGGGGCGTGCCTACCGTCCCGCCCAGGTGGACGCGTACCTGGCGGCGCTGGGGCGGGACCGGGACGCCTCCTGGGAGCGGGCCGCGCGGCTGACCGTGCTGGCCAAGGACATGGAGGCGGAGGCCGCGCGGCTGCGTGAGGCGGTCGCGCGGCTGGAGCCGCAGACGTACGAGACGCTCGGCGAGCAGGCGCGGGAGCTCTTCGGGCTCGTGCTGCGGGAGGCGGCGGCCGTCCGCGAACGTGCCCGGCGCGAGGCGGGGGAGTGGCGCGCGCGGGCCGAGTCGTACGCCCAGGAAGTCGGCGAGGCGGCCCGGGAGGACGCGCGGGTGCTGCGCGCGGAGGCCGAGGAGCATGCCCGCCGATGCCTGCTCGCGGCGCGTGCCGAGGCCGACGAACTGCGGGTCGGCGCCCGGCGCGAGGTGAAGGAGGGGCGCGGGGAGACGCTCGGCGCGCTGCGCGAGGTGCGGCAGCGCACCGCGGGCGTACTCACGGGAATGACCCGGGAGCACGCCGAGCGGTGGGCCGCGGCGGAACGGGAGGAGGCCGGACGGCTGGCCGCGTTCGAGGCGGCCCACGCCGAGCGGACGGCCCGGGCCGAGGCCGCCCTGGCCGCGGCGGAACGCGAACTCGCCGGGGCCCGGGAGTCGGCGCGCTCCCGCGAGGAGGAGGCGCGGGCGCACGCCGCCGTGCTGCTCGCCGAGGCGCGGGCCCGCGAGGAGCGGATCTCCCGGGACACCGAGCGGGTGCTGCGTGAGCACGGCGAGACCTGGGACGTCGTGCAGACGCAGATGGACTCGGTGCGCGACAGCCTCGTCTCGCTGACCGGCCGGGCGGTCGTGGAGTAGCGGCGGCGCCCGCGGTCGTGCCGCTCATTCGCCCTCGTGTACCGCCCCCGCCAGGATCCTGCCCTCCACGGCCTCGTACTGGTTCCGTTGCTCCTCCGCCCTGCGGCGGCCGGAGGCGACCGTGCCGAGCCAGCCGAAGAAGAAGCCGGCCGGGATGGAGACGATCCCGGTGGTGGTGAACGGGAACCAGTTGAAGTCGGCGTCCGGGAAGGCGGAGACGGGCGAGCCGGAGACGAGGTTGGTGCCCGGCATGAGCAGCAGCACGGTCAGCGAGCCGCCGATCAGGGTGCCCATCAGCCCGGCGCGGGTGTAGCGGCGCCAGAAGAGGCCGTAGACCAGGGCGGGTGCGAGGGCGGAGGCGCCCAGGCAGAAGGAGAGGGTCACCAGCGGCTGCAGGCTGTGGTGCTGCGCCAGGGTGGCCAGCAGGATCGTCGGCGCTCCGATGGCGAGGGCGGAGAAGCGGGCCAGGAGCATCTCCCGACGGGCGGGCATCCGCCGCACCCAGCTCGCGAACACGTCGTGGGCGAGGGAGTTGGCGCAGGCGAGGATCATCCCGGCCACCGAGGCGAGCAGGGTGAGGAAGATCGCCGTGGTCACCAGGGTGAAGAGGAAGGTCTCGCCCGCCGACACGTCGGTGCCGAACGCGGCCCGTGAGCCGATCAGGTAGGCGGTGTTGCCCTGCGGATCGGCGGCGCCGATCGCCGCTCGGCCGACGAGGGCGGTGGCGCCGAACCCGACGACGGTGAGGACCAGGACGAACAGGGCGACGAGGGAGACCGCCCAGGACAGTGAGCGGCGCACCTGGCGGGCGCTGGAGGCGGTGTACATGCGCATGGTGATGTGCGGCAGGCAGGCACCGCCGAGCACGATGGTCAGCTCCGAGCTGATCATGTCCAGGCGGGCGCCGGAGTGCCCGGTGAACTGGAGCCCGGAGTGCAGGAAGGCGGGTCCGGCGCCGCTCTGTCGCGCGGCCGCGGTGAACAGGGCGCCCGGGTCCCAGTCGAAGCGGCTCAGGATCAGTACGGCGACGGCGGCGCCGGATCCGACCAGCAGCACGATCTTCGCGATCTGGATGAGGGCGGTGCCCTTCATGCCGCCGATGGCCGCGTAGCTGATCATCAGAGCGCCGACGCCGATGACGCAGCCGGTCTTCAGCGACTCGTTGGAGAAGCCGAGGATGAACGCCATGAGCTGCCCGGCGCCCGCCAGTTGGACGAGCATCATCGGCAGCAGCGAGGCGATCGTCACCGCGCAGGCGGTGATCCGTACGGACCGGCCCGGCATCCGGCGGGCCAGCGCGTCGCCCATGGTGAACCGGCCCGCGTTGCGCAGCGGTTCGGCGAGCAGGAACATCAGCAGGAGCAGCGAGAGGGCCGTGCTGAGGGCGAGGACGACCCCGTCGTAGCCGCACAGGGCGATCACTCCGCCGGTACCGAGGACGGTGGCGGCGGAGATGTAGTCACCCGCGATGGCCAGGCCGTTGCGCAGCGGGGACAGGGAGCCGTAGCCGGTGTAGAACTCGTCGAGGTCGTCGCCGTCGGGGCCCGTCATCACGCACAGCAGCAAGGTGAGGGTGGCCACGGCGCAGAAGGCGACCAGGGACATGGTCTGGGCCGAGCCGCTGAATCCGGTGATGCCGGCGGGGGCGGGGGCGGCGGTCATCGGGTGGCTCCCCGGCGCGCGTTGAGTTCGGTCTCCTTGCGGATGCGGTCGGCGAGCGGGTCCACGTGGCGGCGCGCGGTGTGTTCGTACAGGGCGATCGCCAGCCAGGTGACCGGGAGTTGGAGCAGGGCGAGCAGCAGGCCCGCGGGGACGCCGTCGGCGACCGTCCGGGTCATGACGCCGGGTGCGAACGCGGACAGGACGAGGAACAGGGTGAAGTAGCCGAGCGCGGTGAGGGTGGCGGTGCGGCGCTGCCAGCGGTAGGCGCCGCGCAGCACGCGCAGGTCGCTGTGGTGTCCGAGGGGTTCGCGGACCGGGGTGCGGTACGGCCGGGGCGGTTCGGGCGGCGGGGGCTGCCAGGGGTAGGTGAGGTGGGTCGGCGGGCGCGGCGGGTCGTAGGACATCCCGTTGGCTCCTTGCGTGGCTCGGGTCCGTGGCGGCGGACCGCAGGGAGGTTGGGGGGCGGAGCCACGCACGCTACTCGCGGGCCGGGGAACGCGTGGCGATTTCCCCGAACTGGCCGGTCGGTATGCGCTTACTTCGCGGGAGCGGGGTCCGACCTGGGGGGTTACCCGCCTTAACCCGGGGTGCCGGGGCTCATTCCGGCCGTACCGGGAACCGCCGGGGCGCCACCACGAGCAGCACCACGAACGCCAGGGCCGCCGCGCCGGCCGCGCCCAGGTACACCGCGTGGACCGCGGCGGCGATCGCGCGGCGGGTGGTCTCCGGCGCCGTGCCGGCATCCAGGGCGCGGGTGACGGACTCCAGGTCGCCGGCTCCGCCGAGGCGCGCGGCCAGCACGCCGTTGGCGACGGCGCCGAACACGGAGGCGCCCACGGTCTGCCCGGTCTGCCGGCAGAACAGTACCGACGCCGTGGTCGTCCCGCGCTCCGCCCAGCCCACCGTCGACTGCACCCCGATGATCAGCGGCAGCTGGAACAGCCCCAGGGCCCCGCCGAGCAGCAGCATCAGCAGCATCGGCTGCCACCAGGAACCCGGGTAGGGCAGGAACGGGAACGCGAACAGGATCAGCGCGCCCAGGCCGATGCCGAGCAGGGCGGTGTCGCGGAAGCCGATGCGCCGGTACACGTGCTGGCTGAGCGCCGCCGACGCCGACCAGGTCAGCGTCCACACGCACAGCACCAGACCGGCGGCCGCCGGGCCGAGCCCCAGCACCGACTGGGCGTACGTCGGCAGGAACACCGAGGGCGCCACCATCAGCAGTCCCAGCGCGCCCAGCGCCAGATTGACGGCCGCGATCGTACGGCGCCGCCACACCCACCCGGGGATGATCGGCTCCGCCGCCCGCCGCTCCACCCCCACCACGACCCCGGCCAGCGCGAGCCCGGTGCCGGCCAGCGCCAGCGAGGGCGCCGACAGCCACGGCCAGGCCACCCCGCCCTGCACCAGCGCGGTCAGCAGCACCCCGCCGCAGGCGAAGACCGCGAGCGCGCCCGCCCAGTCCACGCGCACCCGGGCCGCCCGCTCCCGCGCGGGCTCGTGCAGATGACGGACGACCAGCCACAGCGCCACCGCGCCGATCGGCAGGTTGACCAGGAAGATCCAGCGCCACCCCGCGTACGCGGCGAGCACCCCGCCCAGACCCGGCCCGGCCACCGCCGACACCGCCCACACCGTGGACAGCCGGGCCTGGATGCGCGGGCGTTCCTTCAGCGGGTACAGGTCGGCGGCGAGTGTCTGCACGGTCCCCTGCAACGCCCCGCCGCCCAGGCCCTGCACGACCCGGAACGCGATCAGCGCCCCCATGTCCCAGGCGCCCGCGCACAGCAGCGAGCCCAGCAGGAACACGGCGGCCCCGGCGACCAGCACCGGCTTGCGGCCGAAGGTGTCGGACAGCTTGCCGTAGACGGGGAGGGTGACGGTGACGGCGAGCAGATAGCCGGAGAACAGCCACGAGAAGACGGAGAACCCGCCGAGGTCGCCGACGATCTGCGGGACGGCGGTGGAGACGATCGTGGCGTCGAGCGCGGCCAGCGCCATCGAGAGCATCAGCGCGGCGACGACCGCGCCCCGGCCCCGGCCGCCCCGCCGCGCGGTGGCGCCCTCACGTGTCGCGGGTGTCGTGCTGCCCACCGGATCCCCTTCCCCCGTACCCGGCACCCGCGTTGCCGCGCGCGCCTGCCCGCACCCCGCGTCCCGCGAGGTGGAGTGCCCTGCGACAGCTTCGCACTTGACCCTGACGCGGCGGGAGGGTGGAGCCTTTCCGGGCCGGAGGGTGGAGCCGCCCCCGAGAACCTCTCCACCCGGCGGTGGACCACCCCTAGGGGTACCTCCGTACCAGGGCTCGGGGAGGGTTCGTCCCGCCGGAGGACGAGAAGGGCCCGGTGCCGTCCTTAATCTGGCTTTACGCCGCTGGGGGGCGGCCGAACGAACCGGCGGGGGTGGGGTTAGCCCCCGTACAAGAGGGGTCCTCACACCAGCGCGCGGCCCGCCGCCGCACGCCAGACTCATCGACGTACCCAGAACGACGCACCGGCTCGCCGGGGCACATCCGCGACTTGCCGACCGATATAGGAGACATACCGTGACATCGGCTGTGACCATTCCCAGGCACGGGGGCACTGGAGGAACGACGGCCGTTGCCGCGAGGGCCCGGCAGGTCGTGAAGGCGTACGGGTCCGGCGAGACCCGGGTCGTCGCCCTCGACCACGTCGACGTGGACATCGCCCGCGGTCAGTTCACCGCGATCATGGGCCCCTCCGGGTCCGGCAAGTCCACCCTGATGCACTGCCTCGCCGGTCTCGACACCGTCACCTCCGGGCAGATCTACCTGGACGAGACCGAGATCACCGGCCTGAAGGACAAGAAGCTCACCCGGCTGCGCCGGGACCGGATCGGCTTCATCTTCCAGGCGTTCAACCTGCTTCCCACGCTGAACGCGCTGGAGAACATCACGCTGCCCATGGACATCGCCGGCCGCAAGCCCGACCGGGCCTGGCTGGACCGGGTGGTGGAGACCGTGGGGCTCGCCGGGCGGCTCAAGCACCGGCCCACCCAGCTCTCCGGCGGCCAGCAGCAGCGCGTCGCCGTGGCCCGCGCGCTCGCCGCCCGCCCGGAGATCATCTTCGGTGACGAGCCCACCGGAAACCTCGACTCGCGCGCCGGCGCCGAGGTCCTCGGCTTCCTGCGCAGGTCCGTCGACGAACTGGGCCAGACCATAGTGATGGTCACCCACGACCCGGTCGCCGCCTCCTACGCCGACCGCGTGCTCTACCTCGCCGACGGCCGCATCGTGGACGAGATGTACCAGCCGACGGCCGATCAGGTCCTCGACCGCATGAAGGACTTCGACGCCCGGGGGCGTACGTCATGACCGTCCTGAAGACGTCCCTGCGCAACTTCCTCGCGCACAAGGGCCGGATGGCCCTGTCCGCCGTCGCCGTCCTGCTGTCGGTCGGGTTCGTCACCGGCACCCTGGTGTTCACCGACACGATGAACACCACCTTCGACAAGCTCTTCCAGGCCACGTCCTCGAACGTGACGGTCAGCGCCAAGGGCTCCTCGGACACCGGCGAGACCACCTCCCGCACCGGCAAGCCGCCGGTCATGCCCGCCTCCGTGCTCGGCGAGATCCGCAAGGCCGCGGGCGTCCGGTCGGCCGAGGGCACCGTGTTCTCCACCTCGGTCACCGTCGTCGACGGGCACAACGACAAACTGTCGCCCACCAGCGGCGCCCCGACCATCGTCGGCAACTGGAACCACAACGACGCCCGCACCATGAAGATCACCTCCGGCGCGGCGCCGAAGGACGCGGGCCAGGTCATGCTCGACGCGGACACCGCCAAGAAGCACCACCTGAAGCTCGGTGACGACATCGGCGTGATCACCGCCCTCGGCACGCACCACGCGCGCGTGTCCGGCATCGCCACCTTCACCGTCACCAACCCCGGCGCGGCCATCTTCTACCTGGAGACGAAGACCGCCCAGCAGACCCTCGTCGGCCGCACCGGCGTGTACACCAACGTCAACGTCACCGCCGCCAAGGGCGTCACCGACGCGCGGCTGAAGAAGAACGTGACCGCCGCCCTCGGCGGCGGCTACAAGGTGCAGACCGCCAAGGAGGTCGCCGACGCCAACCAGAAGGACGTCGAGAGCTTCCTGAACGTCATGAAGTACGCGATGCTCGGCTTCGCCGGGATCGCCTTCCTGGTCGGCATCTTCCTCATCATCAACACCTTCTCGATGCTGGTCGCCCAGCGCACCCGCGAGATCGGCCTGATGCGCGCCATCGGCTCCTCCCGCCGCCAGGTCAACCGGTCCGTGCTCGTCGAGGCCCTGCTGCTCGGCGTCATCGGCTCCGTGCTCGGCGTCGGCGCCGGCGTCGGCATCGCCGTCGGCCTGATGAAGCTCATGGGCAGCATGGGGATGCACCTGTCCACCGACGACCTGACCGTCGCCTGGACCACCCCCGCGCTCGGCCTGCTGCTCGGCGTGGTCGTCACCGTCCTCGCCGCCTACCTGCCCGCCCGCCGCGCCGGCAAGGTCTCCCCGATGGCCGCCCTGCGCGACGCCGGCGCCCCCGCCGACGCCAGGGCCGGCATCGTCCGGGCCGTGATCGGCCTGGTCCTCACCGGCGCCGGCACCGCGAGCCTGTACGTCGCCGGCACCGCCGACAAGGCCACGGGCGGCTCCGCCTGGCTCGGCCTCGGCGTGGTGCTGACCCTGATCGGCTTCGTCGTCATCGGCCCGCTGCTGGCCTCCGGCCTGATCCGCGTCCTCGGCGCCGTCATCCTGCGGGTCTTCGGCCCCGTCGGACGCATGGCCGAACGCAACGCGCTGCGCAACCCGCGCCGCACCGGCGCCACCGGCGCCGCCCTGATGATCGGCCTGGCCCTGGTGGCCTGCCTGTCGGTGGTCGGCTCCTCCATGGTGGCCTCCGCCACCGACCAGCTCGACAAGACCGTCGGCACCGACTTCATCATCCAGGAGGACCACGGCCAGGTCATCAACCCGCAGGCGGTCAAGGCCATCAAGGCCACACCCGGCCTGGAGCGGGTCACCGAGTACCGCGGCACCGTCGCCGACTACACCACCCCCGACGGCCGCACCCTCAAGGACACGGACATCACCGCGGCCGACCCGACCTACGCACGCGACCTGCGCAAGAAGACCGTCGCGGGCAACCTGGAGGACGCCTACCGGCCCGACTCCATGTCGGTCCACCAGAAGTTCGCCAAGGCCCACGGCATCCACCTCGGCTCGAAGATCACCGTCGCCTTCAAGGACGGCTCCACGGCCCACCTGACCGTCCGCGCCATCACCAGCAGCGACGAGGTGATCGACCAAGGTGCCATGTACACCTCCATCGCCACCCTCGCGAAGTACGTGCCCGCCGACAAGATGCCGCTCGACCAGCTGGTCTTCGCCACCGCCGAGGACGGGCAGCAGGCGGCCGCCTACAAGGCGCTGAAGTCGGCCCTGCACGACTACCCGCAGTACACCGTGCGCGACCAGACCGACTACAAGAAGGCGCTCAAGGACCAGATCGGCCAGCTCCTCAACATGATCTACGGCCTGCTGGCGCTCGCGATCATCGTCGCGGTGCTCGGCGTGGTGAACACCCTCGCCCTCTCCGTGGTCGAGCGCACCCGCGAGATCGGCCTGATGCGGGCGATCGGCCTCTCCCGCCGCCAGCTGCGCCGCATGATCCGCCTGGAGTCCGTGGTGATCGCCGTCTTCGGTGCCCTGCTCGGCCTCGGCCTCGGCATGGGCTGGGGCGCCACCGCCCAGAAGCTGCTCGCCCTGGAGGGCCTGAAGGTCCTGGACATCCCCTGGCCGACCATCATCACCGTCTTCGTCGCCTCGGCCTTCGTGGGCCTGTTCGCCGCCCTGGTCCCGGCCTTCCGGGCCGGCCGGATGAACGTCCTGAACGCCATCGCGACCGACTAGCCCGACGGCACGGCCACCGTACGACCGCCGCACACGGGGGTTGCGGGGGAAGGCCCGGTGCCGGGAAGTCCTGCCAGGACTTCCCGGCACCGGGCCGTTTCCGCGCCCCGGATCCTCCACCCGCCCGCAGTTGTCCACAGGCTCGGGCACCCGCGAGCCCGGAGACGTAGGCTGGAGACCCCCCGGCCCTCACCCGAGTCGGGCTCTTCGCGTTGCCCACACCCGGACGGAAAGCCTCCTCCATGAGCCTGCACGGTCTGCTCGACGCCGTCGTCAAGGACCCCGCCCTCGCGGAAGCGATCGAGGCGGCGGCGGACGGCAACCGCATGCACGTCGACCTCGTCGGTCCCCCGGCCGCCCGCCCCTTCGCCGTCGCCGCCCTCGCCCGCGAGGCCGCCCGCCCGGTGCTCGCGGTGACCGCGACCGGCCGCGAGGCCGAGGACCTCGCCGCCGCCCTGCGCTCGCTGCTGCCCGAGGAGGGCGTCGTCGAGTACCCCTCCTGGGAGACCCTCCCGCACGAGCGGCTCAGCCCCCGCAGCGACACCGTCGGCCGCCGCCTAGCCGTCCTGCGCCGCCTCGCCCACCCCCGCCCCGACGACCCCGAGACCGGCCCGGTCTCCGTCGTCGTCGCGCCCGTACGATCCGTGCTCCAGCCGCAGGTCAAGGGCCTCGGCGACCTGGAGCCGGTGGCGCTGAGGACCGGCCAGACCGCCGACCTGAACGAGATCGTGCAGGCCCTCGCGGCCGCCGCCTACGCGCGCGTGGAGCTGGTCGAGAAACGCGGCGAGTTCGCCGTGCGCGGCGGCATCCTGGACGTGTTCCCGCCCACCGAGGAACACCCCCTGCGCATCGAGTTCTGGGGCGACGACGTCGAGGAGATCCGCTACTTCAAGGTCGCCGACCAGCGCTCCCTCGAAGTCGCCGAGCACGGCCTGTGGGCCCCGCCCTGCCGCGAGCTGCTGCTCACCGACGACGTGCGCGCCCGCGCGCGTGCCCTCGCCGAGGAGCACCCGGAGCTGGGCGAACTGCTCAACAAGATCGCCGAGGGCATCGCGGTCGAGGGGATGGAGTCCCTCGCCCCCGTCCTCGTCGACGACATGGAACTGCTCCTCGACGTCCTGCCCAAGGGCGCCATGGCCGTGGTCTGCGACCCGGAGCGGGTCCGCACCCGCGCCGCCGACCTCGTCGCCACCAGCCAGGAGTTCCTCCAGGCGTCCTGGGCGGCCACCGCGGGCGGCGGCGACGCCCCGATCGACGTGGGCGCCGCCTCCCTGTGGTCCATCGCCGACGTCCGCGACCGCGCGCGCGAGCTGGACATGATGTGGTGGTCCGTCTCGCCGTTCGCCGCCGACGAGGAACTGGACGCGGACACCCTCAAGCTGGGCATGCACGCCACCGAGACCTACCGCGGCGACACCGCGCGGGCGCTCGCCGACACCAAGGGCTGGCTCGCCGACGGATGGCGCACGGTCTTCGTCACCGAAGGCCACGGCCCGGCCGCCCGCACCGTCGAGGTGCTCGGCGGCGAGGGCATCGCCGCCCGCCTGGACGTCGACCTCGTCGACCTCGGCCCCTCCCTCGTCCATGTGTCCTGCGGCTGCATCGACTACGGCTTCGTCGACCCGGCGCTGAAGCTCGCCGTTCTCACCGAGACCGACCTCACCGGCCAGAAGGCCGCCGGCCGCGACGGCGCCCGCATGCCGGCCCGCCGCCGCAAGACGATCGACCCGCTCACCCTGGAGCAGGGCGACTACATCGTGCACGAGCAGCACGGCGTCGGCCGCTACATCGAGATGGTGCAGCGCACCGTGCAGGGCGCCACCCGCGAGTACCTGGTCGTGGAGTACGCCCCCGCCAAGCGCGGCCAGCCCGGCGACCGCCTCTACATCCCCACCGACCAGCTGGAGCAGGTCACCAAGTACGTCGGCGGCGAGGCCCCCACCCTGCACCGCCTCGGCGGCGCCGACTGGGCCAAGACCAAGGCGCGCGCCAAGAAGGCGGTCAAGGAGATCGCCGCCGACCTGATCAAGCTCTACAGCGCCCGCATGGCCGCCCCCGGCCACGCCTTCGGCGCCGACTCCCCCTGGCAGCGCGAGCTGGAGGACGCCTTCCCGTACGCGGAGACCCCCGACCAGCTCACCACCATCGCCGAGGTCAAGGAGGACATGGAGAAGTCGGTCCCGATGGACCGCCTGATCTGCGGCGACGTCGGCTACGGCAAGACCGAGATCGCGGTCCGCGCCGCCTTCAAGGCCGTGCAGGACGGCAAGCAGGTCGCCGTGCTCGTCCCCACCACCCTGCTGGTGCAGCAGCACTTCGGCACCTTCTCCGAGCGGTACTCGCAGTTCCCGGTGAACGTGCGGGCCCTGTCCCGGTTCCAGACCGACACCGAGGCCAAGGCCGTCCTGGAGGGCCTGAAGGACGGCGCGGTGGACGTGGTCATCGGCACTCACCGCCTGTTCTCCTCCGAGACGAAGTTCAAGGACCTCGGCCTGGTCGTCGTCGACGAGGAGCAGCGCTTCGGCGTCGAGCACAAGGAGCAGCTGAAGAAGCTCCGCGCCAACGTCGACGTGCTGACCATGTCGGCCACGCCGATCCCGCGCACCCTGGAGATGGCGGTCACCGGTATCCGCGAGATGTCCACGATCACCACCCCGCCCGAGGAGCGGCACCCGGTGCTCACCTTCGTCGGGCCGTACGAGGAGCGGCAGATCGGCGCGGCCATCCGGCGCGAACTGCTGCGCGAGGGCCAGGTCTTCTACATCCACAACCGGGTCGAGTCCATCGACCGGGCGGCCGCGCGGCTGCGTGAAGTCGTCCCCGAGGCCCGCATCGCCACCGCCCACGGCCAGATGTCCGAGTCGGCGCTGGAGCAGGTCGTCGTGGACTTCTGGGAGAAGAAGTTCGACGTGCTGGTGTCGACCACGATCGTCGAGTCCGGCATCGACATCTCCAACGCCAACACGCTGATCGTGGAGCGCGGCGACACCTTCGGCCTGTCCCAGCTCCACCAGTTGCGCGGCCGCGTCGGCCGCGGCAGGGAGCGCGGATACGCGTACTTCCTCTACCCGCCGGAGAAGCCGCTGACCGAGACCGCGCACGAGCGGCTCGCCACCATCGCCCAGCACACCGAGATGGGCGCGGGCATGTACGTGGCGATGAAGGACCTGGAGATCCGCGGCGCCGGAAACCTGCTCGGCGGCGAGCAGTCCGGGCACATCGCGGGCGTGGGCTTCGACCTGTACGTCCGCATGGTCGGCGAGGCGGTCGCGGACTACCGGCGGCAGCTGGAGACCGGCGAGATCGAGGAGGAGCCGCCGCTCGAGGTCAAGATCGAGCTGCCCGTCGACGCGCACGTCCCGCACGACTACGCGCCCGGCGAGCGGCTGCGCCTGCAGGCCTACCGGGCCATCGCCTCCGCCAACTCCGAGGAGGACGTCAAGGCCGTCCGCGAGGAGCTCACCGACCGCTACGGCAAGCTGCCCGAGCCGGTGGAGAACCTGCTGCTGGTGGCCGGGCTGCGGATGCTGGCGCGCGCGTGCGGCGTCGGCGAGGTCGTGCTCCAGGGCACCAACATCCGGTTCGCCCCGGTCGAGCTGCGCGAGTCGCAGGAACTGCGCCTCAAGCGGCTGTACCCGGGCACGGTCATCAAGCCGTCCGTGCACCAGGTGCTGGTCCCGCGCCCGAAGACCGCCAAGGTCGGCGGCAAGCCGCTCGTCGGCCGCGAACTGCTGGGTTGGGTGGGCGAGTTCCTCGCCTCGATCCTCGGTTCGTGACGCCCGGCCGGCCGTGACCGGCGACTCCCGGCGACCGCCGCCGGCGTCATGACCACCGAAGCCCCGGATCCACCGGATCCGGGGCTCCGGCCGTACCGGCCCGCTCCCCGTGTCCCCGCTCACGGCAAGTCAGGTCCGCCTTGACCCGGTTGACCCCTTATCGGGCCATCTGCTGGACGGCGTGGGCCCGTTACCGTGGAACCAGGAACGGTCCGCCCGTACAGCAGGGCGGGCCAGCGTGAGCGAGGGGGACGCACCGTGACGCGTCTGAGGGGTGGGACGATCACCGCGGTGGCCGTCATGGCGGTCGCTGTGACCGGCTGCAAGGACGGCCAGATCACGGGATCCTCCGGTCCGCGGGAGGCCGGGCGCGGGGGAGCCGCCCTGGCCGCCGCCGACGCGCTGACCGTCAAGGGCCGCGCCCCGAAGACCGGTTACGCGCGCGAGCGCTTCGGCACCGCCTGGGCCGACACCGACTCCAACTCCTGCGACACCCGCGACGACATCCTCAAGCGCGACCTGAAGGAGGTGAGGTTCACCGGCGGCACCTGCAAGGTCGGCTACGGCCTGCTGGAGCCGGACCCGTACTCCGGCAAGGACGTCACCTACCGGCGCGGCCGCAGCCAGGTCGACATCGACCACGTGGTCGCCCTCTCGGACGCCTGGCAGAAGGGCGCGAAGTACTGGGACGCCGGCAAGCGGATAGCCCTGGCCAACGACCCGCTCAACCTCATCGCGGTCGACGCGAGCACCAACCGCGGCAAGGGCGACGGTGACACCGCCACCTGGGTCCCGCCCAACAAGTCCTACCGCTGCTCCTACGTGGCCGCCCAGGTGGCCGTGAAGAAGAAGTACGAGCTGTGGGTCACCCCCGCCGAGAAGGCCGCGATGAAGAAGGTCCTCGCCGCCTGCCCGGACCAGAAGCTCCCGTCGGGCGGTAACCCCACCGAGGCGCCCAAGCGGTTCCGGGCGCGGTGAGCCGGGGTGGGGGAGCCCGGGTGGGCGGCCCCGAAATCCGGTTCCC
Organism: Streptomyces sp. WI03-4A; assembly: GCF_033792105.1. NCBI lineage: Bacteria > Bacillati > Actinomycetota > Actinomycetes > Kitasatosporales > Streptomycetaceae > Streptomyces > Streptomyces sp. WI03-4A. Next base: position 14,671 of record NZ_JARAUO010000024.1, read on the forward strand.
CGGCCCGGACCCCGCGGTCTAGCGTGGCCCGCATGGACGTGCGTGTGAACAGCCTCGCCGAGCGGCCCGACCGGCTGCCGGCGGTGCTCGGGATGGCCGACACCTGGCCCGAGTTCGTGACCCAGGACCCCGTGGGCAACGCCCACTACGGCCGCATCCCCACCGAACTGCCCGAGTACGCGCTGTTCGCCGAGGACGAGCGGGGCGAGATCCTCGCGCACGCCTTCAGCGTGCCGTTCCGGCTCGGCGCCGAGGGCCGGGGCGCCCTGCCCGCCCGGGGCTGGGACCAGATCCTGCTCTGGGCCTTCTCCGACCTGCGCCACGGCGTACGGCCCGACACGGTCAGCGCGATCTCCGTCGTCGTGTCACCGGCGGCCCAGGGCCGCGGCCTGTCCGCCGTGATGCTCTCGGCGATGCGGGCGAACGCCGCAGCCCGCGGATTCCGCGAGGTCGTCGCCCCCGTACGCCCCAGCGCCAAGCACCGGGAACCGCACACCCCGATCCACGAGTACGCCCACCGGGTCAGGCCCGACGGCCTCCCGCACGACCCGTGGCTGCGGGTGCACGCCCGCGCCGGCGCCACCATCGACTCCGTCGCCCCGGCCTCCATGACCGTGGGCGCCTCCCTGGCCGAGTGGCGCCGCTGGACCGGTCTGCCCTTCGACACGCCGGGGGACGTCGAGGTGCCCGGCGCGCTGGTCCCGGTCCGCTGCGAACCGGAGCGCGGGTACGCCGTCTACGTCGAGCCCAACGTATGGATGCGCCACCCGCTCTGACCGTGCGCCGGGCCGCCGCCCGGCTCAGCCGCCCAGGGCGTCCAGGTCGATGACCTTCCCGGCCGGCTTCTGCGCCGGGACCGGCTTCTCGTAGTCGGTGAAGGACAGGTGCACCGGCTCCTTCGCACCGGAGGAGCTGTCCACCCGCAGCAGGTACGGCTTGCCCTCGGTCGCCACGTACAGCGTGTAGCGGTCCTTGCCGTCCTTCTCGTGCAGGACGATCGCCGGGGTGCCGTCGACGGTGGTGGTCTTGCCGCGGGTGGCGTCCGAACTGACGTCGCCCGCGCCGCCGAGGACCGAGTCCAGGTCGCAGAAGCCCGCGATGTCCTTGGCGTCCTGCCCCTTCACCGCCATCTTGGCCCACTTGCCGGCCAGCATGCTGACGGCGGCGTCGGTGTCCGCCTTGGACTCGCCGTCGCTCTGGGCGCGCAGGAACGCCTCGTCGTACTTCATGTAGACGGTGCCGCCGCTCTTGACCAGGTCGGCCTTGCCCTGACCACCCATGCTCATGGCGCCCGCGCACTCGCCCTTCTTGTTCAGGGCCATGTCGAGGGCGATGGTGCCCTTGCTCTCGTCGTCGGCGACGTCACCCTTCATCCGCAGCGACGAGGCACCCGTGGTGGCCTTCATCGCCCGGTCGGCGATCTGCCCGCCGCTCAGCCCGGCGAACGGGCCCTTCGGCTTGCTGTCCGCCTTGTCCTGCCCCGACTGGCAGCCGGTGAGCCCCGCGGTGGCCGCGGCGGCGAGACAGAGGGCGGCGATTGCGGTACGGCGCATGGGAGTTCCTTGCTGCGAGAAGTGAATGAGGTGAAGTGAGGTGAGGTGCGGACGAGCGGTGCCGGGCGAGACGTCGGGCAGGCGGAGTGGTGACCCTCGGGGTCAGCCCGTCTTCTTCCAGTCGCCGCAGCCGGTCGTCTTGAAGTAGGCGTCGATGGCGCGGACGGTGACCACGGCCGTGCCGGTCACGTTGTCGTTGGCGATGATCGAGTCGAGGCTCTGCTCGGCGTCCTCGGTGCGCTCCCAGGAGCAGGAGCCGTCACCCACGACTCCCACGACGGCGCTCAGTGCGATCTTGCTCTTCATGCCCATGACGGACCCCCTCCGACACAGCGGCCGCCCCCTCCGGCCGGCCGCTCGTTCGCTGGGTCAATAAGAACAGAGGCTGTGAACCGAGTCAACACGGTTCACACTTCGAGTCGAGTACACGATCGTGAAGGCATGGATCTTGTGTACGCCGGTATGCTCGGCGCACACACGGGACGAGGGGAGCGGGGCCGGTGCACGACAACGCGACAGAGGTGACCGCCGCCGGTATCGCGCGGCTCGCCGGGGTGGGCCGGGCCGCGGTCAGCAACTGGCGTCGCCGGCACGCCGACTTCCCCAAGCCGGTGGGCGGCACCGAGACCAGCCCGTCCTTCGCGCTCGCCGAGGTGGAGGCGTGGCTGCGCCGGCAGGGCAAGCTCGCCGAGGTCCCGCTGCGCGAGCGCGTCTGGCAGCAGCTCGCCGGGCACCCCGAGGGCCCGGCCACCGCCCTCGCGTACACGGGCTGCGTCCTGCTGCTCATCCACGAGCGCCCCACCGTCTGGCTCGACGTGAGCGCCGGCTCCGACGAGCGGCTGGCCGAGTTGCTGCCCGGCGCCCTGGAGCAGGTGCTCACCCCGCGCTTCGGCGCCCCGGGCGCCGCCGGTGTTCACGCCGGAGGAAGTGGTGCTCACACCGGCGGGGCCGGGGAACCCTCATCGGCTGCGGGCAGCGGTCCCGCTGTGCACACCGGCCCGACGCCTCCGGCGCCCCCGGCGAGCCCCGCGCACGCCGCGAGCCCCGCGCACCCGGCGGACCCCGCGCCCGCCGCCGTACCCACCGCGCCCGCCGCGGCGCCGCTCGCGCCCGCACCCGCGACCCCCGCCCCCGCGATCCCCGTCCCGGCCGGTGACCGGCTCCTCGCCTCCGCCCCCCTGCTGCGCGGGGCCGCCGAGCTGGCCGCCGGGACGGGGGCGCGGCAGACCTTCGAGTTCCTGCTGGGCCGGCACCTGGACGCCAACCCGCGCCAGTACACGCTCACCCCGGCCGAGCTGGCCCGGCTGATGGCCGACCTCGCCGGGCCCGCCCGCACCGTCCTCGACCCGGCCTGCGGCACCGGCGCCCTGCTGCGCGCCGTGGACCCGCGCCCCGGCCAGGAGCTGTACGCCCAGGACAGCTCCGCCGACCTCGTCGCGCTGACCGCGCTGCGCCTCGCCCTGCGGTCCCGGGCCACCGTCCGCGCCGTCGCGGGCGACACCCTCCGCCGTGACGCCCACCCCGGGCTGCGCGCCGAGGCCGTTCTGTGCCATCCGCCGTTCAACGAACGCAACTGGGGCCACGACGAACTGGCCTACGACCCCCGCTGGGAGTACGGCTTCCCCGCGCGCACCGAGTCCGAGCTGGCCTGGGTCCAGCACGCGCTGGCGCGCCTGGCCGACGACGGCACCGCCGTCCTGCTCATGCCCCCGGCCGCCGCCTCCCGCCGGTCCGGGCGCCGGATCCGTGCCGACCTGCTGCGCCGGGGCGCGCTGCGGGCCGTGGTCGCGCTGCCGGTCGGCGCGGCACCGCCGTACAACATCCCGCTCCACCTGTGGGTGCTGCGCAGGCCGGGCCGGACGCCCGCGGCGCCCGAGGTGCTGCTCGCCGACACCGGGCGGTTCGCGGGCGAGGCGCGCGGCGGCCCGGACTGGCAGGCGGTGCGGGACGCGGTCCTGGACGCCTGGCGCGCCTTCGCGCGCGGGGAGCGGTCGGCGGAACGGCCGGGCCTGGCGCGTGCCGTGCCGGTCATCGAACTGCTCGACGACGACGTGGACCTCGCACCCGCCCGCCACCTGCCGCCGTCCGCGCCGGCCGACGGCGTCGAACAGCTCACCGCGGTGCGCGAACGCCTCGGCGCGACCCTGCGACTGACCGCCGACCTCACCCCGCCGCCCGCCGAACCGGTGCCGCCCGCGCGCCGGCCGCTCACCACCGTCGGCGAACTCGCGCGCGGGGGCGCGTTGGTGCTGCGCACCGGCGGGACCGGCGGCCGCACGCGCGTGCCCGTGCTCACCGACCACGACGTGCTCGCCGGGACGGCACCCTCCGGGACGCTTCCGGAGACCGACGAGGAGGCCGTGCTGACCGAACCGGGCGACGTCGTCCTGCCGGTGCTCGGCGGCGGCTCGGTGGCGCGTGTGATCGACGGGGCGACCGGGGGTGCCGCCCTGGGCCGCAACCTCGTGCTGCTGCGCCCCGATCCCGCGGCGCTCGACCCCTGGTTCCTCGCCGGCTTCCTGCGCGGCACCGCCAACCACCGCCGGGCCAGCAGCTACGTCTCCACCGCCACCCGCCTGGACGTCCGCCGGCTCCAGCTGCCCCGGCTCCCGCTGGACGAACAGCTGCGCTACGGCGCGCGCTTCAGGGCGCTCGACGAGTTCGAGCGGGCGCTGCGTCACGCGAGCCGACTGGGGGAGCAGTTGGTGCGCGGGATGTACGACGGGCTCACGGACGGCACCGTCGCGCCGGATTGACGGCGGCGGCCGGACAACGGTTCGGTACAACCCGGACCGCTTGTCCGTGTCGGGCCATATGCTCGGTGCGACCATCGCACGAGTGGTGTCGTCGGCCCGGTGGAGCACACCGGGCGGACAGGTACGCCCATTTCAGGCATCAGGAGCAGCCATGCAAGGCCACGGCTACGCACAGCCGGCGAAGCAGCCACCGCACCCCGCGTGGCTCGTCTTCCTGCGTGTGCTGTTCGTCGCGGTCGGGGTCTTCAGCATCGGCTTCCTGGCCTGGGTGATCCTGCTGCGGCTGGCCGTCGTCACGCGCAAGTCGCTGGACTGGGGCCTGTTCGTGGCGGTGCTGGCGGCCGACATCCTCAGCATCGTGCTGCTGGGCAGCGAGCCCGGCGACGAGATCCACACCGCCGGCGGCTACCTGGGCCTGAGCATCCTGCTCATCACCCTGGCCCTGGCGGTCGTGTACTACCTGGTGGCCGAGAGCCGGCACTACCAGGGCCTGCGCGCGGCCCACGGACCCGGCCCGGCCTACGGCTACCCGCAGCCGGCGTCGCCGTTCACCGCGGCGACCGTGCCGCACAACCCCGGCCCGCTGCAGGCGCCGCCCGCCACGCCGCCCATGACGCACACCCCCGTCCCCGGGCCCCCGCCGCAGCGGCCGGCGCCCGCCCGGATCGACCAGGTCCGCGCCGAGCTGGACGAGCTGAGCGACTACCTGCGCCACCACGACGGACACCAGGGCGGCCACCACGACGGGCAGCCGGGCGCCGGTCACGAGGGCGGACGGTGAGCGTGGCGGCAGGACGTGTCGTCGCCGGTCGCTACGAGTTGTCCACCCTCATCGGCCAGGGCGGCATGGGCCAGGTCTGGACGGCGTACGACCAGCGACTGGACCGGCGGGTCGCGGTGAAGCTGCTGCGCCCCGACAAGGTGGCCGGCCAGGAGGCCGACGAACTGCGCCGCCGGTTCGTGCGCGAGTGCCGGGTCACCGCCCAGGTCGACCACCCCGGACTGGTCACCGTGCACGACGCCGGCAGCGAGGGCGAGGAGCTGTTCCTCGTCATGCAGTACGTCGACGGCGCCGACCTCTCCGACCACCTCGCCGAGCACGACCCCTACCCGTGGCAGTGGTCGGTCGCCGTGGCCGCGCAGCTCTGCGCCGTGCTCAGCGCCGTGCACGCGGTGCCGATCGTGCACCGCGACCTCAAGCCGCGGAACGTGATGGTCAAGCAGGACGGCACCGTCACCGTCCTCGACCTGGGCGTGGCCTCCGTGATGGACACCGACACCACGCGCCTGACCCACACCGGCTCACCCATCGGCTCGCCCGCCTACATGGCGCCCGAGCAGGCGATGGGCGGCGCCGTCGGCCCGTACACCGACCTGTACGCGCTCGGCGTGCTGCTGCACGAACTGCTCAGCGGCGAGGTGCCGTTCGCCGGCTCCACGGCGCTCGGCGTGCTGCACCGGCACCTGTACGAGCCGCCGGTACCCGTGCGGCGCATCCGCCCGGAGGTCCCCGAGGCCCTGGAGGCGCTCGTGCTGCGCCTGCTCTCCAAGGACCCGCAGCACCGGCCGGCCTCCGCGCAGGAGGTCTACGAGCACCTCGAACTGCTGCTGCCCGCACGGGGCATGCCGACCGGCGCGCCCCTGGACCCCACCCGCCCCTTCCTGCGCCCGCACGCTCCCTGGCCGGACCGCGCCCGGACACCAGCGCCGCAGCCCGCACCCGTCGCGCCCGCGCCGGCGGTGACCGGCAAGCCCGACGTGGCCGCCGCCGTCGACGAGATCAAGCGGCTCCTCGGCGAGGGCCGGATCACCCAGGCCGTGGACATCCTCGGCGCCATCCTGCCCACCGCGGCCGAGCAGCACGGCGAGCACTCCCCGGTGGTGCGCACCCTGCGCAAGCAGTACGCGGCCACCCTCATGGACGACGGCCAGTACCGGCGCGCGCTGCCCGAGCTGCGCCGGCTGGCCGACGAGCGCGCCGCCGAGGCCGGCCAGGCCGACCCGCAGTCCCTGCGCTACCGCTACGAGGCGGCCCAGTGCCTGGAACAGCTCGGCGAACCGGCGGCCGCGCTCGCCGAGTACCGCGCCCTGCTGCCGTACTACGAGAACCAGTACGTCTCCGGCGACCCGCAGCTCGCGCACGACGTCCGGCGCCGCATCGGCCACCTGCTGCTCGCCGTCGGGGACCGGCCCGCCGCCCACGACACGCTCGCGCGGCTGCTCGTGGACGTCGAACGCTTCCAGGGCCCCGGCCACCCGCTGGCCGGGGAGATCCGCCGGACCCTCCAGTGGCTGGGACAGGTGCGCGGATAGTTTTTGCCGTTCCCCGGCTGATTCTTGTGATCTCCGGGGGATCGCGTTTTCCGAAGTCGGCAACGGCACGGGATAGGTTGCCGTTCGTTTTGCCACGGCACGCACGAGCAAGGGTGGGGTTTCATGGCCGGCCATCGCCAGTCGAAGAAGCGCAGGTACGTCACGTGGGCGGTGGCCGGGGCGGCGGTGGCCGCCGGCGCCGGCATCGCGGCACAGACCTCCATGGCCGCCACGGCCTGGCCCGCGCAGAAGACCTTCACCGGCCGCGCCTTCGACACCTGCACCGCGCCCTCCCAATCCACCATGAAGGCCTGGCACACCGGCTTCTACGGCGCCGCCGCCGTCTACGTGGGCGGCAAGAACCGCGGCTGCGCCCAGCCCAACCTGACCTCCTCCTGGGTCAAGTACGTCAGCGGGCTGGGCTGGAAGCTCGTCCCGATCTACGTCGGCGCCCAGCCGCCCTGCCAGTCCGGCTCCGACCCCGAGAAGCTGACCGCCTCCACCGCGGCCTCCCTCGGCGCGACGGACGCCGCCGACGCCGTGGCCAGGGCCGCCGCGCTCGGCATGAAGGCGGGCAGCGCGATCTACCTCGACATGGAGGCGTACGACAGCACGAACACGTCGTGCAACAACGCCGTGCTGGCCTACGTGCGCGCCTTCGACAAGGGCCTGCACGCCAAGACGTACCGCGCCGGCTACTACGGCTTCACCAGCTCCAGCGCCAAGGCGATCGCCACCGCGACGAACCAGACGGACCTGCCGGGCAACCTCTGGTACGCGCTGTGGGACAAGAAGAACACCACCACCACGGACTGGCCGTGGGGCGCCACCCGGTTCACCGGCCACAGCCGGGCCCACCAGTACATGGTCAACAGCAAGGAGGCGCACGGCGGTGTGACGCTCACGGTCGACCGTGACGCGTGGGACGCGCCGGTGGCCATCACCGGCTGATCCGGGCGGGACGCGCGGCGGTGCCCGAAGCGCGCGTGAATCGTTGGTCGAATGGGTTGGCCACAGCGTGCCGACTGCCTACCATCGATCACCGCAAGACTTTGTGCACCGCCGCACAATCTCCCCTTGGAGGTCTCCTTGCACCGCCGTCGCACCGCGCTCGTCCTCTCCGCCGCGCTCGCCGCGGCGGCCCCCCTGCTCACCGCGTGCGGAAGCGAGGCGCACCCGGGCGCGGCCGCCGTGGTGGGAGGACAGCGCATCACCGTCGCCCAGCTCGAGGGCCGGGTCAACGAGGTACGCGAGGCACAGCGGGCCGCGGTGCCGGACGAGACCCAGTACCAGCAGGTCCTCGCCTCCACCGGCAGCCTCACCCGCGACACCCTGCACAACATGGTCCTGGACCGGGTGCTGCACCGAGCCGCGCAGGACGAGGGGATCGCGGTCACCCGCAAGGAGGTCCTGCAGATGCGGGCGGGCCTGGAGCAGCAGGCCGGCGGTGCCAAGGGGCTGCAGACGACCTGGCTGCAGAAGTACGGCATCGCGCCCGAGCGCCTGGACGACAACCTCCGCCTCCAGCTGGAGGCGCAGAAGCTCGCCGCGAAGCTCGGCACCGACACCAGCCAGCCGGCCTTCTGGAAGGCCCTGTCGAAGGCCTCCGGCGAGCTGCACATCGACCTCAACCCGCGCTACGGCTCCTGGGACGTGCAGAAGAGCAGCCGCGTGGACGCCGGCACGCCGTGGGTGCACGAGGTCACGACCACCGCGCAGCAGCAGCCGGCGTAGCACTGCCGGTCCTACGATCACACGGTGATCCCGGCCCTGTGGACAACCGATCCCGTGCGTCCGTGCCGTGGGTTACGTTCGGATGGTGAACGCAACCAGCCCCGAAGCCGTCCCCGGCCGCATCGTCCTGCTCACCACCAGCCATCGTGTCGCCCCCGGGCTGCTGTCCTGGCCCGCGTGGCAGGCGCTGCGCGCCGCCGACACCGTGCTGTGCGCGGACGGCGCGCATCCGCAGCTGCCCTACCTGCGGGAGGCCGGGATAGCGGTGACGGAGGCGTCCCCCACCGCGCAGGAGCTGGTCGACGCGTGCGCCGGCGGGCGGACCGCGGTGGTCGTGGCCACGGGCGAGGGGGAGCCCGCCCTCACCGACGGACTCGCCCGTCTGGCGGGCTCCGGCAGGGTGCGCATGCCCGAGCTGGAGCTGCTGCCCGCCTCCTACGACCTGCCCGGCGCCCGCCTCCTCGACCTCGTCCAGGTCATGGACCGCATCCGCCTCGAATGCCCCTGGTCCTCCCGGCAGACCCACGAGGGCCTGGCCAAGTACGGCATCGAGGAGGCGTACGAGCTGGTCGAGGCGATCGAGGCCGGCGACCGCGACGAACTGCGAGAGGAACTGGGCGACGTGCTGCTCCAGGTCGTCTTCCACTCCCGCATCGCCGAGGAGGACCCGGACGCGCCTTTCTCCGTGGACGACGTGGCCGGCGGCATCGTCGCCAAGCTGATCCACCGCCACCCCCACGTGTTCGGCGAGGAGACGGCCGAGACCCCGGAGGACGTCAAGGAGCACTGGCTGCGCACCAAGGCCGAGGAGAAGCGGCGCAGCTCGGTCACCGAGGGCGTCCCCCTCGGCCAGCCCGGCCTCGCCCTCACCGCCAAGCTCGCCTCCCGCGTGCGCACGGCGGGCCTCGACGTCCCACTGCCCCAGGGCGACGGCATCGGCTACGAGCTGCTGGCGCTCGCGGTCCGCGCCGAGGCCGACGGCGTGGACCCGGAGGCGGCACTGCGCGCGGCGGCCCGGGTGTACCGGGACGCGATCAGGCAGACGGAGGGCCAGGGCACCGGCGGCGCCGGGGACTGACGACGGGGGACCCGGACGGGCTGTCGCCCACGGACGCCCGCGGCGCGAGTCCCGGCGGGCCGGATACCGTCGGGGAGTGACCGACCAGCCCCACCCCCCGACGGCCCCCGAACTCTTCACGTGGGAGTTCGCTGGCGACCCGTACCCCGCCTATGCCTGGCTCCGCGAGCACGCGCCCGTGCACCGCACGCGGCTGCCCAGCGGGGTGGAGGCCTGGCTGGTCACCCGGTACGCCGACGCCAAGCAGGCGCTGGCCGACCAGCGGCTGAGCAAGAACCCGGCGCATCACGACGAGCCCGCGCACGCCAAAGGCAAGACCGGTATCCCGGGTGAGCGCAAGGCCGAGCTGATGACGCACCTGCTGAACATCGACCCGCCGGACCACACCCGGCTGCGCCGGCTGGTCAGCAAGGCGTTCACCCCCCGCAGGGTCGCCGAGTTCGCGCCCCGGGTGCAGGAGCTGACCGACCAGCTCATCGACCGGTTCGCCGCGACCGGTTCGGCCGACCTCATCCACGAGTTCGCCTTCCCGCTCCCCATCTACGCGATCTGCGACCTGCTCGGCGTCCCGCGCGAGGACCAGGACGACTTCCGGGACTGGGCGGGCATGATGATCCGGCACGGCGGAGGCCCGCGCGGCGGTGTCGCGCGGTCCGTGAAGAAGATGCGCGGTTACCTCGCCGAGCTGATCCACCGCAAGCGCGAGGCGCTGCCCGACACCCCGGCCGCCGGCGAGGACCTGCTCTCCGGGCTCATCCGCGCCTCCGACCACGGCGAGCACCTCACCGAGAACGAGGCCGCGGCCATGGCCTTCATCCTGCTGTTCGCCGGGTTCGAGACCACGGTGAACCTGATCGGCAACGGGACGTACGCGCTGCTCACCCATCCCGGTCAGCGTCACCGGCTGCAGGACTCCCTGGCCCGCGGTGAGCGCGGCCTGCTGGAGACCGGCGTCGAGGAACTGCTGCGCTACGACGGCCCGGTGGAGCTGGCGACCTGGCGCTTCGCCACCCGTCCGCTCACCGTCGGCGGGCAGGACATCGCCGCCGGGGACCCGGTGCTCGTCGTGCTCGCCGCCGCCGACCGGGACCCGGAGCGGTTCGCCGATCCGGACGTGCTCGACCTGTCGCGGCGGGACAACCAGCACCTCGGGTACGGGCACGGCATCCACTACTGCCTCGGCGCCCCGCTCGCCCGGCTGGAGGGCCAGACAGCGCTCGGCACGCTGCTGACCCGCCTGCCCGACCTGAGGCTCGCGGTGGATCCGGCGGAGCTGCGCTGGCGCGGCGGACTCATCATGCGCGGTCTGCGCACCCTGCCCGTGGAGTTCACGCCCGCCCCCTGACGCAGTGGTACGGGCCGACATACATGCGGTGTTCAACTCTGTGATCTTCACGTGATCTACGCGGCATTAACTTGTGACAAGTGATCGTCTGCCTATACGTTCACCCATCAGCGTGGCGCGGAGTTCCTTGCGCCGCGCCGGTCCTGCTGTCGCACGAAAGGTCTCCGCATGCTCTCCGGGAACGGCCGCCATCGTCGCCCCCGTCAGGCCCCGGCTCTGCTCGTAGCGGCGGGGGTGACCGGGTCCGCCATCGCGATCCCGCTCCTCGGCGCCGCGAGCGCCAACGCGGCCGACGGCACCACTTGGGACAAGGTGGCCGAGTGCGAGAGCGGCGGCTCCTGGAGCGCCGACACGGGCAACGGTTACTACGGCGGTCTCCAGATATCCCAGGACGACTGGGACAAGTACGGCGGCGGTCAGTACGCCTCCAGCGCCGACCAGGCCAGCCGTTCGCAGCAGATCGCCGTCGCCGAGAAGATCCTCGCCGACCGGGGCACCACCCCCTGGGCGACCTGCGCCCTGCTGTCGGGCCTGACCTCCAACTCCGGTTCGGTGAACGTCGACACGGGCGTCGGCGGCTCCGGCGAGGGCTCGTCGGGTCAGGGTGACTCCGGATCCACGGACGACTCGCAGGGTGATTCCGGCGCGGATTCCGACTCGTCCGGCCTGCCGGATTCGCCCACCTCGTCCGGCCCCTCCTCGTCCCCCGACTCCTCGCCTTCCGTCGACGCCAAGCCGTCGTCGGGCAAGAGCAAGGGCAAGGACAAGGCCGGTGACGCCCACGGTTCCGACAAGGGGGCCGACACTCCCAAGTCGGACAAATCCTCCTCCCCGGACTCCGGTGGCACGCAGGAGACCGGGTCCTCCCCTGTGGAACCCGCCACGGACGACTCGGACAATTCGTGGCAGGCCGGGAGTTCTTGGAGCCTGGTCGACACCGGTGCGGTGAGCAGCGGCGGGCGTCACCGCGGCACCAGTGCGGACGAAAGCGTGACAAACGGTCAGAGTGACTCCTCTTCCGGCCGTCACGCCTCCCGCGCCGCCGACACCTACACGGTCCACGAGGGGGACAGCCTCGCCTCCATCGCCGACTCCCTTGACGTCGACGGCGGGTGGCACGCGCTCTACGACCAGAACAAGAAGGCGATCGGTGCCGATCCCGACGACATCAGTGCCGGTCAGACCCTGCGAGTAGGTGCCGAAACGGGCGAATAGTGGCGGGAGTTGACGCCCCACTTCACTCACTAATGTCCGGTTTGGTGAAAGTGTGGGATGAGTCTCAGAAGCCCTGATCGTCTTTGAAATTCCGTCGATCGCCTGTCTACGGTCAAGGCCGCTCGTCACCACGAGCCCCGGCAGTCGCAACGCCGAATCCTGCCAGCGGTTGCCCGGGAACAGTCGTCGCGTCACGCGCCGCAGGCAGGAGCGGGGGACCCAAGGTAAGTGCCGGGCCCAGCAGTCGAGCTGGAACCGGCTAGGGGTGGAGCCGTGCCTCCCAGGGAGGCACGGCCGGGCAACTCAACCGGCCCGAACCCGACAGCTCACCTCGCAGGCGTCGGTGAGGGGATCGATCCATGCTGTTTTCCGGCAAGGGCAAGCACCGTCGTCCGTCCAAGGCCGTCCGCGCCATCACGTTCGCCGGTGTCACCGGCGCCGTCGTCGCCGCTCCGCTGATGGCGGCCGGCAACGCCTCCGCCGCCACCGCCTCCGAGTGGGACAAGGTCGCCCAGTGCGAGTCCGGCGGCAACTGGTCCATCAACACCGGCAACGGCTACTACGGCGGTCTGCAGTTCTCCGCCTCCACCTGGGCGGCGTACGGCGGCACCGCCTACGCCGCGCAGGCCAACCAGGCCAGCAAGGCGCAGCAGATAGCCGTCGCCGAGAAGGTGCTGGCCGCGCAGGGCAAGGGAGCCTGGCCGGTCTGTGGCACGGGCCTGTCCGGCACCCCGTACTCCGGTGCCGCCGCCTCGGCCGGTACGAGCAAGAGCACCACCACCACCCGCTCCACCGACCAGCAGGCCGCCAACCGCTCGGCCACCCGCACCGCCCCGTCGGCGAGCAAGACCGTCACCACCCCGACCGGCAAGAAGGTCAAGAAGGGTGACGGCGAGTACAAGGTCGTCAAGGGCGACACCCTCAGCCTCATCGCCGGCAAGCACCACGTCCAGGGCGGCTGGAAGAAGCTCTTCGAGCTGAACAAGGACATCGTCCAGGACGCCAACCTCATCTACCCGGGTCAGCAGCTCCACCTGAAGTGACCCCCGGCTCCCTCAGGGAGCACCGCGCTCTCACCCCCGGGTTCCGGCCCTGAGGCCCCGTGAGAGTCGTCCCCCGTCCCCACGGGCTCCCCGCCCCGGCGCGTCGTCCCCCGTACGCGCCGGGGCGGGGTTCTGCTGTTTCCCGGGTGTTCGGCCGGGCCTCACGCGCAAGCCCCTTTGTTCCGGACGGAAACAATGGGTACGGTTCCCCCTGTCCCTCCCAGTCCTCGCCTGTCCACGGGACGGTCGGTCGGTGGCCGACGCCCCTTGGACGGTTAGGCTCTAGGCGCGCGGCACACCAGCCCCGCACAACCAGCGTCACATCCATGAAGGAGATGCTCGTGCCGTCCATCGACGTCGTCGTAGCCCGGGAAATCCTGGACTCCCGAGGCAACCCCACGGTCGAGGTCGAGGTCGGCCTCGACGACGGCAGCACGGGTCGTGCCGCCGTTCCGTCCGGCGCCTCCACCGGCGCCTTCGAGGCCATCGAGCTGCGCGACGGTGACCCGAACCGCTACCAGGGCAAGGGTGTCGAGAAGGCCGTCCTCGCCGTCATCGAGCAGATCGGCCCCGAGCTGGTCGGCTACGACGCCACCGAGCAGCGCCTGATCGACCAGGCCATGTTCGACCTGGACGCCACCGACAACAAGGGCTCGCTCGGCGCCAACGCCATCCTCGGCGTCTCCCTCGCCGTCGCCCATGCCGCCTCCGAGGCCAGCGACCTGCCGCTGTTCCGCTACCTGGGCGGCCCCAACGCGCACCTGCTCCCGGTGCCGATGATGAACATCCTGAACGGCGGCTCGCACGCCGACTCCAACGTGGACATCCAGGAGTTCATGATCGCCCCGATCGGCGCGGAGTCCTTCTCCGAGGCCCTGCGCTGGGGCACCGAGGTCTACCACACGCTGAAGAAGGTCCTGAAGAGCAAGGGTCTGGCCACCGGCCTCGGCGACGAGGGCGGCTTCGCCCCGAACCTCGGCTCCAACCGCGAGGCCCTCGACCTCATCCTCGAGGCCGTCAAGGAAGCCGGCTACACGCCCGGCGAGCAGATCGCCCTCGCCCTCGACGTCGCCGCCTCCGAGTTCTACAAGGACGGCAAGTACCTCTTCGAGGGCAAGGAGCGCTCCGCCGCCGAGATGACGGAGTACTACGAGGAGCTCGTCGCGGCCTACCCGCTCGTCTCCATCGAGGACCCGCTGTTCGAGGACGACTGGGCCGGCTGGAAGGTCATCACCGACAAGCTCGGCGACAAGGTCCAGCTCGTCGGCGACGACCTGTTCGTCACCAACCCCGAGCGCCTCGCCCGCGGCATCGAGGAGGGCACCGCCAACGCCCTGCTGGTGAAGGTGAACCAGATCGGCTCGCTCACCGAGACCCTGGACGCCGTCGAGCTGGCCCAGCGCAACGGCTTCAAGTGCATGATGTCGCACCGCTCCGGCGAGACCGAGGACGTCACCATCGCCGACCTGGCCGTCGCCACCAACTGCGGCCAGATCAAGACCGGTGCCCCGGCCCGCTCCGAGCGTGTCGCCAAGTACAACCAGCTGCTGCGCATCGAGGAGATCCTCGACGACGCCGCCGTCTACGCCGGTCGCAGCGCGTTCCCGCGCTTCCGCGGCCACGTCGAGGTCTCCAAGGGCTGACCTCCCACCGGGCTAAGTCTTAGCCAGTCGTACGTACGTCCCCGTACCCGGTCCCGTACCGTGTCCGGGGACGTACGCACGTGGAAGGGGAGGCGGCAAGCCACATGGCCGTGAAGGACCGGGACCGTTTCTCCACCGCGACCAGGCTGCGGCTGCTCGGCGAGCAGACGGCGGCCCGGGTCTACCGCTCCCAGACCAAGCGGCAGGCGCGCCGCTCCCGGCTCACGGGCCGCGCGGCCCTGCTCGCGCTGGTCCTGTGCTCGATGATCGTCGCGCTCGCCTACCCGATGCGGCAGTACGTCTCGCAGCGCGCCGAGATCGCCGACCAGCAGCGGCAGCAGGAACAGGCCCGCAGACGCGTCGAGCAGCTCCGCGACCTGAAGGCGCGCTGGCAGGACGACGCCTACGCCGAACAGCAGATCCGGCGCCGGTTGCACTACGTGATGCCCGGGGAGACCGGGTACGTCGTGATCGACCCGGGCGCGGCCAAGCAGTCCCGCGCCGACCTCGGGGCCGCCCGCCGGCCCTGGTACGCGAACGTCTGGGACGGGGTCGACAAGTCCGACGCCTCCGACCAGTGAGCCGGCCCCCGGCCGGTGACCGACAGAAAGCCACCCTGAAAGCAGTCATGGAAACGCCTCCGCCGCCCACTCCGCACACCGAGCCCACCGACGCGGACGTCGAGGCCTTCGAGCAGCAGCTCGGCCGCCCGCCGCGGGGCCTTCGGGCCATCGCGCACCGCTGCCCCTGCGGCCAGCCGGACGTCGTGGAGACGGCACCCCGCCTGCCCGACGGCACGCCCTTCCCGACGACGTACTACCTGACGTGCCCGCGCGCCGCCTCGGCGATCGGCACGCTGGAGGCGAACGGCGTCATGAAGGAGATGACCGAGCGGCTGGCCACCGACCCGGAACTGGCCGCCGCCTACCGCGCCGCGCACGAGGACTACATCCGGCGCCGCGACGAGATCGAGGTCCTGGAGGGCTTCCCGAGCGCCGGCGGAATGCCGGACCGGGTGAAGTGCCTGCACGTGCTCGTCGCCCACTCGCTGGCCGCGGGGCCGGGCGTGAACCCGCTGGGCGACGAGGCCATCGCGATGCTGCCCGAGTGGTGGGCCAAGGGGCCGTGCGTGACGCCGGCCGAGGCCGCCGAGCCCGCCGAGGGGGATGCCAAGTGACCCGCGTCGCCGCCATCGACTGCGGTACGAACTCCATCCGGCTCCTGGTCGCCGACGCCGACCCCGCGACGGGTGAACTCGTCGACCTGGACCGGCGCATGACGATCGTGCGGCTCGGCCAGGGCGTCGACCGCACCGGCCGGCTCGCCCCCGAGGCGCTGGAACGCACCTTCGCCGCGTGCCGCGCGTACGCGGAGATCATCAAGGAGCACGGCGCCGAGAAGCTCCGCTTCGTCGCCACCTCCGCCTCCCGCGACGCCGAGAACCGGGACGACTTCGTCCGCGGGGTCGTGGACATCCTCGGTGTCGAGCCCGAGGTCATCACCGGCGACCAGGAGGCCGAGTTCTCCTTCACCGGTGCCACCAGGGAGCTGACGGGCCGTGACGACCTCGCCCGGCCCTACCTCGTCGTGGACATCGGCGGCGGCTCCACCGAGTTCGTGGTCGGCGACGACCACGTGCGGGCCGCCCGCTCCGTGGACGTGGGCTGCGTGCGGATGACGGAACGGCACCTGGTGCACGACGGCAAGGTGAGCGACCCGCCCACCGAGGCGCAGGTCGCCGCGATAAGGGCCGACATCGAGGCCGCCCTCGACCTCGCCGAGCGGACGGTCCCGCTGCGCGAGGCGCACACCCTGGTGGGCCTCGCGGGCTCGGTCACCACGGTGTCCGCGATCGCCCAGGACCTGCCGGAGTACGACTCCGCGCGCATCCACCACTCCCGGATCTCCCACGACCGCGTCCGCGAGATCACCGAGGGGCTGCTGCGCTCCACGCACGCCGAGCGCGCGGCGATCCCGTCGATGCACCCGGGCCGGGTCGACGTCATCGGGGCGGGCGCCCTCGTGCTGCTGGCGATCATGGAGCGGATCGGCGCCCGGGAGGTCGTCGTCAGCGAGCACGACATCCTCGACGGCATCGCCTGGTCGGTGGCCTAGCTCTCTTTCGTTACTGACTGGTAGCCATCGGCTGAGCAGGTCGGATAACGTCTGAGCGGGTCCGAGGGGCCCTCGCGGGGCCCCTCGGGGACGGTCGCCCGGGAAAGTTCGTGAAGTTCTTCACAAGGAATTCCGCCTCGCGGAACCGAGAAATGGGGCCGACAGGCCCTTCCGGGGGCTCCCGAGCTGTTTGAACATGTTCAGGCAGTGAGCGCGAGGGTCCTGCGGAGGGGGGTGTTCCGGGGGTGTCACGCAAGGCTCACCGCTCCTCCGGGGAGCAAGAGAGGCAGCTCACGCGGCCTTGACAACGGGTCAGACCGCCCGCCGGTTCCCGATCGTGACCATGACCTGCGTCACGCGGGTCGCGGAGTTTAGCACAGGCCCTGTCCAACCTTGTGAAGGGGCGCACGAGCACCCCTGCCGAGGCAGGTGGATACTCGATGGCATGAGCACCACGGAGCGTCCCAGGATCCTCGTAGTAGGCGGTGGGTACGTAGGCCTGTACGCAGCTCGGCGCATTCTCAAGAAGATGCGCTACGGAGAGGCGACCGTCACGGTCGTCGACCCCCGGTCGTACATGACCTACCAGCCCTTCCTCCCCGAAGCCGCCGCCGGCAGCATCTCCCCTCGGCACGTCGTCGTCCCGCTGCGACGCGTGCTGCCGAAGGCGGAGGTCCTCACCGGCCGGGTCACCACCATCGACCAGGACCGCAAGGTCGCCACGATCGCCCCGCTCGTGGGCGAGGCGTACGAGCTGCCGTTCGACTACCTGGTCATCGCGATGGGCGCGGTCTCCCGCACCTTCCCGATCCCCGGCCTCGCCGAGCAGGGCATCGGCATGAAGGGCATCGAGGAGTCCATCGGCCTGCGCAACCACGTCCTCGAGCAGCTCGACAAGGCCGACTCCACGACCGACGAGGAGATCCGCCGCAAGGCGCTCACCTTCGTCTTCATCGGCGGCGGCTTCGCGGGCGCGGAGACCATCGGCGAGGTCGAGGACATGGCCCGGGACGCGGCCAAGTACTACAAGAACGTCTCCCGCGAGGACATGCGGTTCGTCCTCGTCGACGCCGCGGACAAGATCCTCCCCGAGGTCGGCCCCAAGCTCGGCCAGTACGGCAAGGAGCACCTGGAGAGCCGTGGTGTGGAGATCTACCTCTCCACGTCCATGGACTCCTGCGTCGACGGCCACGTGGTGCTGAAGAACGGCCTCGAGGTCGACTCCAACACCATCGTCTGGACCGCCGGCGTCAAGCCGAACCCGGCCCTCGCCCGCTTCGGTCTGCCCCTCGGCCCCCGCGGCCACGTCGACTGCGAGCCCACACTCCAGGTCAAGGGCACGGACTACATCTGGGCCGCCGGCGACAACGCCCAGGTCCCGGACCTCGTCGGCCGCAAGGCCGGCAACGAGAACGCCTGGTGCCCGCCGAACGCCCAGCACGCGCTGCGCCAGGCCCGCGCCCTCGGCGACAACGTGATCTCCGGCATGCGGGGCTTCCCGCAGAAGGAGTACGAGCACGCCAACAAGGGTGCGGTCGCCGGTCTCGGCCTGCACAAGGGCGTGGCGATGATCGTCATGGGCAAGATGAAGATCAAGCTCAAGGGCCGCCTCGCCTGGTACATGCACCGCGGCTACCACGGTCTGGCGATGCCGACCTGGAACCGCAAGATCCGCGTCTTCGCCGACTGGACCCTCGGCATGTTCCTCAAGCGCGAGGTCGTGTCCCTGGGCGCCATGGAGAACCCCCGCGAGGAGTTCTACGAGGCCGCCAAGCCCGCGCCGGTCGCCGCCGCGAGCAAGACCGAGGAGAAGGCCAAGGCCTCCTGACCCCTCCCGGTCGCGCACGAACCGAACGAACCGAAGGGCCTCCCGCCATCCGTGGTGCGGGAGGTCCTTCGGCGTGTCCGGGCCTATTCCGGCCTCTGCCCGGGCCCCGTTCGCGCCCGATTTACATGTGCGGTGCATCCTTTTTGCCCACTTGTAACTCCTTTGCGGGACTGCGCTGAGCGCTCCGCGGTGTTTACGTGGTGAACGGACATCCGGGATCGTCGTCTTGGAGGTGTGCGCCATGGCCGACGCCGCGTCGCGGCTGAGGAGTCTTGCCGAGCGGATGCTGGGAGCACCGCTCCCGTTGCGGATCCGCGCCTGGGACGGTTCGCAGGCCGGCCCGCCGGGGGCCCCGGCCCTCGTCATCCGCAACCGCCGCGCCCTGCGCCGAATGCTGTTCAAACCCGGTGAACTGGGCATGGCCCGCGCCTGGGTCGCCGGGGACCTGGACATCGAGGGGGACCTGTACACGGCCCTGGAGGCCGTGGCCGGGTCCGTCTGGGAGCGCGGCGAGGACGCCCGCACCCTGATCCAGGCGCTGCGCGACCCCGAGGTGCGGGCCGCCGGACGCGAGCTGCTGCGGCTCGTCGGACCGCCGATCCCGCCCGCCCCGCCGCGCGAGGAGGTCCGCAGACGCCGCCATCTGCACACCCGGCGCAGCGACAGCCGGGCCATCAGCCACCACTACGACGTGGGCAACGACTTCTACGAACTCGTCCTCGGACCGTCCATGGTCTACTCGTGCGCCTACTGGGAGGACGGCGGTTCACTGGAGTCCGCCCAGCGCGACAAGCTCGAACTCGTCTCCCGCAAGCTCGGCCTGACGCCGGGACAGCGGCTGCTGGACGTCGGCTGCGGCTGGGGCTCGATGGCCATCCACGCGGCGCGCGAGCACGGCGTGAGCGTCGTCGGGATCACCCTCTCGCAGGAGCAGGCCGCCTACGCCCGCAAGCGGGTCGCCGACGAGGGGCTGACCGACCGGGTGGAGATCCGCGTCCAGGACTACCGGGACGTCGTGGACGGCCCTTACGACGCCATCTCCTCCATCGGTATGGCCGAGCACGTCGGCGCCGAACGCTATCTGGAGTACGCGAGCGACCTGCACGGCCTGCTGAGACCGGGCGGCCGGCTGCTCAACCACCAGATCGCCCGCCGTCCGCAGCGCGACGAGTCGGCGTACGAGGTGGACCGGTTCATCGACGCCTACGTCTTCCCGGACGGTGAGCTCGCGCCGATCGGCACCACCGTCACCCTGCTGGAGCGGGCCGGCTTCGAGGTCCGGGACGTGGAGTCCCTCCGCGAGCACTACGCCCGCACCCTGCGCCGCTGGGTCACCAACCTGGAGGACGACTGGGGCCGCGCGGTCCGCCTCACCAGCCCCGGCCGCGCCCGTGTCTGGCGCCTCTACATGGCCGCCTGCGCGCTCGCCTTCGAACGCAACCGCATCGGCGTCAACCAGGTCCTGGCCATCCGCACCCCGGACCCGGGCGCCTCGGGGCTGCCGCTGCGCACCCGCACCTGGAACACCTGACCTCGTCCCCTGGCACGCCGAGGGCCCCGCTCCGGTCACGGAACGGGGCCCTCGGTGCGGTCGTGCCGCTACTCGGCCTTGATCGCCGTCAGCATGTTCAGCCGGGCCGCGCGCCGGGCCGGCCACAGCGCGGCCAGCACGCCGACCAGCGCCGCCAGCAGCAGGAAGAGCGCCATCCGGGCCCAGGGCAGGACCAGTTCGTACGTCGGCATCTTCGTGCCCAGCAGCTCACCGGCCGCCCAGCCGAAGAACACGCCGAGGCCGATGCCGAGGACACCGCCGAACAGGGAGATCACCAGGGACTCCAGGCGGACCATCCGCTTGACCGCCTTGCGGTCCAGGCCGATGGCGCGGAGCATGCCGATCTCCTGGGAACGCTCGAAGACCGACATCGCCAGGGTGTTGATGACGCCGAGGACCGCGACGATCACCGCCATGCCGAGCAGGCCGTAGAGCATGTTCAGCATCGTCGTGAACATCTTCGCGATGTCGTTGGAGATGTCCTGCTTGTCCTGGATCTTGATCGCCGGGTTCAGGCCGAGGGCCTTGGTCAGCGTGTTCCTGGCCGCCTCCGAGGTGCCGCCCGCCGTCCTGACCATGACCTGCATGTCGGCCGGGTCCTTCAGGTGCGGGGTGAGGACCCTGTTGTCGAGCATGATCCCGTTGATCATCTCGTTGCCCTCGTAGATCCCGGCGACGGTCAGCCGCCGCGCCTTGCCGTCCTCGAAGTGCGCGGTGAAGTGCGAGCCGGTCCTCCAGCCGTAGTCCTTCGCCCGGTCCTTGTCGACGACGACCCGCGAGCCGCCGACCTCGAAGGCGCCGTCGTCCACCTTCAGGTCCGTCAGTTTCCCGATGGACGAACCGTTGACGCCGGTCAGGAACTCGGTTCTGCCGTCGATGCGGGACTCGGCGTTGCGCAGCGGGCTGCTGGCGGTCACGCCGTCGGCGGCGGCGACCTTGTCCGCCACGTCGGGGGAGAGCGGGCCGCGGTTGGCCATCGAGACGACGTAGTCCGCGCGGATCGCGGAGGAGGCCATCTTGTCGATCGCCGTCTGCAGGCTGCCCGCCATCACCGTCATGCCGGTGATCAGGGTCAGGCCGATCATCAGCGCGGAGGCGGTGGCCGCCGTACGGCGCGGGTTGCGCACCGAGTTCTGCCGGGCCAGCTTGCCCGACACCCCGAAGACGCGCAGCACCGGGGCGGCGGCCGCGATCAGCGGCCGGGACAGCAGCGGGGTCAGGATGAACACGCCGATGATCAGCAGGACGGCGCCCAGGCCCATCGGGGCCTGCGCCGCGTCGGCGTTCATCGTCGTGGCCCCGAGGACCGTGGCGACACCGGCCGCCGAGAACAGGGCGCCGAACGTGTTGCGCAGCACCAGGGACTTGGTGGTGGCCTTGGCGTGCACGCTGCTCATCGCCGCCACCGGCGGGATCTTCGCGGCCCGGCGGCCGGGCAGCCAGGCGGCGAGCATGGTGATGAGGATGCCGACCGCGAGGGCGGCGACCACGGTGCCGGGGGTGATCACCAGCGGCCCGTCGGGCACGCTCGCGCCGAAGGAGCCGAGCAGGGAGCGCAGGCCCGCGCCGATGCCGATGCCGGCCGCGAGTCCCGTCACACCGGCGACCGCGCCTACCGCGAACGCCTCGATGAGCACCGAGCGGGTGACCTGGCGGCGGGAGGCGCCGACCGCACGCATCAGGGCCAGTTCCCGGGTGCGCTGGGCGACCAGCATGGTGAAGGTGTTGGCGATGATGAAGGTGCCGACGAACAGCGCGATGCCGGCGAACACCAGCAGGGCCTGCTTCAGACCGCTCATCGAGGCGGCGATCTGCGTGGCCTGGTCGTCGGCGAGCTTCTCGCCGGTGGTGGTCTCCACCAGGCGGGCGGGCAGTGCCTTGTCCAGCTCGGACTTCAGCGCGGCCTGGCCGGTGCCGGCCGCGGCCCGCACGTCGATCTCGTCGTAGGTGCCCTTCTTGCCGAACAGGGCCTGTGCGGTGGGGGTGTCGAACAGGGCGAGGCTGCCGCCCGCGGAGACGTTGCCGTCGTCGGTGGTGAAGACGCCGGCGAGGGTCGGGGTGAGGACCGGTCCGTCCACGGACAGCCGCACGGTGTCGCCGACCTTGTAGCCGCCGCGCTCGGCGGTCCTGGAGTCGAGCAGTACCTCGTCCTTGCCGTGCGGGGCGTGGCCGTCGACCAGCGGGTACCGGGCGTCCTTCGTTCCCCAGTAGTTGCCGCCGGCGGACTGCCAGTCGCCGCCGACCAGCTTGCCGTCCTGGTCGGCGACGGCGGTGAAGCCGCTGACGACACCGGTCGCGGAGGCGGCGCCCGGGACGTGACCGGCCCTGTCGAGCACGGCCTGGGTCAGGTCGGCCCTCCCGCCGACCCGGTCGCCCTCGGAGTCCTGGTACTTGGGCGTCACGGCGACGTCGACCCGGTCGAAGCCCTTGGCGGAACTCCGCTGGTAGGCGTCGGAGATGGTGTTGGTGAAGACCAGGGTCCCGGAGACGAACGCCACGCCGAGCATGACGGCGAGCACGGTCATCAGGAGCCGGGCCTTGTGCGCGAGTACGTTGCGCAGGGCGGTGCGGAACATCAGCTGGTACGGCCCTTCGCGTCGAACTGCTTCATCAGGTCGAGGACGGAGTCGGCCGTGGGTGCGTGGATCTCGTCGACGATCCGGCCGTCGGCCAGGAAGACGACCCGGTCCGCGTAGGCGGCGGCCACCGGGTCGTGGGTCACCATGACCACGGTCTGGCCCAGCTCGCGCACGGAGTTGCGCAGGAAGCCCAGCACCTCGGCGCCCGAGCGCGAGTCGAGGTTTCCGGTGGGCTCGTCACCGAAGATGATGTCGGGCCGGGAGGCGAGCGCACGGGCCACGGCGACCCGCTGCTGCTGGCCGCCGGACAGCTGGGACGGCCGGTGGCCGAGCCGTCCGGACAGCCCGACCATCTGGATGACCTGGTCGAGCCATGCCTTGTCCGGCTTCCGCCCGGCGATGTCCATCGGCAGGGTGATGTTCTCCAGCGCGGTCAGCGTCGGCAGCAGGTTGAACGCCTGGAAGATGAAGCCGATCTTGTCGCGGCGCAACTTGGTGAGCTGCCGGTCCTTCAGGGAGCCCAGCTCCGTCTCGCCGATCCGCACCGAGCCCGAGGAGAAGGTGTCCAGGCCCGCCACGCAGTGCATCAGCGTGGACTTGCCGGAGCCGGACGGACCCATGATCGCGGTGAACTCGGCCTGCCGGAAGTCGACGGAGACCCGGTCGAGGGCGACCACCCGGGTCTCGCCCTGCCCGTAGATCTTCGACAGCTCCGTGGCGCGTGCGGCCACGGCCGTGGTTCGGCCGGCGGTGGGTGTGGTGGTCACGGGAAGGTGCTCCTGTCGGGACGGCGTCGGTTCGTGGGGACCGATCCATCGTCCCGGCCGCCTGCGCCCGTGTAGTCAGTCGCTGATCCGGTTCCGGAGGGCGACTGCGGTCGGACGGGAGGGGCCCGTGTCATACCTGGGGAGGACGGGCGACCCTGACGGCCGCGAGGTTCAGAACAGGTGGACCGCCCTCGTTCGGTAGGTGAAATTCCGTCATTCCGCGTACGCGCGCGCCCACGCCACGTCACGCTATTGGCAAGTGCTGATGGCCCGTTCCGCGGACTGATGCACCCTCAGACGTCAATAAAATAAGACAACATCGGGCCGTCCCCTCCGCTGTTCGAGGGATGCGTCCCGATAGGCTCGGACCCTCGACGCGGTGCCCATGGCCTGCCCGGATGGTGGAATGCAGACACGGCGAGCTTAAACCTCGCTGCCCCTTCGCGGGCGTGCCGGTTCAAGTCCGGCTCCGGGCACTTCCTCGCCTGCGACCGAGGGCGCGGGCGCTCTCCGAACCGGTCCGGCAGCGGCCCGCCGGTCGCACCTCCGGTGGTGTTCACCCCTCCGCTCCCGTGCCGGTTCCTCTCGGTCGTCCCCTGGCCGGATTCGCCCGACCGCGGCGGCGGTGACGGCCGGTCAGCGGTAGGCGGCCAGGAAGGCGGCGACACCGGCGGTGGCGTAGCGGTCGAGCTCGGCCTGGGTGTGCCGGGGTCCGCCGTGGAACATCGCCCTGTTCACGGGGATCCAGAGCAGCAGGCCGGAGAAGTGGTGGGCGGCCAGCAGGGGGTCGTCGACCCGGAGCAGCCCCTCGTCGGCGAGCCGCCCGAAGGTGAGCGCCAGAGTGGCGAGAACTCGTTCGAACCCCTGCTCGTACCAGGACGCGCCCAGCTCGGGGAAGACGTCGGCGTTGGCGATGACCAGACGCCGCAGCCGGAGCACCTCCGGCTGGGTGAGCGCGGTCAGGAACCGGCCGGCGAGCCGGGTGAGGTTCTCCTCCAGGCGGTCGGCGTCCGCCGGGATGCCCGCCACCAGGTTGACCATGGCCTCGACCTGGCCGGTGGTGGCAAGGACGATCTCGGCGAACAGCTTCTCCTTGTCGGCGAAGTGCTTGTAGACGGTCTGCTTGGAGACCGCGGCGAGCTTCGCGATGTCGTCCATGCTGGTCCCCGAGTAACCCTTGGCCAGGAACGCCTGGGTGGCGGCGTCCATGATCGCCTTGTGTTTGCGGGCCGACCGGCTCTGTTCGATCGCTTCCATTCCGACTCCTCGATGAGGGCTGGGCAGATCCATTTTTTAGTACTGGACAGTCTAGTTCTGTCGGGGCTACTGTAACGCCAGGCCGCGACGAGTACTACACCGTCCAGTTCCGTCTTGGGGGAGACTCACCATGACCCAGACCGTCCACGCTTCGGTCACCGCCACCGCCACCGCCACCGCCACCGCCACCGCTCCGGCATCGGCACCGGCCCGGCTCCCGGCCCGCACACTGTCGGCCGGCGGCCTCGTGGCCGGCCCGCTGTTCCTGGGTGTGGGCGCGATACAGGGGCTGACCCGCGACGGCTTCGACTTCACCCGCAACGCGATCAGCCAGCTCAGCCTCGGCGCGCTGGGGTGGATCCAGGTGACCAGCTTCCTGCTGACCGGCGTGCTGGTGCTCGCGGGCTCGGCGGGCCTGCGCCGCACGCTGCGCGACGCGCCAGGCGGGGTCTGGGCACCGCGGCTGACCGGTGTCTTCGGCGCCTCGTTCCTGCTGGCCGCGGTGTTCACCGCCGACCCTGGGGCCGGCTTCCCCGCCGGTGCCCCCGAGGCCCGCGGTACCGCGCTGAGTTGGCACGGCACCCTCCACATGCTCAGCGGCATGGTGGGCTACCTGGCCCTGTGCGCGGCCTTCGTCGTCCTGGCCCGCCACTTCGCCGCCCGGGGGCTGCGGGGCTGGGCCGTCGGCTGCCGCGTGACGGCCGTCGCGGTCCTCGCCGGCTTCGCCGGCTCCGGCGCCACCGTGGTCGCCTTCACCGCGGGCGCCGGCCTGGGTCTGCTGTGGCTGGCCGCGGTCACGGCCCGCCTGATGAGGGCATGAACGGTCCGCACGAGCGCCGGACAGGCACAAGCCGATCAGACTCACGAACGTCACACAAGGGAGAGGAAACCGAGATGAGCGCACCGGTGAAGGGCCCCGCCAGCTACTTCCCCTCGATCGAGAAGAAGTACGGCCGCCCGATCGCGGAGTGGAAGGAACTGGTCCGCAGCTCGCCCCTGACCAAGCACATGGAACTGGTCGCCTGGCTCAAGGCCGAACACGGACTCGGGCACGGGCACGCCAACGCCCTCGTCGCCCACACGCTCGCGGAGGACAGCGGCGAGTGACCCGGTGACACGGTGCCCCGGGCGGCGGAGCGACGCCCGGGGCCACGCACAACCATCGGTTCCCGCGGGGTGTCTCACAGGCGACGCTCATCCGTGCGCTCGCGCTCGACACCGCTCGCGCTTCAAGGAGGACCCGTGGGCTTCCGCAGACCGGCCGTCACGGCCGCCGCAGCCGCCGCTCTGATCGGGGCGGTCACCGTGCCGCTCACCGCGCACCCGGCGTCCGCCGCCGTGGGCACGGCGACCGTGCGCGAGGACTTCGACGGGGACGGCTACCAGGACCTAGCCGTCGCCGTCCCCGCCGCCAAGGTGGGCGGCCACTCCTGGGCCGGCTACATAGCCGTCAGCTACGGCTCGCCGGCCGGTCTCGGCAGGGCCCGCACCACGGTCCTCACCCAGGACAGCCCGGGCGTTCCCGGCGCCTCCGGCGACAACCACGGCTTCGGCTACGAGCTGATCCCCCGTGACCTGGACGGCGACGGCCTGACCGACCTGGCGGTGGCGACGCACGAGTACCGGCCCGCGGACAACGTCGGCGGCTCGGTGATCATCCTGTGGGGCCGGCGGACGGGCCTCTCGGGCCAGGACGCGGTCCGGGTCCCGGCGCCCGCCAACGCGTTCGTCGGCGACGACATCACCGCGGGCGACTTCGACGGCGACGGCCACCAGGACCTGTTCCTGCGCGACTCCGAGGACTTCGACTACCACGACGTGCTCTACGGCCCCTTCGGCCGGGACGGGGCGCCGGCGCGCGACCAGCGGCTGACGGTGTACAGCACCGACAACACGATCTGCACCACCGCCGCGGGCGACTTCAACGGCGACGGCATCGAGGACCTGGCGACCTTCTACGTCTACGAGGACCACGCCGAGGGCGGCAAGCTCTGGCTCGGCACGCGGCAGGGACTGTCCACCGTGCCGCGGCGGCTGCCCTCGGCCAACGCCACCGCCGTCGGCGACTTCGACCGGGACGGCTACGCCGACCTCGCCACCCGGGTCTACCCGAACGGCCTGACCGACCTCGGGGAGGACGCGGGGACGGTCAAGATCTACTACGGCTCGCCCGACGGACCCGGTACGACCCGGACCAGGACGATCACCCAGGAGACCGCGGGCGTCCCCGGTGTGAGCGAGAAGAGCGACCAGTTCGGGGCGCGGCTCGCCGCGGGCGACGTCAACGGCGACGGATACGCGGACCTGGCCATGGGCGACCCGGGCGAGGCGATCGGCCGGGTCGTGAAGGCCGGCTCGGTGGTGCTGCTCAAGGGTGGCCGGGGCGGGCTCACCGGTACGGGCGCGCAGGCGTTCCACCAGGGCACCCCGGGTGTGCCGGGAGCCGTGGAGAAGGGCGACCTGTTCGGCGGCTCGCTGCGGCTGCTGGACGTGACCGGGGACGGGAAAGCGGACCTGGGGGTGGGCGCGCCGGGCGAGGACCTGGGCCGGGTCGTGAACGGGGGTGCGGTGTGGCTGCTGCGCGGCACCGCGTCCGGCGCCACCACCGCGAAGGCCTACGCCGTCAACCCGGTGGACCTCGGTGCGCCGGCCGCGGGAGCGGAGTTCGGGGAGAACCTGGGCGGTGACAACGGCCCGCTGCTGGTGATCCCGTAGCCCCGCACCTCCCCGCCCTTTTCCAGGGCCACCTCCGTCCCCCTCGCGGTGCGTTCCCCGTCCGTCTCCCGCCTCCACCTCCAGGTGCCCGCCGGGACGGAGGCCGGCGCGTGGGACGACGAGCTGATCTGGGACGAGTTGGAGCGGCGCCTGGAGACCGACGACGACTGGCGGCTCGAGCGCGGCCCGATCACCCAGAAGTCGGTCACCCCGATGCGGTCCTTCGTGCACGAGCCGATGCGCCACGGCCGGCTCTTCCTCGCCGGCGACGCCGCCCACATCGTGCCGCCGACAGGCGCCAAGGGGCTGAACCTGGCCGTCGGTGACGTCGTCACCCTCGCCCGGGCGCTCGTCCACGAACGGAGCACCGGCTCACCGGACCTGCTCGACGCCTACTCCGCGACCTGCCTGCGCCGGGTCTGGCAGGCCGAGCGGTTCTCCTGCGACATGACGGCCCTGCTCCACCCCGCCCCGGACGCCGGTGACTTCGAGGGCCGTCTCCAGCTCGCCCGGCTGGAGCGGATCGCCACCACCCGGTCGGCCGAGACCGACCTCGCGGAGGCGTACACGGGATTCCCGCTGGGCTGACCGGGCAGGTGCCGGGCCCGAGGGGGAATGGGGGCCTGCGTGACCGGGAATGAGGCTTCCGCGTAGCGTGTTGCGCCGCAGGAGGACGAGGGAAAGATCCTCCCCAGGTATCACGTCGTTCTTTTGCCAATCCATTACCCTTGAGGCCAAGGCCGCGCAGAGTGGCCATGGAGGAGTGAAATGAGGAGCAGTAACCCGGTCTTCTCGCGACGGGGGTTCAGCCGCGACAACGGCTACGCCGGCTTCAACACCGCAGCGCAGGCCGGGTACGCACAGGGCAACCCGTACGCGCAGAACCCCTACGCGCAGAACCCGTACGCCCAGCAGGGCGTGCAGCACGGCGCCCCGCCGCAGGCCCCGGCCACCACCGACCGGATGACGATGGACGACGTCGTCACCCGTTCGGCCCTGACGCTCGGCACGGTCGCCGTCGGCGCCGTCCTCGCCTGGACGCTGCTGCCGGTCTCCGGGACCAGCTACGCGCTGGCGTTCGGCGCCGCGATCGTGGCGATGGTCCTGGCGCTGGTGCAGAGCTTCAAGCGCACCCCCTCGCCCGCCCTGATCCTGGGTTACGCCGCCTTCGAGGGCGTCTTCCTGGGTGTCATCAGCGAGATGTTCAACACCCGCTGGAGCGGCGCCCCCTTCCAGGCGGTGCTCGGCACGCTGGCCGTCTCGGCCGCCACCCTGCTGGTCTACAAGGCCGGCTGGATCCGCGTCACCGCGCGCTACGCCCGCGTCGGCATGGCCATCGCCATGGCGTTCATCCTCGTGATGGCGGTCAACCTGCTGCTGGTGGCGTTCGGCGTCGCCGCCGACGGTGGCCTGCGCAGCTTCGGGCCGCTCGGCGCGATCGTCGGCATCATCGCCATCCTGCTCGGCGCGTTCTTCCTGACCCTCGACTTCAAGCAGATCGAGGACGGCATCGCCTACGGCGCCCCGCGCAACGAGTCCTGGCTCGCCGCGTTCGGCCTCACCATGACCCTGGTGTGGATCTACGTGGAGATGCTGCGACTGGTGGCGATCTTCAGCAGCAACGACTAGCGCTACCCCGCACGCGCGGAAGGGCCCCGGGTTCGCCCGGGGCCCTTCCGGCGTCTCAGAGCAGCTTGCGGGCCGCCCTGCGCAGGTCGTACTCGTGCACGATCGCCTTCGCGTGGCCGTACGCGAGGTCGTACTCGTGCCGGAGCCAGCTGACCTTCTCCTCGAAGCGGAACAGGGCGGGGCCTTCTTCGACGGTGCGCAGCCAGTCGGAGACCTCACGACCGGTGCAGTGCGGGATGCGGGCGAGCAGGTTGCGGTGGGTCTCCTCGGAGAAGAGTTGGGACATCGGCGCCTCCGAACGCAAAGGGGATGTAAGCCGGTCCTTCACGTCACCGTGCCTGAGCGTTCGCGTATTGGCAACAGTGCGGCGCGTTACGCTCGGCGCGTGGTTGATACGACGCCGTTGACCCGAGCAGTGGATCATTTCGCCGACCGTCTGCGGGCGGCACCCCAGAGCCGCCTCCAGCGCAGCGCCGCCGCCGAGGCGCTGGCGCTGGCCAGGGAGTTGGCGCGGTGGGCGCAGCACGTGGAGGAGCCGTCCGCCGAGCCGCGGGAGATGCCGGACGCGGGGATGTTCGCCGCCGCCGACCAAATCCTGGTGGCCGCGCACGACTTGGCCGTGGTGCTGGAGAGCGACGACGAGGTCGCCGAGGCCGTGCGGCTGGTGGAGGAGGCGCGC
Organism: Streptomyces sp. WI03-4A; assembly: GCF_033792105.1. Classification (NCBI taxonomy): domain Bacteria; kingdom Bacillati; phylum Actinomycetota; class Actinomycetes; order Kitasatosporales; family Streptomycetaceae; genus Streptomyces; species Streptomyces sp. WI03-4A. Next base: position 44,472 of record NZ_JARAUO010000024.1, read on the forward strand.
AAGAAGGCGGGGGTGTGAGACGTCCCGGCGGACACCGGGACGCGACCGCGGTCACAGGGACGCGATGACCCGGTCCGCCAGGATGTAGACCGTGTCCTCGCCGCACGCGAACGTCAGCGTGTAGGCGCCCGAGATGCCCGAGCCGCCGAGCAGGTACGGCGTCTCGCCCTTGCCCAGGGCCGCCGCCAGGCGCTCGGCCGTCTCGCGGTGGCCCGGCGTCATGCACAGCGTGGTGCCGTCGGCGAAGACGTAGACGTCGAGGGTGCCGAGCGGGCCGGGGCGCACGTCGGACAGCTCGACCTGCTCGGCAGCCAGCTGCTCCAGGGCGGTCACCGTGCGCTCGTGGTCGTTCACGGCAGGCGACTGCACCGGGACGAAGTCGGGGTGCGAGGGGTGGCGGCGGCGGGCCGCGGCCAGCTCGGCGGACTCCGTCGGGGTGCCGCCCTGGGCGAAGTCCCTGGCGGAGAGCTCGTCGGCCTCGGCGGACGGCCCGGTGATCGGCTCCAGTCCGGAGAAGTCCGTCTGCCGGGGCAGGAACAGGTCGCTGTCGGGCAGGCCCAGCAGGGAGGGCGCGTCGGAGGCGTCACGGGCCTCCTGGGCGGCCCAGAAGGCGCGCGCCTCGGCGAGCTCCCGCTCCCGCTCCTCGGCGAGCGCCTCGGCGACCGCCGCGCGTATCTCGTCGGCGTCCGCGGCGCGGGCCGCGGGCAGCAGGGCGCCCACGGCCGCGGCCTGGTCACCGGTCAGCTGGGCCTGCAGCTCGGTGAGCTGGCGGCGCAGTTTCAGCACGGTGCGCAGGACGGCGACGCCCACGGCGCCCGTGGCGGCCGTGGTGAGCAGCAGGGCGATCGGCATGGCGCTCACTGACGTACTCCCAGGTTCAAAGTCGACCCCCGACTTCCTACATCAGCTTGAAGGGCGGACTAAGCAGCTGTCAGTGCGTAACGTCACGAAACGGACGGGACTTTGGGTCCGTGGCTTCGTGGGTCGTCCCGCTGACCTGCGCTGACCTGCGGTGTTCTCCCCGGTGAGGGAGATAGGTCACATCCTGAGGGAGATTGGATCACAAAACGGCCCAGAACCCTGGCGTTTTCCGGGTTCCGGGCCGTTCCGTGACCTGCCGTGCCCGGCCGGTCACCGATGGTGGATCGGTGGTGTGCGGAAGCGGTGGATCAGCTGAGGCGCTCGATGACCATCGCCATGCCCTGGCCGCCGCCGACGCACATCGTCTCCAGGCCGAACTGCTTGTCGTGGAACTGGAGCGAGTTGATCAGGGTGCCGGTGATGCGGGCGCCGGTCATGCCGAAGGGGTGGCCGACGGCGATGGCGCCGCCGTTGACGTTCACCTTGTCGAGGTCGAAGCCGAGGTCCCGGTAGGAGGGGATCACCTGGGCGGCGAACGCCTCGTTGATCTCGACCAGGTCGATGTCGCCGACGGTGAGGCCGGCGCGGCGCAGCGCCTGCTGCGAAGCCTCGACCGGGCCGAGGCCCATGATCTCGGGGGAGAGGCCGGAGACGCCGGTGGAGACGATCCGGGCGAGCGGGGTCAGGCCCAGCTCGCGGGCCTTGGTGTCGCTCATGACGACGACGGCGGCGGCGCCGTCGTTGAGCGGGCAGCAGTTGCCGGCGGTGACCAGGCCGTCGGGGCGGAAGACCGGCTTGAGGCCCTGGACGCCCTCCAGGGTGACGCCGGCGCGCGGGCCGTCGTCCTTGCTGACGACCGTGCCGTCCGGGAGGGTCACCGGGGTGATCTCGCGCTCCCAGAAGCCGTTCTTGATGGCCTGCTCGGCGAGGTTCTGCGAGCGGACGCCGAACTCGTCCATGTCCTGACGGGTGACGCCCTTCCAGCGGGCCAGGTTCTCCGCGGTCTGGCCCATCGAGATGTAGGCGTCCGGGACCAGGCCGTCCTCGCGCGGGTCGTGCCAGGTCGTGCCCTCCTGCTCGGCGACGGCGGCGGTGCGCGCCTCGGCCTCGGCGAAGAAGGGGTTGTGCGTGTCGGGCAGGCTGTCGGAGTTGCCCTTGACGAACCGGGAGACCATCTCGACACCGGCCGAGATGAAGACGTCGCCCTCGCCGGCCTTGATGGCGTGCAGGGCCATGCGGCTGGTCTGCAGCGAGGAGGAGCAGTACCGGGTGATCGTGCAGCCCGGCAGGTGGTCCATGCCCATCTGCACGGCGACGATCCGGCCGAGGTTGTTGCCCTGCTCGCCGCCCGGCAGGCCGCAGCCGAGCATCAGGTCGTCGATGTCCCGCGGGTCGAGCTCGGGGACCTTCGCCAGCGCCGCCTGGATGATCGTGGCGGTCAGGTCGTCCGGGCGCAGGTCCTTCAGGGAGCCCTTGAAGGCGCGGCCGATCGGGGAGCGGGCGGTCGAGACGATCACGGCTTCGGGCATCACGGCTCCAGAGGACGGGATTTCGGGCAGGGCCGGTTCGGAAGTTACCCGTACGTATGGCCCGGGTCACCGGTGTTGCGGTGTGACACTGACCGCAATTTACTAAGCGCTTGCTTGGAGACGCTTCGGGGGACGGCGGGCCGCGCCCCGCCCGCGGGCACGGCGAGGGTCACAGCGACGGGCGGGCGGGCTCGGCCTCCGGCACCCGGCGCCGCCGCCTGCGCTTGAGCAGCGCCCATGGCCCCCGGGGCCCGGTGGGCATCGCCGCCGTGACCTCGGTACCCGCCTCCGACGCCGCCTCGGCGGCGGCGCGGGCGACGGGCAGGAAGCCCTCGCGGCGGGACGCGTCCGGCCGCTCCTCCTCCGCCGGCCACAGCCCCAGCGCCGCGCACACCGTCGGCAGCACCGCCATCGCCGCCGTGGCGTACCCCTCGGCGGAGGGGTGGTAGTTGTCCGGCCCGAACAGCTCCCGCGGGTTCGCCTCGAACTCCGGCCCGAGCAGGTCGCCCAGCGACACCGTGCGACCGCCCTGCTCGACCACCCCGATCGTCTGGGCCGCCGCGAGCTGCCGCGAGGCCCGGCGGGCCAGCCACCGCAGCGGCTGCTGGACCGGCTCGATGGTGCCCAGGTCGGGGCAGGTGCCGACGACCACCTCCGCGCCCGCCGTGCGCAGCCGCCGTACCGCCGCCGACAGATGCCGCACCGAACGCGTGGGCGGCATCCGGTGCGTGACGTCGTTCGCGCCGATCATGATCACGCAGATGTCCGGGAGCGGGTCGGGGGACGAGAGGACCAGCGCCACTTGACGGTCCAGATCGTCCGACTGGGCCCCGGGAAGGGCCACGTTCCGCAGTTCCACCGGGCGTTCCGCCACCGCCGCGAGACCGGAGGCCAGCAGCGCCCCCGGTGTCTGGCCCGCCCGGTGCACGCCCTGCCCGGCCGCCGTGGAGTCCCCCAGCATGGCCAGCCTGAGCGGCGGTTCACCGGGCACGTCGTACGCGTGCCCGTACACGCCCTGCGCCGTCGGCACCCGGCCGCCGCTGCCGTTCCCCACATGGCGCCGGGCCAGCCGCACCTCCGCCAGCAGCAGGCCCACCGCGGCCGCCCCGACCAGTCCGGCCCCACCGCCGCCGTACGCCGCTCCGGCCGCGATCCGCCGGGCCACCCTCGCCCTCGACATGCTCGTCATACGTCGCCGCCACCTCCTCGTAGCCGTACATCCACTCCTTGCCCCGTACGGACCGTGCGCCAATCTCAACGGGGAGTGAACGCCCGCCCGGCTTCACCCGGGGGCCTTAGGCTGGCGACACCAACTACGACCACTGTTTTTTTGCAAGCGACCGGAGACAACGGTGCGATTCCACGACTCGATGATCAGCCTCGTCGGCAACACCCCGCTGCTGAGGCTCAACAGCGTGACCAAGGGCATCCAGGCCACCGTCCTGGCCAAGGTCGAGTACTTCAACCCGGGCGGCTCCGTCAAGGACCGCATCGCCCTGCGCATGATCGAGGCCGCCGAGCAGAGCGGGGAGCTGAAGCCGGGCGGCACCATCGTCGAGCCGACCAGCGGCAACACCGGTGTGGGCCTGGCCATCGTGGCCCAGCAGAAGGGCTACAAGTGCATCTTCGTGTGCCCTGACAAGGTGAGCACCGACAAGATCAACGTGCTGCGCGCCTACGGCGCCGAGGTGGTCGTGTGCCCGACCGCCGTCGCGCCCGAGCACCCGGACTCGTACTACAACGTCTCCGACCGGCTGGTGCGGGAGACCCCCGGCGCCTGGAAGCCCGACCAGTACTCCAACCCCAACAACCCGCTCTCGCACTACCACTCGACCGGCCCCGAGCTGTGGGAGCAGACGGAGGGGAAGATCACCCACTTCGTCGCGGGCGTCGGCACCGGTGGCACCATCTCCGGCACCGGCCGCTACCTGAAGGACGTCAGCGACGGCAAGGTCAAGGTCATCGGCGCCGACCCCGAGGGCTCGGTGTACTCCGGCGGCTCCGGGCGCCCGTACCTCGTGGAGGGCGTGGGCGAGGACTTCTGGCCGAGCGCCTACGACCGGACCGTCGCCGACGAGATCGTCCCGGTCTCCGACAAGGACTCCTTCCAGATGACCCGCCGCCTGGCCAAGGAGGAGGGCCTGCTGGTGGGCGGCTCCTGCGGCATGGCCGTGGTGGGCGCGCTGCGCGTCGCCGAGCGGCTCGGCCCGGACGACGTCGTCGTGGTCCTGCTGCCGGACAGCGGCCGCGGCTACCTCAGCAAGATCTTCAACGACGAGTGGATGGCCGACTACGGCTTCCTCGAGGACGAGGGCCCCTCCGCCCGCGTCGCCGACGTGCTGGAGGACAAGGCGCACGGCAGCATCCCGTCCCTCGTCCACATGCACCCGGAGGAGACGGTCGGTCAGGCCATCGAGGTGCTGCGCGAGTACGGCGTCTCGCAGATGCCGGTCGTCAAGCCGGGCGCCGGTCACCCGGACGTGATGGCCGCCGAGGTCGTCGGGTCGGTCGTGGAACGGGAGCTGCTGGACGCCCTGTTCAGCAAGCGCGCCTCGCTGGAGGACCCGCTGGAGAAGCACATGTCCGCGCCGCTGCCGCAGGTCGGCTCCGGCGAGCCGGTCGGCGACCTGATGCAGGTGCTGGGCTCGGCCGACGCGGCGATCGTGCTGGTCGAGGGCAAGCCGACCGGCGTGGTCAGCCGGCAGGACCTGCTGGCCTTCCTGGCCAAGGGCGGGAACAAGTAGCGAACCCGCGGTGCGGAAGCGGTACGCGGGTGTCACGTGCGCGCAGCACCGGCTTAACACGGGTCCGGCACAGTAGTTGACGTCGGCAGGGCGGTGGGGGGTGTACCTCCCAGGCGTTAAGCACGGGGGTGGCTCCCCGCCCCGGCCGGCGCCGAACGGCGTCAAGGGCCTCCGGAGCGGCTCCCGGACTTCCATGGACGCCACGGACGCGTGATGCCCGGCCCTGACCCGGCCCGCGTCCCCCGCGGGGACCGCCGTCGTCCCGCCCCCCGGTGACGGGGGTGCGGCGGTCCCCGCGCACACCCCTGCCCCGGGCGGTCCGCCCGGTCCGTCGGGGCCGCTCAGTCGTCGTGGGCGGACCGGCCGCGGCGCCCGGACACGATCTCCGGGTTGAGCCGTACGGCCTGGGCCGCGTTGACACCGACGATGCCGACCCAGGCGGCCACCATCCCGGACATCCCCGCGAGCGCCCCGCCGATCGCGGACAGCGGGATCGCCAGGACCAGCGTGATGACGGCGAAGCCGAACCGCTCGGCCCAGTTCTCGGCCCCCTTCGGCCGCCGGGCGCCGCGCACGTCCACCATCCGCTGCTCGGCCAGGTGCCGGCGCACCCGCCGCTCCACGGTGTCGTCGATGCGCTGCTCGACCTTCTCCAGGAAGGAGTCGACGAGCGCGGAGTCGTACTCCTCGCCCAGTTCCCTGCGTGCCCGTACGGTGGCGTCCAGATCCTTCTTGAGGTCGACGTCCCGGGGGTCCAGTGCGCTCATGCGCTCCACCCTAGGGAGCGGCCCCGCCCGCCGCACTGGGGACAACCCCCCTGTTCCCCTCAGGGCACCCGGGGGTGTCGCCGCAGCACCCGCCGGATCACGCGCCGCGTCACGCGCCGGATCATGAGACGTCCCTTGCCTCACTGCATAGGGTCATGCAGAGTTCTAGATGACTGAATAATCGAGGGAGTCTGGGCCTGATGTCGTCTCGCACCGTGGACGCGCCGGAGTCCGCGCGGACCGCGACGGTGGTCCTCGACGGCGCCGGACTCGGCGTCGAGGACGTCGTACGCCTCGCCGACGGCGCCGTCCGCCCAATCCCGCGGGCCGACGCGCTGCGACGGGTCGAGGCGTCCTGGCACGCCGCCCGGCGGATCGCGGCCACCGGCCGGGTCTACGGCCGTTCCACCGGCGTGGGCGCGAACCGGAACGTGGACGTGCCCACCGAGGCCGCCGCCGGCCACGGCCTGCGCCTGCTGCGCAGTCACGCGGGCGCCATCGGCGCGGAGCTGCCCGCCCGTCAGGTACGCGCGATGCTCGCCATACGCGCCAACCAGTTGCTGGCCGGCGGCGCGGGACTGCGGCCCGGCGTGGTCGGCGCGCTCTGCGAGGCGCTGGCGAACGGCGCCCACCCGGTCGTCAACGAGTTCGGCTCCGTCGGCACCGGGGACATCGCGGCGCTCGCCCAGGTGGGGCTGGCGCTCGCCGGCGAGCACCCCTGGCGCGGCACCGGCGCGCCCGCGCCCCAGTCCCTCGACAACAACGACGCCCTCGCCCTGATCAGCAGCAACGCCCTCGTCCTCGGCCAGTCCGCGCTCGCCCTGCACGAACTGCGCGGGCTGATCGGCGCCACCCAGGTCGTCGCCGCGCTGTCCCTGTTCGCCGTCGACGGCTCCCACGAGGCGTACGCGGCGCCCGTGCACGCCGCCCGCCCGCACCGCGGGAGCAGCGAGGCGGCCCGCCGGATGCGGGAGCTGATCGGCGCGGCGGACCGCCCGGCCCCGCCGCTGGGCCGGATCCAGGACCCCTACGGCTTCCGCTGCCTGCCCCAGATCCACGGTCCCGCGCTCGACGCGGCGGACGCCCTCGAACAGGTCCTGGACATCGAGGTCAACGCTGCGGCCGAGAACCCGCTCATCGCCGTCGAGGACCTGGCCGCCTACCACCACGGCGGCTTCTACCAGGCCCAACTGGCGCTCGCCCTGGACCACTTCAGGCTCGCCGTGACCCAGGTGGCCCGGCTCTCCACGTCCCGCCTGTCCACCCTGAACGAGCCCGCCTACACCCGGCTGCGCCCGTTCCTCGCCGACCACGAGCCGGCCGCCTCGGGCGTGATGATCCTGGAGTACGCGGCCGCGGCCGCCCTCGGCGATCTGCGGGCCGTCTCCGCCCCCGCCTCGCTCGGGCACGCTGTACTCTCCCGGGGCGTCGAGGAACAGGCGAGCTTCGCCTCGCTCGCCGCGCGGCAGACCCTGCGCGCGTGCGGTGCGTACCGTCTGGTGGTCGGCTGCGAACTCGTGGCCGCCGTCCGGGCCCTGCGCCTGCGCGGCCTGCGGCCCGATCCCGGGCTCGGGGCCGGGCGGGCGTTCGCGCTCGCCGACGCGGCCCTCGACGACGACCCGGCCGACCGGCCGCTCACGGACGACGTGACCACGGCGTCCGTACTGCTCGACCGGTTCACCGACATCTGGAGGGGGAGCACGTCATGAGCGTGGACAGGAGCCCGGCCGCCGCGCCGGGCACGACGGACAGTCCGGCCACCCGGCTGCAGGCCCTCTTCGAGGGGCACCGGCTCACACCGACCCAGCGCCGCATCGCGCACAGCATGGTGCGGCGGGCCGCCGACGTGCCGTTCCTGTCGAGCGTGGAGCTGGCCGAGCTGGCCGGGGTCAGCCAGCCCTCGGTGACCCGGTTCGCGGTCGCCCTCGGCTTCGACGGCTACCCCGCCCTGCGCAAGCACCTGCGCGAGGTGGTGCCCGCAGAACCGGCCGCCGAGGCGGGCTCGTACAACGAGTACCAGCAGGCCGTCGAGGCCGAGATCGAGAACCTCAGGCACCTCGCGGAGCTGCTCGCCGACCCGCGCCCGGTGCAGAAGGCCGGCCGGATCCTCGCCGCCTCCCGACCGCTGCCCGTGCTCGGCCTGCGCGCCGCCGCCTCCCAGGCGTACGGCTTCGCGTACTTCGCCGCCAAGGTCCACCCCGACGTCCGGCTGCTCAACGAGGGCGGCACGATGATCCACGACCGCATCGACGCGGCCGTCCGGGCGGGCGCCACGGCCCTGCTGTGCTTCGCCCTGCCCCGGCACCCGCGCGAGGTCGTCGACACCCTGGCCTACGCCCGGGAGGCGGGCCTGACCGTGGTCACGGTCGCCGACTCCGCGTTCGCGCCGGTCGCCCGCCACTCCGACCTGTTGCTGCCCGCCGCCGTCGGCACCGGGCTCGCCTTCGACACCGCGTGCGCGCCGATGCTGCTCGGACGGGTGCTGCTGGAGGCCCTGTGCGACGATCTGCCCGACGCGCAGGCCCGGTTGGAGGACTTCGACGCGCACGCCGCCGCCCGGGGGCTGTTCGTGGAGTGACCCGACGCGTTCTCAGACTCGTCTCACGTTCCGCCGCTAGCCTCGTGCCCAGTCCCAGGAGCTGGGTGGACACGTGACACGGGAGGCCGACGTGGCGCGCGCGGAACGCGGACGTGACGGACGCGAAGGACGCGAGGAACGCGGAGGACGCGGAGGACGGGGGCTGGCCCGGGTGGCCGTCGTCGTACGGGCCGGGGCCGCGCCCCTGTGCTGGTTCGGGGTGTTCGCCGCCGGGATCGGGGTCCTGGTACCCGGGTGGACCGGGCGCCGGATCGGGGTCCTCGCGGGGGCCGCGCTGTTCCTCGTGACGGCGGCCGTGGTGGCGCTGGTGCGGCGCGGGCGGTACACCGCCCTGGCCCGCGGGGCGGTCCGCGCGGGCCGGTACGACGTCCTGCAGGACCGGGCGGTGACCGTGCGCGTCTGGCGTCGCGGACACCGCTGGTGGCTGCTGCTGGCCTTCGCCGCCGCCCTCGGCAGTTCCCTCGCGGTGCCCGCCGCCGGTGGCATGCTGCTGGCCGGTGCCGGCACCGGGCTGCGGCTGAAGGCCGCCTGGCTCGGCCGCCGGGAGCGGGCCGGGGACGCGCTGCTGTGGGTGCGCGTGGACTGGCTGGACGCGCGGGGCGGGAGCCCCGCGGGCAAGGCCGTGAAGGGCCTGCGCGGTACGGGCATCGCGGCAGGCGACGCGGCCCCGGGTGGGGCCCGCCGCCGAACCGCCGAACTGGTCTGACCCGGGGGCCGGAGCCGCCCGGGGACCGCCTCAGACCTCCAGCTCCTCCTCGATCTTCTTCAGCTGGTGCCGGGCCATCGCCAGGTTGGCCCGGGAGTCCAGCACCAGGTAGAGGAACAGGCCGTTGCCGCCGCGGCCCTTGAGCAGGCGGATCAGGTGGTACTGGTCCGACAGCGTGATCAGGATGTCGTCGATCTCCGCCTTCAGGCCCAGGTGCTCCATCGTGCGCATCTTGGCGCGGATCACGTCCGTGTTGCCGGCGGCGGCCACGTTCAGGTCGAAGCTCTTGCTGCCGCCCATCGTGCCCAGCGCCATGCCGCTGGTGTAGTCCACGAGCGCGACGCCGGTCGCGCCCTCGATGGTGGTCAGGGCTTCCTTCAGTGCGGTCTCGGTGTTGGCCATGGTGGTCCTCTCAGCTGTCGGTTGCAGTGCGCGCTTCGGTGGCCGTGGTGTGTGGCACGCGCGTCGTTCGGTTACGTGGTGGGGGTGCGGGCCGGGCGACGGGCCGGGCGGCCGCGGCCGCGGCCTCGGCGGCGTCGAGCAGCTCCCCGATGCGGGCGCCGGCCCGGCGGCCCTCCAGGTGCAGCCGGCCGACGTTGACCCGGTCCTTGGTGAGCAGCGTCAGCACGGCGGTGCGGCCGGCCGCGTACGTGGCGACGTAGCCCTGCGCGCCGCGCACCAGCAGCTCCCGGAAGTCGCCGTTGCCGGTGGCGTCGGCGACCCGTACGGCCACGCCCAGCGAGGCCGCGGTGAGCGCCGCCAGGCCCTCCGGGTCGAGCCCGGGGGTGTCGTGGGCGACGACGAGACCGTCGACGCCGGCCGCGAGGGCGCCGGTGAGCTGCGGGACCCTGGTGCGCAGCCGGTGCAGTTCGTCGCGGACGGCGGCCAGGTCCTCCTCGGGCACCATCAGTTCTCTCCCTTCGGCGGGGCGGTGCCGTTCAAAGCGCCTCCAGCGCATCCCTGAGCCTCTTCAGCAGCGCGATGTCGGGGTCGGTGACCGTCAGTGGGGGAGCGGGCGGACCCGGTGGCGGCGCCGGGACCGCGACCGCCGGCCGGACGAGCCCGGCCGCCGCGAGCCGGCGCACGTCCACCAGCGTGTGGAACGCCTGCCGGCCCAGCTCGCGGGCGATCCGCGGAGCCGTGCGCACGCCGTCCACCAGATCCATCACGGCCCGCTGGCGGGGCGTGACCGGCGCCGAGGCGGCCGGGGCGGTGCGGACCAGCGGGGCGTCGTCGGCCGCCGGGTCTGGCCACAGCCGGTGCAGCAGCAGCCGCCGACGCAGCGTCTCGCGCTCCAGCGCGACGACCGGCACCGAGGGCAGCGGTCCGAGGCGGGGGCCGCTGTCGTAGCGGAACCGGCCCGGGGTGCTGCTCGGGGTCAGCGCGAAGTACCCCGCGTCGTACAGCGCGTCCAGGTGGCACAGCTCCAGGGCGCCCTCGGGCAGCAGCCCGGCGGCCAGCAGCCTGCGGGCCGCCTCCCGGGCGTCGCCGGTCTGCCCTGCGGCCTGCTGCCAGGCGGCGCCCGCCAGCGTGCCGTGGGCCGTGAGGAGCACGTCGAGGCCGGGGGCGTGCGGGCTCTCGGCGTGCACCACCCGGCCCTCGGCGAGGTGCAGGGTGCCGTGCTCGCGGACCAGGACTCCGGTGGCCTGCTCCTCGGCGAGCCGCCGGAGCATCGGCGACAGCGCGCCGGCCGTCCGCTCCTGCGCGGTGGTTCTGTCCCGCACCGGCAGCGGCGGGGGCGTTCCGACCATGGTCATCCCAGCACCAGCCGGGACGCCATGTCGCCGAGCCGTATGCGGGCGAGGGCGAGGTTGCCCTCCTCGCGGCCGAGCCACAGGTGGAGGAAGACGCTGCTGTCGAAGGACGTGTCGACGAACCGCAGCAGGTGGTAGCTGTCGTGGTTGCTGACGATCACGTCCTCCACGGGCGGGCGCCCGTCCGGCGCGCCCCCGGCCGCGAAGGCGCCGTGCTCCGCGGCCAGTCGGGCCAGTTCGGCGGCCTCGGCCGCGGTGGTCTCGTGGTCACCGCCGGGGGCTTCCCCGACCGTGCCTAGGGCCAGTCCGCTCGTCCAGTCCACCAGCGCGGCCCCCCGGGCCCCGGGCAGCCGCATGGCTTCCAGTAGGCACTCGTCGATTCCGGGCACCGTGGCTCCCCTCCCGCCTGTGACTCCGGTTGAGTGACAGAGACACTACGCAACGTGTGCGAGAGGGGTGAGTGCTTTGGCATTTTCCAGTGGAACGTGCGCCGGGCGTACTAGTGTTGGCCGACTGAGGACTGTTTTCAGGCGGTTAAACCATTTGTTCGAGAAGCGGCCGGAGCGGGTCAACGGCTCGCGGAGGCGCGCAAGGTGGTGAGCGCGGAGGCGTGCGCCCCTCCGGATTCGGCCACGATCTCCGCCGGGGTCTGCGGCTCGCGCACCGTCGCGAAGGCCACGCCGCCCGAGCCGTCCGGCGCGAAGCCGTAAATGCCGGGCCGCGCAAGGGAGTTGTAGGCGTAGTGCTGGGCGAACCCGTACGCGCCCGTGTCCAGGGCCGCCACCAGGTCGCCCGGCTCCAGCGCGGGCAGCGTGCGCCCCTCGGCCAGCAGATCGCCCGAGAAGCAGGCCGGACCCGCCACGTCCTGCACCACCCCGGGCCCCCGCTTGGGCCGCCCCTCGGCGTCGTACGCGGCGATCCGCAACGGCCAGGCGTCCGGCACGTACACGGTCCGCGCGGCCACCTGCACACCCGCGTGCGTCACCGCGATCCGCCGCCCGCCCGCGCTCTTGGCGTACTCCACCCGCGCCACCAGAGTGCCCTGCTCGGCCAGCAGCGACCGCCCGAACTCGGTCACCAGCCCGTACCGCCCGTCGAGCAGCCCCGGCACCTCGCGCGCCAGCAGCCGCGCGTACGCCGCGTGGGTCGGTGCCGTGCGCTCCGCGGCGAAGTCGACCGGCAGTCCGCCGCCGATGTCGAGCGTGTCGATCTGGGGCCGCCCGATCCGCGTGTTGATCTCCTCCGCGAGGGCGTACGTCTCGGCCACGCCCCGTGCCATCAGCGGCAGCGGGACGCCCTGCGAGCCGGTGTGCGCGTGCAGCCGGGTCAGCCACGGCCGGGCCGCGTACGCCCGCACCAGCCACTCCCGGGCCCCCTCGTCCCGCAGCGCCACGCCGAACTTCGAGGTCCGGGTCGCCGTCGAGGTCGCCCCGATGGTGCCCGCGCCCACCTGCGGGTTGACCCGGACGCCCAGCGGGGACCGGGTGGCCGCCGACCGGACCAGCCCGTCGAGCCGGTCCAGCTCCTGCGGGTTGTCGGCGTTGACGGCGATGCCCAGGGCCAGGGCCTCGCGCAGTTCGGCCGGTGTCTTGGCGGGCGAGTCGAGCACCGTCCGGTCCGCCGGCACCCCCGCGGCCCCCGCCAGGGCCAGCTCGCCCGGGCTGGCCACCTCCGCCCCGACGCCCTCCTCGTGCAGCAGCCGCAGCACTGGCACGAGCGGGGTCGCCTTCACCGCGAAGGCGTGCAGCACCGGCGTGCCCGGCGCCACGACCGCCTCGAACGCCGCCCGCAGGCCCGCGGCCGCCTCCCGGATGCCCGTGACGTCCAGCAGGCCCACCACGGGCGAGCCGGGACCGATCAGGCCCCGCTCCACCGCGCCGCGCACCGCACGGTCCCGCCGGGCGGCCCGCTCCCGGGCCTCGGCGTCGGTGCCGGCGCGTGTGTCGTGCCGCACGGCCTCTCCCTCCTGTCGGCCGCCGGGTACTTCCAGCCAAACACCCCGCGCGCGCGGACGCGGCCGTCCCGACGTATTGACTAGTTCTATTCAGGAGTTCAGGATGTGAATAGACGCAGCAACATCAGGAGGCAGACGATGTCGGGACCCCGCCCCGTACGAGCACCGCGCGGCACGGAACTGAGCACCCTGGGATGGCAGCAGGAAGCCGCCCTGCGGATGCTCCAGAACAACCTCGACCCCGAGGTCGCCGAGCACCCCGACAAGCTCGTCGTCTACGGCGGCACCGGCAAGGCCGCCCGTGACTGGCGTTCCTTCGACGCGATGGTGCGCACGCTGCGGACCCTCAAGCAGGACGAGACCATGCTGGTCCAGTCCGGCCGCCCGGTCGGCGTGATGCAGACCCACGAGTGGGCCCCGCGCGTCCTCATCGCCAACTCCAACCTGGTCGGCGACTGGGCCAACTGGGAGGAGTTCCGCCGCCTGGAGGCCCTCGGCCTGACCATGTACGGCCAGATGACCGCCGGCTCCTGGATCTACATCGGCACCCAGGGCATCCTCCAGGGCACCTACGAGACCTTCGCCGCCGTCGCCGCGAAGAAGTTCGGCGGCACCCTCGCCGGGACCATCACCCTCACCGCCGGCCTCGGCGGCATGGGCGGCGCCCAGCCGCTCGCCGTCACCATGAACGACGGCGTCGCCCTCTGCATCGACTGCGACCCGCGCGCCATCGAGCGCCGCATCGAGCACCGCTACCTGGACGTGAAGGCCGACTCGCTCGACCACGCGCTCCAGCTCGCCACCGAGGCCCGCGACCAGCGCAGGCCGCTGTCCATCGGCGTCCTCGGCAACGCCGCCGAGCTGGTCCCGCAGCTGCTCGCGATGAACGCGCCGATCGACATCGTCACCGACCAGACCTCCGCCCACGACCCGCTGGCCTACCTGCCGGTCGGCGTCGCCTTCGAGGACATGGCCGACGCGGCCGCCAAGGACCCGGCCGGCTTCACCACCCGCGCCCGCGAGTCCATGGCGAAGCACGTCGAGGCCATGGTCGGCTTCATGGACGCCGGCGCCGAGGTCTTCGACTACGGCAACTCCATCCGCGGCGAGGCCCAGCTGGCCGGTTACGACCGCGCCTTCGCCTTCCCCGGCTTCGTCCCCGCGTACATCCGGCCCCTCTTCTGCGAGGGCAAGGGTCCCTTCCGCTGGGCCGCCCTGTCCGGCGACGCGGCCGACATCGCCAAGACCGACAAGGCGCTCCTGGAGCTGTTCCCCGAGAACGAGTCCCTGGCCCGCTGGATCAAGATGGCCGGGGAGCGCGTCCACTTCCAGGGCCTGCCCGCCCGTATCTGCTGGCTGGGCTACGGCGAGCGCGACAAGGCCGGCGAGCGCTTCAACGACATGGTGGCCTCGGGCGAGCTGGCGGCCCCGCTGGCCATCGGCCGCGACCACCTCGACTGCGGCTCCGTCGCCTCCCCGTACCGCGAGACCGAGGCCATGCTCGACGGCTCCGACGCGATCGCCGACTGGCCGCTGCTCAACGCCATGGTCAACGTGGCCTCCGGCGCGTCCTGGGTCTCCATCCACCACGGCGGCGGCGTCGGCATGGGCCGCTCCATCCACGCCGGCCAGGTCACGGTGGCCGACGGCACCAAGCTCGGCGGCGAGAAGATCCGCCGGGTGCTCACCAACGACCCCGGCATGGGCGTCATCCGGCACGTGGACGCCGGCTACGACATCGCCGACTCGGTCGCGCAGGAGCGCGGGGTGCGGGTGCCGATGCGCGAGGGTGACGAGGCGTGAGCTTCCACAGCATGTGGGCGGAGCTGCTGCCGGTCGGCCGCAGCTCCGCCTCCGGCGGCTACCGCCGCTTCGCCTGGACCGGTGCCGACGCCGACTGCCGGGCCTGGTTCCGCGAGCAGGCCGAGACGCGCGGGCTGACCTACGAGGTCGACCGCAACGGCAACCAGTGGGCCTGGCTGGGCGACCCGGCCGCCGGGGACGCCGTCGTCACCGGCTCGCACCTGGACTCGGTGCCCGACGGCGGCGCCTTCGACGGGCCCCTCGGCGTCGTCTCCTCCTTCGCCGCCCTGGACGAACTGCGGTCCAGGGGAGCCGGGTTCACCAAGCCCCTGGCCATCGTCAACTTCGGTGACGAGGAGGGCGCCCGGTTCGGTCTCGCCTGCGTCGGCTCCCGGCTGACCGCCGGGGAACTGACCGTCGAACAGGCCCACCGGCTCACCGACGGCGAGGGCGTCACCCTGCCGCGCGCCATGGAGGCCGCCGGCTACGACCCCGACGCCATCGGGGCCGACCCGGAGCGGCTGGCCCGCATCGGCGCCTTCGTCGAACTGCACGTCGAACAGGGCCGCGCGCTGGACCTGTCCGGCGACCGGGTCGGCGTCGCCAGCGCCATCTGGCCGCACGGCCGCTGGCGGTTCGACTTCCGGGGCGAGGCCAACCACGCGGGCACCACCCGGCTCGTCGACCGGCGCGACCCCATGCTGTCGTACGCCGAGACCGTGCTCGCCGCCCGCCGGGAGGCCGAACTCGCCGGTGCCGTCGCCACCTTCGGCAAGATCTCCGTCGAGCCGAACGGCGTCAACGCCATCCCGTCCCTGGTGCGCGGCTGGCTCGACTCCCGCGCCGCCGACCAGGAGACCCTGGACACGGTCGTCACCGCCGTGGAGAAGGCCGCCCGCGAGTACGCCGCCGCCCAGGGCGCCGACCTGGACGTCGTCCGGGAGTCCTTCACCCCGGTGGTCGAGTTCGACCACGCGCTGCGCGACGAACTCGGCCGCATCCTCGGCAAGGACACCGGTCTGAAGGTGCCCGTCCTCGGCACCGGCGCCGGACACGACGCCGGAATCCTCTCCGGACGCGTGCCGACCGCCATGCTGTTCGTGCGCAACCCCACGGGTGTCTCGCACTCCCCGGCCGAATCCGCGGCCGAGGACGACTGCCTGGCCGGGGTGGACGCGCTCGCCGACGTACTGGAAGGACTGGCCTGCCGGTGACGACACGGACCTACTGGTCGGAGCACGCCTGGCTCGGCACGAACGTCGAGCCTGGGGTCGTGCTGGAGGTCGCGGACGGCCGCCTCGCCGCCGTCCGCGCCGGCGTGCCCGCCCCGCCGCCCGGCGCCGAGATCCTGCGCGGGCTGACCCTGCCCGGCCTGGCGAACGCCCACTCGCACGCCTTCCACCGGGCGCTGCGCGGCACGGTCCAGGTGGGCAGCGGCACCTTCTGGACCTGGCGCGAGGTGATGTACTCCGTCGCCGACCACCTGACCCCGGAGACCTACCACGCGCTCGCCCGCGCGGTGTACGCCGAGATGGCACTGGCCGGCATCACCTGCGTCGGCGAGTTCCACTACGTGCACCACGCGCCCGGCGGCACCCCGTACGCCGACCCCAACGCGATGGGCGAGGCTCTGATCGCGGCCGCCGCCGAGGCCGGCATCCGCATCACCCTGCTGGACACGGCCTACCTCTCCGCCGGCTTCGGCGAGCCGCCCAACACCCACCAGCGGCGCTTCTCCGACGGCACCGCGGACGCCTGGGCCGAACGCGCCGCCCTCCTGAAGGAGCGCGACCACGCGCGGATCGGGGCGGCGATCCACTCCGTACGGGCCGTGCCCGCGGGGCAGCTCGCCACCGTCGCCGAGTGGGCCGCACAGCGCCACGCCCCGCTGCATGTCCACCTGTCGGAGCAGACCGCCGAGAACGACGCCTGCCACGCCGCGCACGGCCGCACGCCCACCCGGCTGCTCGCCGACCACGGCGTCCTCGGCCCGCGCACCACCGGCGTGCACAACACCCACCTCACCGACGAGGACATCGCACTGCTCGGCGGCTCCCGCACCGGCACCTGCATGTGCCCGACCACCGAGCGCGACCTGGCGGACGGCATCGGCCCGGCCGTCGCCCTCCAGCGGGCGGGCTCCCCGCTCTCCCTCGGCTCCGACAGCCACGCCGTCGTCGACCTGCTCGAAGAGGCGCGCGCCATGGAGCTGAACGAGCGGCTGCGCACCCGCACCCGCGGCCACTGGACCGCCGCCGCCCTGCTGCGCGCGGCCTCCGCCGACGGACACGCGGCGCTCGGCTGGCAGGACGCCGGTGAGCTGACGGCGGGGGCGCTCGCCGACTTCACGACGATCGCCCTGGACTCCGTCAGGACGGCGGGCCCGCTGCCCCGACTGGGCGCCGAGACAGCCGTGTTCGCGGCGACCGCGGCGGACGTCCGGCACACCGTCGTGGGCGGCCGCCACGTCGTACGGGACGGGGTCCACACGCTCGTACCGGACGTGCCGTCGGCCCTGGCGGCCGCCGTCGAGGCCCTGCGGGGCTGACCCCCGCCGACCCCCATCCGGCCACCCTTGAGGACACCATGAGCAGCAGCACCGTCATCACCAACATCGCCACGCTGGTCACCAACGACCCCTCGCTCGGTGACGGATCGCCCCTGGGCCTGATCCAGGACGCGGCCGTCGTCATCGACGGCGACCGGGTCGTCTGGACCGGTGAATCCGGCAAAGCACCCGCCACCGACAACCAGGTGGACGCGGCCGGCCGGGCGGTGCTGCCCGGCTTCGTGGACTCCCACTCCCACCTGGTCTTCGCGGGCGACCGCACGCAGGAGTTCAACGCCCGCATGTCCGGCCGTTCCTACAGCGCCGGCGGCATCCGCACCACGGTGGCGGCCACCCGCGCCGCCACCGACGCGGAACTGGAGGAGAACCTCACCCGGTACCTGGCGGAGGCGCTCCGCCAGGGCACCACCACCTTCGAGACCAAGTCGGGCTACGGGCTCACCGTCGAGGACGAGTCCCGCGCCCTGCGCATCGCGGCCCGCCACACCGACGAGGTGACCTACCTCGGCGCCCACATCGTCTCCCCCGACCTCGCCGACGACCCGGCCGCCTACGTCGCCCTGGTCACCGGCGAGATGCTGGACGCCTGCGCGCCGCACGCCCGCTGGATCGACGTCTTCTGCGAGAAGGGCGCCTTCGACGGCGACCAGGCCCGCGCGATCCTCACCGCCGGCAAGGCGAAGGGCCTGCACCCCCGCATCCACGCCAACCAGCTCTCCTACGGCCCCGGCGTGCAGCTGGCCGTCGAACTGGACGCCGCGAGCGCCGACCACTGCACCCACCTCACGGACGCGGACGTCGACGCGCTCGCGCAGGGCGCCACGGTGGCCACCCTGCTGCCCGGCGCCGAGTTCTCCACGCGCGCCCAGTGGCCGGACGCCCGCCGCCTGCTGGACGCGGGCGTGACGGTCGCCCTGTCCACCGACTGCAACCCGGGATCGTCCTTCACCTCGTCGGTGCCCTTCTGCATCGCCCTGGCCGTCCGGGACATGGGCATGACCCCCGACGAGGCGGTCTGGTCCGCCACGGCCGGCGGCGCCGCGGCGCTGCGCCGTACCGACGTCGGCCGCCTCACCCCGGGCGCCCGCGCCGACCTGACCCTGCTGGACGCCCCGAGCCACGTCCACCTGGCGTACCGGCCGGGCGTACCGCTGGTCGCCGGGGTCTGGCGCGCCGGCGAGCGGGTCGTGTGACCGGCCGGGCCGGGGGTGCCTGCCGGTCAGGCGGCCCCGGCCCGCCAGCGCTGTGCCGTGCTCCCGTCCAGCGGGTCCAGCTCCAGGCCGTCACCGCCGTCCGGGGTGACCGCCGTCTCGATGGCGATCGCCGGGCGGATCGTGCCGTCGGGGTCGACGGTGAAGCGGAGGTTCCGGCCGTTGCGGCCGTAGACCGAGTCGCAGTCCCAGATGCCCACGCCCCGGTCGGTCGAGCCGCGGCTGTCCAGGCAGAAGTCGGAGTCGGCGGCCGAGCGCAGCACGCCCAGGCCGGCGTCGACGCGCCAGCGCTGGCTCGGGGTGGAGTCGCAGGGCGCCGTGACGACGTCGTTGCCCTCGTAGAGGTCGCCGTCCCGGATGTCCAGGCAGCGGCCCGTGGCCAGGTTCACCACCTCGGCGTAGCGGCTGCCCGGGGCGGAGAACGTGGGGGTGGGGCTCGGGGTCGGCCGGGGCGCCGGGGACGTGGCCGGCCGGTGCGTGGTCCTGCTCGGCGAGGGCGAGGCGCTGCTCCGGGACGGGGTCGGGGAGGGCGAGGCGGAGCGGGACGGCGGGACGGAGACCGTGGCCGTCACCGTGACCGGCGGGGGCGTCGGCGTGGCCGCCACCGGCTGCCGGTCGGGCCCGTCCGGCGTGGACAGCAGGAACACCAGCAGCGGCACCAGGGCCACGCCCAGGGCCGCCGAGGCCAGCAGGTAGCGGCGCTGGGCCGGCCAGTGCGTCGTCGGCGGGGGCGCCTGTGGCGCCGGGACCGGCTCGGACCGGTGCAGGTACGAGGCCCCGTCCCAGGGCAGCAGACCCTCCGCCAGTGTCTGCCGCGGCCTGTCCCGCAGCGCCGTCAGGTCCTCGTATGCGGCCGTGCAGTACGGGCAGCGGGCCCTGTGGGCGTCCAGGTCGGGGCTGGGGCGGGGGCCGTCCTGCCGTACCGCCTCCTCGATCAGACGGCGGAAGTCGGCGCAGCGCGGGTCGTCGGAGGCGGCCAGGCGCAGCCGCAGGCACGCCTGGGCCAGGGCCTTGAGCGCCTGCGGTGCGCCGTGCGCGACGTCCGCCGGGCCCAGCCCCAGGTAGGCGGCGGTGCGCTCCACGGGCTCCTGTTCGAGCACGCCGTACCAGAGCAGGCCCTGGGCGCGGGAGGGCAGCGTCTGGAACGCCGGGAGCAGTGCGGGGGTCGGTCCGTCGGGCAGGCCGGCGGAGTCGATGACCAGCAGCAGCCCGGGCCGCACGCCCGCGGAGCGCTCGTCGCGGGCCCAGCCGGCCGCGAGCCGGGCCGCCAGGAGCAACAGGTGGTGGCGCAGCGGCACGGTCGGCTCGGTGCCGCGGGCCGTTTCGCGGGCCGCCGTGGTGAAGGTCTCGGCCGTCAGCCGGCGCGCGGCGGACTCGCTCGCGGTCAGCAGCCGGGCGTGGGCGAGGACCGCCGGGTGGTGCCTGCGGCGCAGTTCCTGGAGTGCCGGGTACGCCACCGGGGTCGGGGCGCGCAGCAGTTCCGTCAGCCGCGTGTCCGGGGCCTGGGCGAGTCCGTCTCCCGCGTCGGCCCCGTCGCCGCCCTGGTCCATGCCGCCCCCTCCGTCACCGGAACCACTGCCGTACCAGCCGGTACGGGGGCCCATCGTGATGCAGGGGGCCGGTTCGGGAAAGAGGTTTCCCGTGGTAACCGCGTGACGGGTCCGTTCGCGGGTCCATGACAGCGGTTTCCCGCCGCGGACAGCGTTTCCGGTCACCCGCCCGCCGGACAGGGGACCGGGCGCATGGCGTTGGGGCGCGTGGGTACCGGCCACCCGGGGTAGTCCGGCCCGCACACGCCGAAGCGGCCCGGCGCCTTCGCCGAGCCGCCTCACGCGCCGCGTGCGGAGGAGGACCGCCCCCTCACTCCTCCAGGGTCAGCCCCTTGCGCAGCCGCACCAGCGTCCGCGACAGCAGCCGGGACACGTGCATCTGCGAGATGCCGAGTTCCTCGCCGATCTCGGACTGGGTCAGGCCCGCCACGAAGCGCAGCGACAGGATCTTGCGGTCGCGGGTCGGGAGCTCGGCGATCAGGGGCTTCAGGGACTCGACGTACTCGATGCCCTCGAGCCCGTGGTCCTCGTAGCCGATGCGGTCCGCCAGCGCGCCCTCGGAGTCGTCCTCCTCGGGCTGGGCGTCCAGCGAGGAGGCGGTGTAGGCGTTCGAGGCGGCCATGCCCTCGACGACCTGCTCGTTGGAGATGCCGAGCCGTGCGGCGAGTTCCGCGACGGTGGGGGCGCGGTCCAGCTGCTGGGCCAGTTCGTCCCCGGCCTTGGCCAGGTCGAGCCGCAGCTCCTGGAGCCGGCGCGGTACGCGCACGGACCACGAGGTGTCACGGAAGAAGCGCTTGATCTCGCCGATGATGGTCGGCATGGCGAAAGTGGGGAACTCCACACCGCGAGCGAGCTCGAAGCGGTCGATCGCCTTGATCAGACCGATGGTGCCGACCTGGACGATGTCCTCCATCGGCTCGCTGCGGGAGCGGAAGCGTGAGGCGGCGAACTTGACGAGTGCGAGGTTCAGCTCGACGAGCGTGTTGCGGACGTACGAGTACTCGTGCGTCCCTTCCTCCAGCGACTCCAGTCGCTCGAACAGGGTCTTGGACAGGGCCCGCGCGTCGACCGGGCCGACCTCGTCGAAGGGGGGGATCTCCGGGAGACCCTCGAGCGGGTCGAGGGCGTCGATCGGATCGATGGGATCCAGTTGGTCCGGTGGGGGTGTCGACGTCGCGATCGGGGTATGCGATGCGTCGAGCCGGGGTGACATGGGTGTCCTCCATCGTTCTCGGCTTATGGCTGCCGAAGCCAAAAGGTGCACTGCGGTGTGCGGCGCCTCCGAAGCCGGCGTGTAGGGGCGGGTGTCCCTACTAGCCCTACCTGCTTCCCCGAGCCGATCGCAAGTACGTTCTGTAATGGTATGTCCGATTGTGTGAGGTTGTTCGGGTGTCGGAGTGCGGAAGGAAGGCGTAATGTTCGAGGGCATCAGCAGCCACGACCTCGGGAGAGAGACGGCATGGACCACGGGACGGTCGGCAGTGCACAGTCGGGCCGGCTTCTGGTGGAGGTGCGGGAAGAGGGCTCCAGCGCCGTAGTGACACCGGCGGGTGAGCTCGATCACCACACCGCCGATCTTCTGCGCGAGCCGCTCGACGACCTCCTCGACAAGGGTTTCGCACGGCTCGTGGTGGATTGCTCACGCCTGGAGTTCTGCGACTCCACGGGGCTGAACGTCCTGCTCGGGGCCCGGCTCAAGGCGGAGGCCGCCGGCGGGGGAGTCCACCTGGCGGGAATGCTCCCCGTGGTCGCCCGCGTGTTCGAGATCACCGGAGCGGAGGCGGTCTTCACCGTCCACGACTCCGTGGAGGCGGCCCTGGCCGCCGAGGCCGACTGACCTCGCCACCCGGCCGTCCCCGCGAGGTGAATCCCGCGCGTCGCACGAGTCACGTCCCATGCGGGGGTGTTTCGCCGGATCCGTCGGGCAGGAGACTTCCTGAACCCCGGCGCTCCGCGGCGCGACCGGCCGCACCGGGAACCGGAGGACGGCCCGGATGCGACGTAAGTGCCGAGGGACGACCACGGAGGGACGACGGAGGAACCGCGTGCGGACCACGGGTGGACGGCGAATGGACCGTACGGTGCCGGAAGGCGCCGGACTTTTGAATTGTGAACTGGTGAATCGGTGAGGTGAAGCGCTGATGAGCACCACCCGGCCTTACTCGCCGGGCGACCGCGGCCCGGAGCCGAGCGGCGCTTCCGGGGCGTCCGAGGGGGGTGCGCCGGTGATCGGCGCGTCCGCGGGGACGGCCGAGCCGTCCGAGCCGTCCGTGGCGTCCGAGGGTGCGCAGGGTCCCCCCGGGCGGCAGACCCGCAGACTACGGCTGGACGGCGAGAGCGGGGTCGTCCCGCTCGCCCGCGACTTCACCCGCCAGGCGCTGTACGCCTGGGGATGGCTGCCCGCCGCCTCCGCGGACCTGCGGGCCGCCGCCGAGGACGTGCTGCTCGTCGTGTCCGAGCTGGTCACCAACGCCTGCCTGCACGCCGAGGGCCCGGACGAGCTCTTCCTCGCCCGTGACAACAAGGTGATCCGGGTGGAGGTGTCCGACCGCGGCAGCGGCCAGCCGGCACCCCGCACCCCGCACCGCGCCGGCCGCCCCGGCGGCCACGGCATGTTCATCGTGCAGCGACTGTGCCTCGACTGGGGAGTCGTCCGCACGACGGGCCGTTCGGGCAAGACCGTGTGGGCGGAGCTGGGCGCCCCGGCCTGACCGGGACGCCGCCGGTCCGGCCTGGACCGGCGGCCGCGCCACGGGAGCCCCCACCGGGGCCCCCGTCTCCACCCGAATCACCCTTCACGCACGCCGGATCGACACAACTCCGGCGTGTGACGCGTCTTCCTTCCTCACGACCCCCGGCGTACCTTGACGGCCGAATCTGATGTGCCGTCAGGTACCTCGCCGTGGATGAATGGGGTGGCCGACCGTGTCGTACCCGAAACGAACCGCCGCGCTCGTGTCCGCGGCGGCCCTGGCCGGCCCGGTGCTGCTGCTCACCGCACCGGCGGCCCGTGCCGACGTCGTGAACGTCGACTACCGGTGCAAGACGCCGATCGGCGCCAAGAGCGCCGTCTCGCCCATCGACATCAAGGGCGTCCGCAGCGGCAGCGGCTACCGGATCACCATGTCCTGGCAGAAGGGCGTCTCCTCCAGCCCGGTCGAGCTGGGCAAGGGCGCCATGAACCCGAGCGCCACCATCCGGCTCGGCGGCGCCGACAGCGGCACCCTGGCGGTCACCGGGCCCGCCAACGCCGCCGCGATCCCCGCCGACACCCCCATCAAGATCAGCGACCTGAGCGGCAGCTACACACCGCGGAAGACCGGCAAGGTCACCTTCACGGCGGCCACGCTCACCATCAAGGCGCTGGGCACGACGACCACCTGCAACCCCAGCAACAACCCGGGACCGTCCCTGACCCTGGACGTGACGGCGGCGGGCGGATCCGGCGCGTCGTCGTCATCTTCGTCGTCCTCCTCGTCGGGCGGCTCCGCCGGCGGGCTCCCGCAGACCGGCCCCGCGGACTCCGCCGTCGCCCTCGGCACCCTCGGTGGCACGGTCCTGCTCGCGGGCGCCGCCGGCGCGCTGTGGCTGACCCGGCGGAACCCGGCCGTACGCCGCTGAACCGCAGTCCACGACCGTGGAGCCGCCCATGCCGCCCGCCGCCCGTGTCCTCGGCCTCACCCTGCTCCTGCTGCTGGCGTCCGCACCGGCCGCCCGTGCCGCCGCGGCGGGCTGGTCGGTCGCGCCGACCGGCGCCGGGCGCCCCTCCTTCTACGCCGAGGGAACCCCGGGCACCGACCTCACCGACACGGTGTCCGTGACCAACCACGGCCGCGGGCCGCTCACCGTACGGCTGCGCGCGGCCGGCGTGCGGATCACCTTCGCCCGGGCCACCCTCCGCGTCCCCGCGCGCACCCGCGCCGAGGTGCCCTTCACCCTGACCGTGCCCGCGGACGCCGTCCCCGGCGACCGCGCGGGCACGATCACCGCCCGGGACGCGGCCGGCCGCACGGCGACCGTCGCGGTGCGGCTGCGCGTGGGCGGCCCCGCGCTGTCCGCGCTGACCGTCGAGCACGTGGCGGTACGCGGCGACCGCATCACCTACGAGCTGGTCAACCGCGGCACGACCGTCCTCGTGCCACGGCTCGCGGTCCACGCGGACGGAGTCCTCGGCCCGGTCCTCGACCGCCCCGCCCGCACCCTGCCTCTCCGCCTGCCACCGGGCACCCGCCGGACCCTCGGCGAGCCCTGGCCCGGCCGGCCCACGCTCGACGCCGTCGACCTGCGGCTGACGGTCACCGCCGCGGGCGGCGCCCACGCCACCGGGCACACCTCCGCCCGGTTCGTGCCGTGGGGCCCGGTGTCCGGCGCCCTCGGCGCGGCCGCGGCGGCCGCCGCGCTGCCGGCCGTACGACGGCACCGGCGGCGCCGCGACGCGGCCCGGGACGGCACGCCCGTACGCACCGGGGCCGGCGCACCGGCCGAGCCGACGGGAGCGGTGAAGTGAGCGGGGACAGGAGCGGCGACCTGCGCGGCAGTGCCCGGATCCCCGCCCTGGCGGCGGTGCTCGCGCTGCTCCTGCTGCCGCTCACCGGCCCCGCGGCCGCGGCGGACGGTCCCGCCGTGAAGCTGTCCGCGTCCCAGGCGGGCACGGGCGGCTCGGTGACCGCCCGGGGCAGCGGCTGGCGGCCCGGCACCCTGCTGATGCTGCTGATCTGCGGTCGGGCCACGCCGTCCCGCGGGGTGATCGGCGGCACCAACTCCTGCGCCAACGGCGACGGCCGGGCCGTGACCACGGACACCCGCGGTTCCTTCACCAGGAAGCTGCCGGTCGCCGAGCCGCCCGTGCCGTGCCCCTGCGTGGTGCACGTCGCCACGGTGACCGGCGCGAAGGCGGAGGCGGACGCCGTCCTCCAGGTCGCCGGGCACCCCGTCGCCCCGCTGCCCGCCGAGACCTCCGGCGGCCGTCTGTCGATCCTCTCCGACACCCGGCTGACCGGCTCCGGCGGCGTGCTGACCTGGTTCGGGGCCCCGCCCGCCCGCACCCTGGAGTTCACCGCCGGCAACGTCGGCACCACCCCCGTCAAGGACCCCGTCTTCCGGGTCGGCACCGCGCACGGCGTCTTCGCCCCCCAGTGGGACGAGCAGCAGTGGCACGGCACCCTCGCACCCGGCGGGAAGGCGCTGGTCAGACTGCCCGTCGAGTTGTCGGCCGGGGCGCACGGCGACTACACCGTGTCCCTCGGCTACCAGGGAAAGGTCATCGCCGAGCAGCCCTGGGGGGTGGACCGCCCCTGGGGCGTGACGCTGTTCTGGCTGCTGCTCTGCCTGGTCGTCCCGGCCGCCCTGTTCCGCGCCGGGATGGCCGTCGTGGACCGGGTACGACCGCGCGGGCCGGGCGGTGTCCGGCACCGGCGCCTGCCACGGTCCCTCCCGCGCCCGGCCCGCTCCCGCGCCTCCGGGCCCGAACCCGCTCCGACCCTGCCGTGGTTCACCCAGGACTCCGTCCCGGGCGGCCCGGCCGGCCGGCTCTCCGCACCGCACCACGACAGTCCGACGAGTCCTCCGACTCCCACCCCGAAGGGACCCACGTGAGCATGCGAAGGAGAGGCACACCGGCCCGCCGGACGGGCGCCGCGGGCGCCGCACTGGTGCTCTGCTCGGCAGGCGTGCTGCTGGGCGTGGCCGCGACGCCCGCACAGGCCGCCGAGGTGTCGTTCGCGACCCACTGCGTGCCGCCCGCCGGCATCGACCCGGTCGACGGCACCACGAAGGTCGAGATCACCGCGCCCGCCACCGCGAAGGTGGGCGACACCGTGGACGTCGTGTGGAAGTTCGTGCAGGCCGCGTCCAGGAACCCGGACATCATCGACCTGCCCGCCGACTCGGTGCAGCCCTCGGGCGTGCTGAAGGCGGCCGGGGCGCAGACCGCCGGCATCGCCATGCGGGGGCCGCGGCAGAACCCGGCGATCCCCAAGGGCGGCGCCATGGTGCTGTCCGACATGAAGGGCAGCCTGAAGCTGACGGCGGCCGGGGAGGTGACCCTGACACCGGACGCGTACACGGTCAACGCGATGTCCACGGACACCAAGTGCACGCCGAAGGAGACCGTGCAGAAGGCGGCGACGATCCAGGTGACGGCGGGCGGCGGCGGAACGCCCACCACCACACCCACCAAGACACCCACCGGAACGGCGACGCCGACGAAGACCCCCACCGCCACCCCGACGGGCACCGGCGGCACCGGGCAGACCGACTTCACCGGCAAGGAGGTGCAGATCCCGTACGCCTGCAAGACCCCCATCGGCGACAAGAACGCGACCTCACCGGTGCAGATCAACGCGAAGAGGAACAGCGGGAGCTACGACCTCACCGTGCGGTTCAAGAAGTCGGTGATGGACAGCCCCGCCGACATACCCAAGGACTCCGTGAAGCCGTCCATGGAGGTGGTGCTGGGCGGCGCCGACAAGGGCACCGTGCACGTCGAGGGCCCGGCCAACGCCGCTCCGATCAAGTCCGGCGACCCGATCGAGATCCCCGACCTCACCGGCACCTACAAGCCCGGCGCGAGCGGCACCTCGACCCTGTCCCCGGGTGTCCTCACGGTCAAGGCGCTCGGTACCACCACCACGTGCACGCCGACGAGGACCGAGGTCTCGCTCACCCTGGACACCACCCAGCAGCCGGGTGGCGCCTCGGGCGGCACGTCGACCTCCGGGGGATCGTCGGCCTCCGGAGGGTCGTCCTCGTCGTCCGGCGGCAGCGGCGGCGCGGGCGGCCTCGCCGAGACCGGCGCGGGCGACCACGGCGCCCTGAAGGCGCTGGGCCTGGTGGCGGGCACGGCGATCCTGCTGGGCGTGGCCGTGTTCACGTTCCTGCCCGGACGCAGGACGCGGTAGCCGGCCCCGCACACGACGGGAGGGCCGCCGCACCCCAGGGGTGCGGCGGCCCTCCCGGCCGGTTCCGGACGGCTAGCGCACGTCGCCCATCAGCCGGTTGACCTTCTTGCGGTACATCCACACGGCGACACCGGCGAGCACGGCGAGCACCGCCTCCAGGGCGACGAAGCCCGTCCGGTCGAGGTTCACCCCGCCGACGGCCGGGTTGGACAGCAGCGCGGTGATCGAGTCGCCCGCGGTGACCGCGAGGAACCAGACGCCCATCATCTGCGAGGCGTACTTCTTCGGCGCCATCTTCGTCGTCACCGACAGACCCACCGGGGACAGCGTCAGCTCACCGACGGTCTGCACGAAGTAGATCGCGACCAGCCACATCGCCGCGGCCTTGTGACCGCCCTCGGCGATCGACAGCGGGGCGAGGAAGAGGAAGAACGACGCACCCACCAGCACCAGGCCGGAGGAGAACTTCACGATCGTGCTGGGCTCCTTGCCGCGCCGGTTCAGCCACAGCCACAGCCAGGCGAAGACCGGGGCGAGCGCCATGATCATGACCGGGTTGACCGACTGGTACCAGGAGACCGGGAAGCCCCAGCCGAAGACCGAGTTCTCGGCCTTGCCGTCGGCGAACAGCGACAGGGTCGAGCCACCCTGGTCGTAGATCATCCAGAAGACGGCCGCGGCGACGAAGAACCAGACGTAAGCCGACACCTTCGACTTCTCGGCCGCGTCCAGGTCCTTGTCACGGCGGATGCGGGCGATGACGAGGATCGGGACGATCAGGCCGATCAGCGTGAGCGGGATCAGCGCCCAGTTCAGGGTGAAGTGACCGGTGAAGCCGACGACACCGTAGAAGACGGCGGCGATCGCGAGCCAGATCAGGCCCTTGCGCAGGGTGGCGGACTTCTCCGCGGGGGACATCGGCGTCGGGACGACGTCGCTCTGCGCGCTCAGGTGGCGGCTGCCGAGCAGGTACTGGGCCAGACCCAGCGCCATGCCGACCGCGGCCAGCGCGAAGCCGAAGTGCCAGTTGACGTTCTCGCCGACGGTGCCGATGACCAGCGGGGCGGCGAAGGCGCCGAGGTTGATGCCGATGTAGAAGAGCGTGAAGCCACCGTCACGGCGCGCGTCGTCCGGCCCGTTGTACAGGTGGCCGACCATCGTGGAGATGTTGGCCTTGAGCAGACCGGAGCCGATCGCGACGAGGCCGAGACCGACGAAGAAGCTGGCCGCGACGGGCAGCGCCAGGCACAGGTGGCCCAGCATGATGATCAGACCGGAGACGGCCACCGTCTTGCGGGGGCCGAGGAAGCGGTCGGCGACCCAGCCGCCGGGCAGGGCGAGCAGGTACACGAGCGACACGTACACCGAGTAGATCGCGGTCGCCGTGCCCGCGTTCAGGTGCAGGCCACCCGGGGCCACCAGGTACAGCGGGAGCAGGGCCCTCATGCCGTAGTAGGAGAAACGCTCCCACATCTCGGTCATGAAGAGAGTGGCCAGTCCGCGGGGGTGGCCGAAGAAGGTCTTCTCGGACCCGGGGGTGCCCGGGCGGACCGAGGCCTTCGTCAGGCTGGACGCCATGGTCGTTCCTTGCTGGTCAAGACGCGCGTTGGAGCGCTGCGCGCCCGGTGGGGGTGCGGCCGGCACCGGCAGGGTCGGTCGTCCACCCCCACGCCCAGGGGGAGTCCGCTCCGGATCGCGGAGCGGTGGACGGCGACCACCGGGATCCACGCCCCGGGACGCGTCGATGCGTCCGGAGCCCGGCCAGAGGTCATTCCTTTCAGGGCTGATCTTCATCAGCCCGCACACAAAAGAGACCTTCAGCGTCATTGCCCGCCAAAGGTCCCCGGTGTGCTACAGGCGTTCAGGTCACCATACGGCAGGACAGTGCCTGATATGGAAGGACTTGAGACGCGGATCACAGGTGTCGGGGGAACCGCGACGCCTGTTTCGAAGGTCTCCCCTACGATCCCACCTCTGGGGCAATGGTCCGTACCACCAGCCCGGCAAGGTAAGAATCCCTCGAAGCGATCACACCCCAGCACTGCGCGCGGGCGGTCTACCATCACCTCATGACCCGTGTACTGCTCGCCGAGGACGACGCGTCCATCTCGGAGCCGCTGGCCCGTGCCCTGCGCCGGGAAGGGTACGAGGTCGAGGTGCGCGAGGACGGCCCCACCGCACTCGACGCCGGAATGCAGGGCGGTGTCGACCTGGTCGTGCTGGACCTCGGCCTGCCCGGCATGGACGGCCTGGAGGTCGCCCGCCGGCTGCGCGCCGACGGCCACACCGTCCCGATCCTCATCCTGACCGCGCGCGCCGACGAGGTGGACACCGTCGTCGGCCTGGACGCGGGCGCCGACGACTACGTCACCAAGCCCTTCCGGCTCGCCGAACTGCTCGCCCGGGTCCGGGCCCTGCTCCGGCGCGGCGCCGCCGAGCCGCAGCAGCCGCCGGCCACCCACGGCGTGCGGATCGACGTCGAGTCCCACCGGGCGTGGATGGGCGACGAGGAGCTCCAGCTCACGGCGAAGGAGTTCGACCTGCTGCGGGTCCTGGTACGGGACGCCGGCCGCGTCGTCACACGGGACCAGCTGATGCGCGAGGTCTGGGACACCACCTGGTGGTCGTCGACCAAGACCCTCGACATGCACATCTCCTGGCTGCGCAAGAAGCTGGGCGACGACGCGGCGAACCCCCGCTACATCGCGACGGTCCGCGGCGTCGGCTTCCGCTTCGAGAAGAGCTGAGCCCCGCCCCGGGGCCCAGCGGTCACTACGGGTAACAGGACATGCGTCGACGTCTCATCCAGTCCACCCTCGCCGTCGTCCTCGTGGTGATCGCGGTCTTCGGGGTCTCCCTGGTGATCGTCGAGACGCGCACGATCAGCAACAGCGCCCAGGAGCGGGTGGAGTCCGAGGCGCTGCGGCTGGCCAGCATCGTGGACAGCCGCATCCTCGCGGCGGAGCACGTCAACGCCGACGTCCTGCGCAACCCGGTCAGCAAGGACCAGTACGCCGAGATCCGCATGCCCGGCCGGGACCCGATCCAGATCGGCACCCGGCCCCAGGGCGACGTCATCCACTCCACGCAGCGCGGCGAGGAGGGGGAGACGGTCACCGTCCAGGAGCCACGCTCCGCCGTCACCCGCGAGGTCGGCCGGACCCTGCTCATCATCGGCCTGGTGGCCCTGCTCGCGGTGATCGCCGCCGTGCTGCTCGCCGTCCGGCAGGCCAACCGGCTCGCCTCCCCGCTGACCGACCTGGCCGAGACCGCCGAACGCCTCGGCTCGGGCGACCCGCGCCCCCGGCACAAGCGCTACGGCGTCCCCGAGCTCGACCGGGTCGCCGACGTGCTGGACTCCTCCGCCGAGCGCATCGGACGGATGCTCACCGCGGAACGGCGGCTGGCCGCCGACGCCTCCCACCAGCTGCGCACCCCCCTGACCGCGCTGTCCATGCGGCTGGAGGAGATCACCCTCACCGACGACCCGGACACGGTGAAGGAGGAGGCCAACGTCGCCCTCACCCAGGTCGAGCGGCTGACGGACGTGGTGCAGCGGCTGCTGACCAACGCACGGGACCCGCGCACCGGCTCCGCCGTCACCTTCGACCTCGACGAGGTCATCCAGCAGCAGCTCGCCGAGTGGCGGCCCGCCTACCGCGGTGTCGGGCGGGCCATCGTCAGCTCCGGCAAACGGCACCTCCAGGCCGTCGGCACACCCGGCGCGGTCGCCCAGGTGCTGGCCGCGCTGATCGAGAACTCGCTCATGCACGGCGGCGGCACGGTCGCCCTGCGCACCCGCGTCACCGGCAACCAGTCCGTCGTCGAGGTCACCGACGAGGGGCCCGGGGTGCCGGCCGACCTCGGCGCCCGGATCTTCGAGCGCACGATCAGCGGGCGCAACTCCACGGGCATCGGCCTGGCCGTCGCCCGGGACCTCGCGGAGGCCGACGGCGGCCGGCTCGAACTGCTCCAGGCGCAACCGCCGGTCTTCGGCCTGTTCCTGTCCCGCACGCCCCCGGCGCGCAAGCCGGACGACGAGGACGACCGGCCGACCGTCCGCTAGGGGACGCGACCCGAGGCCGTCGTGATCCGGAGGGCCCCTACGGGACGCGCTGGCGCGGCGTGGGCTCGCCCGGCTCGTGCCGGAGCACCGGCTCGGCGCCGGCCACGGCTCCCTGGGCCGGCATCGCCCGGAACACCCACGAGCGGTACGACCAGAACCGGAACAGGGTCGCGACACCGATGCCGACGAACTTGAAGACGTTGCTCTGCAGCGGGGAGTCCCAGCCGAAGCCGTAGGTCGCCAGGTAGAGCACGCCGTTCTCGATCACCAGACCGATCGCGCTGAACACCAGGAACAGCGTGAGCTCCCTGGTGCGGCCGCCCTTGTCGCGGTCCCGGTACGTCCAGTAGCGGAAACCGACGTAGTTGAAGGCGATCGCGACGACGGTCGCGATGACGCTGGCGCGTACCACCGGCAGGTCGGAGACGTGCCGGACCAGGTTGAACACACCGAGATTCACCAGGACGCCGGCACCGCCGACCGCGCCGAACTTGGCCACCTCGCGTACGAGTCGTTGCAGCCTCGAGGAACCACGTTCCATGGCTGTAAAGCCCCCGTCCGTAGGTTTCGTCACCCAGCCATGCTAGCCAGGCGGCCACTCCCGCGCCCGTGGACGGGGCCACAGCTCGGAAACGGATCGGAAAGAGCCGGGAAAGCCCCGGGTAAGAGGGGGTGTGAGGGACGCAATCCGGTCCGGTCGCCGTGGCCGATACGCTAGGGGGGTGACGTTCCCGGTAGTCGGCATGGTCGGCGGGGGGCAGCTCGCGCGTATGACGCACGAAGCAGGCATCCCGCTGGGCATCAGGTTCAAGCTCCTCAGTGACACCCCTCAGGATTCCGCGGCGCAGGTGGTGAACGAAGTCGTCGTCGGCGACTATCGCGACCTGGACACGCTGCGCGAGTTCGCGCGCGGTTGCGATGTGATCACCTTCGATCACGAACATGTACCCACCGAGCACCTCAGGGCCCTGGAGGCGGACGGCATCCCCGTGCGCCCCGGCCCCGACGCCCTGGTGCACGCCCAGGACAAGGGCGTGATGCGGGCGAAGCTCGACGCGATCGGCATCCCGTGCCCACGGCACCGGATCGTCGCCGATCCGCAGGACGTCGCCGCGTTCGCGGCGGAGGGCGACGGCTTCCCCGTCGTCCTGAAGACCGTCCGCGGCGGCTACGACGGCAAGGGCGTGTGGGTCGTCGACTCCGAGGAGGAGGCCGCCGACCCGTTCAGGGCGGGCGTCCCGGTCCTCGCCGAGGAGAAGGTCGACTACGTCCGTGAGCTGGCCGCCAACGTCGTACGGTCCCCGCACGGCCAGGCCGTCGCCTACCCGGTGGTGGAGTCGCAGCAGGTGAACGGCGTCTGCGACACCGTGATCGCGCCCGCCCCGGACCTGGACGAGGACCTCGCGCTGCGGGCCGAGGAGATGGCCCTGTCCATCGCCAAGGAACTCGGCGTCGTCGGCCACCTCGCCGTCGAGCTGTTCCAGACCCGCGACGGCCGCATCCTCGTCAACGAACTGGCGATGCGCCCGCACAACTCGGGCCACTGGACCCAGGACGGCGCGATCACCTCCCAGTTCGCCAACCACGTCCGCGCGGTCCTCGACCTGCCGCTCGGCGACCCGCGCCCGCGCGCCAGGTGGACGGTCATGGTCAACGTCCTGGGTGGCGATTACCCGGACATGTACTCCGCGTACTTGCACTGCATGGCCCGCGACCCCAAGCTCAAGATCCACATGTATGGCAAGGACGTGAAGCCCGGTCGCAAGGTCGGACACGT
Organism: Streptomyces sp. WI03-4A; assembly: GCF_033792105.1. Taxonomy (NCBI): domain Bacteria; kingdom Bacillati; phylum Actinomycetota; class Actinomycetes; order Kitasatosporales; family Streptomycetaceae; genus Streptomyces; species Streptomyces sp. WI03-4A. The sequence continues at coordinate 77,261 of NZ_JARAUO010000024.1, forward strand.
CAACACCTACGGCGACGACCTGGACGACGTGCTGGAGCGCGCCCGTCACGCTGCCGGCTACCTGAGAGGCACGATCACCGAATGAGCCCTGTAGTTGGCATCGTCATGGGGTCGGACTCCGACTGGCCCGTCATGGAGGCCGCGGCCAAGGCCCTGGACGAGTTCGAGATCGCCTACGAGGTCGACGTCGTCTCCGCGCACCGCATGCCCCGCGAGATGATCACCTACGGCGAGCAGGCCGCCGACCGCGGCCTCAAGGCGATCATCGCCGGCGCGGGCGGCGCCGCCCACCTGCCGGGCATGCTCGCCTCCGTCACCCCGCTGCCGGTCATCGGCGTCCCCGTGCCGCTGAAGTACCTCGACGGCATGGACTCCCTGCTGTCGATCGTGCAGATGCCGGCCGGTGTCCCGGTCGCCACCGTCTCCGTCGCCGGGGCCCGCAACGCCGGGCTGCTCGCGGCCCGCATGCTGGCCGCGCACGACGAGGAGCTGCTCCAGCGGATGCGCGACTTCCAGCAGGACCTCAACGACCAGGCCACCGAGAAGGGCAAGCGGCTGCGCTCCAAGGTCGAGGGCCCGGGCAGCGGCTTCGGCTTCGGGAAGTGACGCCCGTGACCTCCCTGGACACAGCCCGCGACCTGCTGCGCGAGTTCCCCGTCGTCGACGGCCACAACGACCTGCCGTACGCGCTGCGCGAGCAGGTGCGCTACGACCTCGCCGCCCGCGACATCGCCGCCCGCCAGGACGACCACCTGCACACCGACCTGCCCCGGCTGCGCGAGGGCGGGGTCGGCGCGCAGTACTGGTCGGTCTACGTGCGCTCCGACCTGCCCGGCGCGGTGCCCGCCACGCTGGAGCAGATCGACTGCGTGCGCCGGCTCATCGAGCGGTACCCCGCCCAGCTACGGGGCGCGCTGACCGCAGCCGACATGGAGGCCGCCCGCGCCGAGGGCCGGATCGCCTCCCTCATGGGCGCGGAGGGCGGTCACTCGATCGACAACTCCCTCGGCACCCTGCGGGGCCTGTACGAGCTCGGCGTGCGCTACATGACGCTCACCCACAACGACAACGTGGACTGGGCGGACTCGGCGACCGACGAGCCGAAGGCGGGCGGCCTGACCGCGTTCGGCCGCGAGGTCGTCCGCGAGATGAACCGGCTCGGCATGCTCGTGGACCTCTCCCACGTCGCGGCGACGACCATGCGGGACGCGCTGGACGCCTCGACCGCGCCGGTGATCTTCTCGCACTCCTCCGCCCGGGCCGTCTGCGACCACCCGCGCAACGTCCCCGACGACGTCCTGGAGCGGCTGCCCGCCAACGGCGGCATGGCCATGGTGACGTTCGTGCCCAAGTTCGTGCTCCAGGCGGCGGTCGACTGGACGGTCGCGGCCGACGAGAACATGCGCGCGCACGGCTTCCACCACCTCGACACCACCGCCGAGGCGATGGCCGTGCACCGCGCCTTCCAGGAGCGCACCCCGCGCCCGGTCGCCACCGTCGCCACGGTCGCCGACCACCTCGACCACATGCGTGAGGTGGCGGGCGTCGACCACATCGGCATCGGCGGCGACTACGACGGCACCGCGTTCACCCCGGACGGCCTGAACGACGTCTCCGGCTACCCGAACCTGATCGCCGAACTGCTCGACCGCGGCTGGTCCCGGACCGACCTGGCCAAGCTGACCTGGCAGAACGCGGTGCGGGTGCTGGGCGCGGCGGAGGACGTGGCCCGGGACCTCCAGGCCACCCGAGCCCCGTCCCTCGCCACCATCGAGTCCCTGGACGGCGTCAAGGGCTGACCGCCCGGGACCCCCGGGCCGGGACGGCCCGGGGAGGAGCCGAGGACGGGCGGGCGGCACGGCCGCCCGCCCCGTCCCGCCACCCCGAACGCCCCCTTCCCGACGGTTAGCGGACCGCGGGACCGGGCGGCCGGGCGATCCGGTACAGGCGGAGACGGCTGGGCGACACGGCTCGGGCGCAGACGGTCAGGCGATCCGGCACAGGCAGAACGGATGGCCGGCCGGGTCGGCGTACACCAGGAAGTCCTTCTTCTCCCGGTCCTCCAGGTCCAGCGGACGGGCGCCCAGCGCGAGCACCCGCTCATGGGCCGCGTCGACCTCCGCCCAGGTCGCCCCCGCGTCGAAGTCCAGGTGGAACTGCTGCGAGTTCCGGTCCGCCCGGGGCCACTCCGGCGGGGTGTGGCCCTCGGCCCGCTGGAAGGCGAGCCGCGGCCCGTCCGGGACCCTCAGCACCACCCAGTCCTCGTCCTCCGGCTCCGGGGTGCCGCCGGCCACCGCCGCGTAGAAGTCGGCGAGCGCCCGCGGGTCCGGGCAGTCCAGGACGACGGAACGGAGACGGGCGACGGCGGACATGGGGACCTCCCGGAGTCAGCAGGCACAGAGACAGAACGGGTGCCCGGCCGGGTCGGCGTAAACCCGCCAGCCGCGCGAGCGGTCCTCGGGGTCCAGCGGCTTCGCCCCCAGCTCCAGCACCCCCTTCTCGGCCGCGTCCAGGTCCTCCACCACCAGGTCCAGGTGGAACTGCTGGGAGTCGTCCGGGGCGGGCCAGCGCGGCGCGACGAACCCGGACGCCCGCTGGAAGGCGAGCGCCTGCCCGCCGGGCACCTTGAGGTCGATCCAGTCGCCGTCGCCCTCGACGGCGCCGCCGAGCACCTCGGCGTAGAAGGCGGCGAGCGCGCGGGGGTCCGGGCAGTCCAGGACGACCACACCCAGCTTGGCGAGAGCCATGACTTCCTCCTCGGGGTACGGCAGCACCCGCGTTACCTTTGAATGCGGGTAACCGGTAACAGTTACCCCATGCTCACGCATGAGCGGTAACGGCCGCAACCGGATTCGGGAGGTAACTTGCACGCATGAGTGAGAGATCGCCCGCCCCCGCGGGCCTGGCGCTGGTCGAGTCCCTGGTGAACACCCTGGACATCGAGACGGGCCGCGACTCGCTCGACACCGCCGACGGCCGGGCGCGCTTCGGGCTCACCGAGCACGACCTGCCCGGCGCCCGGGCCCTGCGCGAGTCCCTGCGGGCCGTGCTGCTCGCCCACGCCGGCCACCCGCCGCACCGTGAGGTGACCCCGCTCGGCGACCTGCTCCGGCAGGCCCCGCTGCATGTCGCCGTCGACGACCACGACGGCTCCGCGCGCCTCGCGCCGGCCGACGCGGGCCCCCTGCTCTCCCGGGTCGCCGCCGCCGTCGCCGAGGCCCTGGTGGCGGGCACCTGGGCCCGGCTGAAGGCGTGCGAGGCCGACACCTGCCACTGGGCGTACTACGACCGCAGCCCCGCCGGGCGGGGCCGCTGGTGCTCGATGCAGGTGTGCGGGGCGCGCGCGAAGATGCGCCGCTACCGGGCCAAGGAGCTGTGAGGCGGCGGGGGTTCATCGGCCACGTATGTGCCCGATGGTGCAGAATGCGGGAAGACGCCGGTTCGGCCGACTGAGCCTCGGCCGAACCGGCGTCCTCGCGCCACGGGGGATCAGGCGGTCGGGCGGCCCATCGCCCGGTACGTCCAGCCGGCCCGCCGCCACAGCTCCGGGTCCAGCGCGTTGCGCCCGTCCAGGATCAGCCGCGCCGCGGCGACCTCGCCCAGCGCCGCCGGGTCCAGCTCGCGGAACTCCCGCCACTCGGTCAGGTGCAGCACCACGTCGGCCGCCCGGACCGCGTCGAGGGCCGACTCCGCGTAGCCGAGGGTCGGGAAGACCCTGCGGGCGTTCTCCATGCCCTTCGGGTCGTACACGGTCACCTGACCGCCCTGGAGGTGGATCTGCCCCGCCACGTTCAGCGCCGGCGAGTCCCGCACGTCGTCCGAGTCCGGCTTGAAGGTGGCGCCGAGCACCGCGACCCGCTTGCCGAGGAAGGGGCCGCCGCCCAGCGCCTGCCGGGCCAGCTCCACCATCTGGCCGCGCTGGCGCATGTTGATGGAGTCGATCTCCCGCAGGAAGGTCAGCGCCTGGTCGGCGCCCAGCTCACCGGCGCGCGCCATGAACGCCCGGATGTCCTTCGGCAGGCAGCCGCCGCCGAACCCGATCCCGGCACGCAGGAACTTCTTCCCGATCCGGTCGTCGTAGCCGATCGCCTCCGCCAGCTTCGCCACGTCACCGCCCGCGGCCTCGCACACCTCCGCCATCGCGTTGATGAAGGAGATCTTGGTCGCCAGGAAGGAGTTCGCCGCGGTCTTCACCAGCTCGGCGGTCGGGAAGTCGGTCACCACGAACGGCGTGCCCTCGCCGGTCGGGGTGGCGTACACCTCGCGCAGCAGCTTCTCGGCCCGCTCGCTGCGCACGCCCACCACGATCCGGTCCGGGTGCAGGGTGTCCTGCACGGCGAAGCCCTCGCGCAGGAACTCCGGGTTCCAGGCCAGCTCGGCGTCCCCGCCGGCCGGCGCGTGCTCGGCCAGGTAGGCGGCCAGCCGGTCGGCCGAGCCGACCGGAACCGTCGACTTGCCGACGACCAGGGCGGGCCCGCGCAGGTGCGGTGCGAGCGAGGCGACGGCGGCCTCGACGTACGACATGTCCGCCGCGTACTCCCCGTGCCGCTGCGGGGTGTTCACGCACACGAAGTGCACGTCGCCGAACGCCCCGACCTCCGCCCAGTCCTGGGTGAACCGCAGCCGGCCCGAGGAGCCCTCGATGCCCGCGACGTGCTTGCGCAGCAGTTCCTCCAGCCCCGGCTCGTACATCGGGGTCTCACCGCGCTCCAGCATCGCGATCTTCTCGGGCACGACGTCCAGACCCAGCACCTCGAAGCCGAGCTCGGCCATGGCCGCGGCGTGCGTGGCGCCGAGGTATCCGGTGCCGATCACGGTGATCTTCAGGCTCATGGGTGCTCCACATCGGGGGTACGTCGGGGATGCGGAGCCGAGCATAGTCGGGCCGCCCACCGGGCAAATTCCCCGCTGTCGCCAAGGTCACGTAGGCGTCCTGAGAGCCGCCCTCTAAAATTTGAGTTACTTAACGGTAATTAGCGTCAGTATCACTGCGTCTTTGGAGCGTGAGAGACCGTGGCCGGATCGGCTGACTTCGACCTGTACCGCCCGTCCGAGGAGCACGACATGCTCCGGGACGCCGTCCGTTCGCTGGTCGAGGCGAAGATCGCGCCCTACGCCGCGGCGGTCGACGAGGAGGCCCGCTTCCCGCAGGAGGCGCTGGACGCCCTCGTCGCCAACGACCTGCACGCGGTGCACGTCCCCGAGGAGTACGGCGGCGCCGGCGCCGACGCCCTCGCCACCGTCATCGTGATCGAGGAGGTGGCCCGCGCCTGCGTCTCCTCCTCCCTCATCCCCGCGGTGAACAAGCTGGGCTCGCTCCCGGTGATCCTCTCCGGCTCCGAGGAGCTGAAGAAGAAGTACCTGGGCCCGCTCGCCAAGGGCGACGCGATGTTCTCGTACTGCCTCTCCGAGCCCGAGGCCGGCTCCGACGCGGCCGGCATGAAGACGAAGGCCGTCCGCGACGGCGACCACTGGATCCTCAACGGCGTGAAGCGCTGGATCACCAACGCGGGCGTCTCCGAGTACTACACGGTCATGGCCGTCACCGACCCGGCCAAGCGCTCCAAGGGCATCTCGGCGTTCGTCGTCGAGAAGTCGGACGAGGGCGTCTCCTTCGGCGCCCCGGAGAAGAAGCTCGGCATCAAGGGCTCCCCGACCCGCGAGGTCTACTTCGACAACGTCCGCATCCCCGCCGACCGCATGATCGGCGAGGAGGGCACCGGCTTCGCCACCGCGATGAAGACGCTGGACCACACCCGCATCACCATCGCCGCCCAGGCCCTCGGCGTCGCCCAGGGCGCCCTCGACTACGCCAAGGGCTACGTCCAGGAGCGCAAGCAGTTCGGCAAGCCGATCGCCGACTTCCAGGGCATCCAGTTCATGCTCGCCGACATGGCCATGAAGATCGCCGCCGCCCGCGCCCTGACCTACCAGGCCGCGGCCGCCTCCGAGCGCGGCGACAAGGACCTCACCTTCCAGGGCGCCGCGGCCAAGTGCTACGCCTCGGACATCGCCATGGAGGTCACCACCGACGCCGTCCAGCTCCTCGGCGGCTACGGCTACACCCGTGACTACCCGGTCGAGCGCATGATGCGCGACGCGAAGATCACGCAGATCTACGAGGGCACCAACCAGGTCCAGCGCATCGTCATGGCCCGCAACCTGCCGTAGCGGTCACCGGTCGGTTCCCGGAAGGCGCCCCGCGGGGCGCCTTCCGTCGGTTCCGGGTACCTGTTCGGCGCATCGGCCGGCGGGCCTTCCGGCGGTCGCCTCCCGACCGGTCGGTCACATGCGGGGACGTGCGAGCGGGCGTAGGACGGAAGCACACGGGGTCCGTGCCGTGGTACCCCCTGCTCCGAGGAGGAGACATGACCCAGTCCGGAATGATGCCCCCCATGACCAAGCAGATGCAGGACTGCGTCGAGGCCTGCATGAACTGTCACACCATCTGCGAGGAGACCATGAGCTCCTGCCTGCAGATGGGCGGTCAGGCCCAGATGCAGATCATGCGTGCGCTCATGGACTGCTCCGAGATGACCCGTATGTGCGCCGACATGATGATGCGGCGCTCGCCGCTGGCCGCCGAGATGTGCGCGATGTGCGCCCGGGCCTGCGACATGTGCGCCGAGGCGTGTATGTCCATGCCCGACGACCCCCAGACGATGCGCTGCGCGGAGGCGTGTCGCCGCTGCGCCGAGATGTGCCGCGCCATGGCGGGCGCGAGCATGTGAGCCGTCGCCCGTGAAGCACCGGAGGGCATTCCAGGACCCGGTCCTGGAATGCCCTCCGGCGCTGTCGCCCGGGGGCTACTGCCGCAGCGCCTCCAGCGGCTCGATACGGGCCGCTCGCAGCGCCGGGTAGAGGCCCGCCAGGAGCCCCACGACGGAGCCGACGAGCGGGGCGGGCAGGACGGTGAGCGGGTCCACGATGGCGGTCCAGTCCTGGACCAGGGCGACCGTGACGACCGTGCAGACCCCGATCGCCGTCCCGATCAGCCCACCGAGGGTCCCCAGGGTGGTGGACTCGGTGAGGAACTGCGCCGCGATGTGCCGGGGACGGGCCCCCAGGGAGCGGCGCAGACCGATCTCGCCGGTGCGTTCGAGGATCGCCACCAGTGTGGTGTTGGCGATGCCGAGCGCCCCGATCACCAGGCAGATCGCGGCCAGCAGCAGGAACAGGCCGGACAGTGAGGTGTTCACGGCGTCCCGCAGGGCGTGCGGATCCGGCGGCGGGGCGGCGTGCAGCAGCCGCGGATGCTCCGGCAGCAGGGCCGTCGGAGCCTGGCGGGCGATGAGATGGGCCGCGCCGATCCGGGTCTGGATGATCATCTGGGCGGGCTGGTCGGTCGGCGGGCCGAACGCCTTGAGCGCCGTCGTGGTGGGCAGCATGACCCCCATCAGCGCCTCCGGCTTGCGTTGCGCGTCGGAGAGGATGCCGACGACCGTGTACGCGGTGTCGTTGATGAACACGACGGGCTGGTTGTCCAGCCGGGTGATCCCGAGGACGCGCGCCGCGCCGCTGCCGAGGACGCAGACCGCCTCCCCGCGCCGCTGGTGGAAGCGGTTGTAGAGCGAGCCCGCACGAAGGGTCGGCTGGATCGCCTCCAGTGCCCCGGGGGAAGCGGCGAAGACCGTCACTCCGGTGCTGGGGTTGTCGCTCGGCGGCAGCGGCTGGGTGCCCACCCGGGGGTTGTGCAGGGGTGCCCCCCACCACACTCCGGCCGCCACGACGCCGTTGAGCCGCTGGACGCGCTCGTCGGAGTCGCCGGGGAAATGGACCGCCGGTGTCTCGTCGGACTTGGGCACGACGTCGTCGACCGTCACCGTGGTGGCCCGCAGCACGTTGAACGACGCGCTGATCTGTCCGGCCGCGGTCGAGGTGAGGCCCAGCACGGCCACGAAGGCGCCGACGCCCAGGACCGTGCCGAGCATGGTGAGGACCGAGCGGCCGGGCCGCTGCACCAGGCCGGCCAGGGACTCGGCGAACATGTCGCGGACGAGCAGCCGCGACGGCGGTGCCGGAGGCGGCTGCCGGTCGCGCCCGGACCGCCGGAGCACGGCCCGGAACCGGCCCCCCGTCACGCCGCCTCCCGCCGGTCGGTGTCGGTGAGGATGCGCCCGTCGCGGATGGTCAGCACGCGCCGGGCCCGTTCGGCGACGGCGGGGTCGTGGGTGATGACCACGACGGTGAGGCCCGCCGCGTGGAGTTCTTCGAGCAGGTTCATGACGTGTGCCGAGGTCGCGGAGTCGAGGTTGCCGGTGGGCTCGTCGCAGAGGATCAGTTCGGGGCGGTTGACCAGCGCCCGTGCGATGGCGACGCGCTGGCGCTCGCCGCCGGACATGGTGGGCGGCAGGGCGTCGAGGCGGTGACCGAGACCCACGGTGCGCAGGGCCCGTACGGCGTGGTCGTTGCGGGCCCCGCGGTCGGTGGTGACGTAGAGCTGGGCGAGGGCCACGTTCTCCGTGGCCGTCCGGTGGGCCAGCAGGTGGAAGGACTGGAAGACGAAACCGACCCTGCGTCCGCGCAGCGCCGTGCGCTCGCTCTCCCGGATGGCGGAGACGTCGGTGCCGCTGAATTCGTAGCGGCCGGCCGAGGGACGGTCCAGCATGCCGATCAGGTTGAGCAGGGTGGACTTACCCGAGCCCGAGGGGCCCACGACGGCGACGAAGTCACCGCGTTCGACGTCGAGGTCGGTGGGGTGCAGGGCGTGCACGGCGACAGCGCCCGGATAGGTCTTGGCGACGCCCCGCAGCCGGATCACCGGCGGGGCGGTGGTCGGGTCGCTCACTGGCCGACCACCACGCGGTCACCGGCTTCCAGCCGTCCCGAACCGGTGGGCGTGACCTGCACCCTTCCGTCGGCGGACACGCCCACGGAGACGGACACCTTGTGCTGGGAGCCGTCGGGGCGGACCACGGTGACGCTGGTACGGGCGTCCGCGCCGGCGTTGATCGCCGCCTCGGGAACGGTGAGGACCGCGCCGGAGGTGGCGGCGGCCGTGATGGTCATCCGCACGTTCTGCCCGTCGAACCGGTTGTCCCAGGTGCCTTCGCGCGTGACCTGCACGGGCAGATAGGGGATCCCGCCGTTGGCGGGTGTGCCCGAGCCCTGCGCCGAGCCGTTGCCCGCCGGGTCGTCGGAGTTCTGCGCACCGGCCTTGTCGCCGGGGGTGACCAGCGCGCCCACCGAGGCCACGGTGCCGGTCGCGGTCAGGCCGAGCGACTCGGAGGCGATACGGATCTTCATGCCCTCCTTGACCAGTCCGCGGTAGGACGGGTCGAGGTAGCCGGAGAGCCGCAGTCCGCCGGTGGCCAGCGTGACCACTGGACCGTTCACCTTCTCGCCCACCGCAGCGGGCAGCCCGACGACCCTGACCGGCACCGAGGAGGCGAAGGCCATCTCGGAGGCCGGTACGTACGGTCCGCTCGCGCCCGTCCGGGCGCTCGGGCCGCCGGACGGGTCGGCGGCTGCGCCGGAACCGCCGGTGCCGGAGCCGCCGGTGACCGGCACCGGATAGCCCAGCCGCCGGTAGAGCGCGGTGACGGCCTTCCCGGTGGCGGTGCCGAAGGAGCCGTGCCGGTCGCCTCCGTGGTAGAGCCCGAGCCCGGCCAGCGCGTCCTGCAGCTGGGCGATGTCGTCACCGGACTCGCCGGGGAGCATGTCGCGGTAGCCGGGGATCCGGCCCGGGAGCACGTAGACGGGTCGGCCGGAGAACTCCACGAGCGGCCGGGCCGCCTGTACCGAGTCGCCGACGTGCGCCAGCTTGCGGGTGAGCACCGGTGATGAGCCGCCCGGATTGGTGCCGCCGCCGAGGGACCGGCTGTCCGCCACCGCGGTGGGGCTGATCGACAGGGTGGCCCCGCTGGTCACGTCGCCGCGCAGTACGACGGTCCGGGCCAGCCGCTCGGAGGTGACGGACGAGGTGATGACGCTGGCCTCGGGGGCACGGGTGTCCGCCGCGGCCTGGGCCGGGGACTTCACGAGCATCGCGCCGCCGAGGCCGCCGAGGGACAGCAGCACGGCCGCCGCCGCGACGGCGAGCACGGCCCGCCGACGGCGGGCCAGCGCGGAGGCGCGGGCCCCCGGGCCCGGAGTCCCGGAGCCGGGGCCGGCGGCCTGGTCGGCCGTGCCCGGGGTGCCGGGGCCGTCCGTCGCCGGGACCGGTTCGCCGTCGCCGGGACCGACCGGTGCCGAGGGCGTGGGCTGCGGTGTGGTCCGCCGGGGCTCGGCCACCGCGCTCTTCATCAGGTCTGCCATCAGCTCTCTTCCGCCGGGCCTGGTCAGGAGCCGGACGGCTTGCCGCCGGCCAGCACGGTCGCGACCCGCTTGGCCTGCCGGCGCAGTCCGTCCCGGGCCTGCTGGAGCTCTTCCGCGTGCTTCTCGATCTGTGCGTTCTGGTAGGCGCTCTCCACCGCGAACCAGACGCCGACGAGGTTGACCCGCTTGGCGCACTGCCAGTCGGCCACGGCGACGGTGATCTCCTGGGAGGTGGCCGTCGGCACGTCCCAGCGATCGTCGCCCGCGGCGTCGAACGTCTTCTTGTAGTTGGTGTAGCCCTGGGCGCTCATGCACTTCTTCCAGGCGGTCTGGGCCGCGATGACGCGGGGGTCAAGCTGCGAGTACTCGAAGGAGTGCGCCCGGATCTGCTCGGCCACCGGGGAGTGCCCGGCGCGCTGCTCCTCGTCGCCGCCGGTCAGGGCGCGGTCCGATTCGGCGACACAGCCGCCCTTGGGCAGGCGCCGGCCGTGATAGGTCGTGACGGGCCCCTGGGGGGAGGTCGCCGTCAGGACCGTGCGCACCTCCTGTGAGGGAGGGGTGCCCAGGTGCTTGGGCAGGCCGCGCGGGTCGTTCTGCGTCATGTGGAAGCCGAACTCCCGTGCCACCTGGGAGGATTCGGGCACGCCGTAGCGACGTGAGTTCTTGCTGAAGTTGGGCAGTCGCGCCTCGGTGGGCGTGTACCTCAGCCCGTAGCGGCTGACGCAGCGCTGTTCCAGCGTGATCATGGCGTCGGTCGTCTGCAGCAGGTCGCGCCCGGCCGGCATGTAGGCGTCCACGGGCAGGACGAGGTCCGCGGTGTCGGTCATGCGCGGGATCGACCCGACGCCGGGCACCTTGGAGACGGTCGGCTTCGGTGTCTTCGCCTCCTCCTGCGAGGAGTGCGAGCAGCCCGCGAGGAGGCCGGCGACGGCGGCGGCGCAGAGAAGTCCGGCGCCTCGCCGGGCAGCGTTGATCGTCATGTCTGTCTCACGTAGAACGGCCCTCGCTGCCGTTCCGTGGACGGAACGGCAGCGAGGGAGTGGGAATCAGGCAACCTTCGGGGGCCGCTCAGGTCAGCCGACGCCGATGCCGACCTCGGTGGAGGCGTTGTTGTTCCAGGTGTAGGACAGCTGGCCGCCCTCGCCGTCGTAGGACCAGTCGTAGTTGCCGTTGTAGCCGCTGTTGTACCAAACGGTGCCACCGCGGTTCTCGTAGTACTCCGACTCCATGGCGGTCGCGTTGTTCTTCACGGCCTGGCCGGAGCCGGTGCCGCTGCCGCTCTTGAAGGTGTAGCCGGCCAGGTTGGAGACGCTGCCGTCCCTGCCCCAGATCGCGCCCGAGCCGTCGTGGACGTAGAACAGGCACAGCGGCTGGTAGTTGCCGCCACCGAGCACCGAGTTGCCACAGCGACCGGTCGAGTTGCCGCTGGAGTGGTGGCTGCTTGCCTGAGCGGGCACGGCGAGACCGAGCACCGCGGCACCGGCTACGGCGGCGGTGAAGAGCTTGGTCTGGATGCGCACGAGGGCTCCTTGATGTCATGTCATGTGAAGTGAGGGCAACCCGAGTTGACGCGTCAGTCGATCATGTTTGTCGATGCGCCGTCAAACTTCTTTTCATGAAGGAGCGTTGACCGCCGTGTGGCCATAGTTTGCTCTTGCCATGACAATCGCGATGCGCCATGATCTCTCGGTCGATCAAATGATCGAACGGGGAGAGTGACGGGGGACAGGCGATGACTGGGCGCATGCTGCGCGACCACGGAAGCTGACCACCGCGGCTCTCGCACCACCGATTCCCGACTCCGGTCCGCCGACGCGACCCTGTGTGTGCCGTCGGCCGTACCGGCATGCCCAGGAGTAGACATGAATGTGAAGAAGAGGGCTCTGGCCCGTGTCGGCGTGCTGGCCGGCGGCGTCGCCCTGTCGCTCGTCGCCGCGACCGGCGGGGCGCAGGCCTACACGAACGACGGCACCAGCCCGGCGTCCACCGGCTGCGCCAACGACGGCACCACGGTCGCCTCCGCGCCCATGAAGAACAGCGCCGGCACCCACGGCACCATCGAGCTGCGCTACAGCCTGACCTGTCACACCGCCTGGGCCCGGCTGACCCTCGACTACACCCAGGGCGCGTGCGGCAACGCCTCGGCCGGTTACGCCTGCGCGGCGGCGACCGTCACCCGCAACAACGACGGCCGCACGTACAGCTGCACCATCACCCAGGGCCAGACCCAGTGCTACACCCCGCAGGTGTACGACAAGGGCATGACGTCCTACGCCAAGGGTTACATCGACATCGTCTCCGGTGAGATGCAGATCCGTACCACCGCGTACTGATCAGCCCTTCGCATCCCGCGTCCGGGGCCGCGACTCCTCAAGGAGTCGCGGCCCCGCCGCCGTTCACCAGGTGAAGCCCTTCTGGATGGCCATGCAGGCGTCCTTCTTGTCACCGTGCAGCACCGCCGCCGAGGTGGGCGCCGCCGTCGGCTCGGCCGCCGCCTTGTAGGCGTCGCCGGAGCGCCAGTCGGCACCGACGACCAGGGTGACGCCCGAGACGTCGGTCGACTTGCGCACCTGCTTCAGCGGCACACCGAGTGCCTTGGCCACCGCCTGGGCGTCGCCTTCGAGATCGGCGCTGGGGTAGAGCAGGGTGGTCTTGGCCTCCACCGCGGCCGTGGCGTCCTTGGCGGCCTCGGTGAACCCCTTGCCCTGCAGGACCTGGGCGATCACGCCGGCGCGCTGCGGGACCGGGGCCTGTCCGTCGGCTCCGGTGCCGTTGCGGACCTGCACCGCGATCCGGTCGTCCGGGGCGGCGGGATCCTTCGACTTCTGCTCGGTCCTGTGCTTCGCGCCGCGCCCGTCCAGCGGAGCGTCGTCGCGCACCATGGACAGGAGCTGCTCGGCGTCCTGCGGGTCGGGCACCAGGCGGTTGTGGTTCTGCGACCACTGCACGGTGGGCAGCGTCGTCATCGTGATCCGCTTGGTGGGGACCTTCTTGAACTCCTCCGACAGGTCGTACAGCTTCTTGATCGTCCCCAGGCTCTCGTCGACCTGGAGCGCCTTCGTCGCCGTCTCCGCCAGGCTGCGCATCTTGCCGGGGTTGCTCAGCGTGGCGTTCTCGCGGAGCTGGCGCACCATCGCGTTCATGTACATGTGCTGGGCGTGGGTGCGGCCGAGGTCGGTGCCGTCCTCGAAGCCGTAGCGCGTGCGCAACCACTGCAGGGCCTGCTGGCCCTCGACGTAGGTGGTGCCCTTCTTCAGCTTCAGGCCCGAGCCGTGGCCGTCGGAGGTGTGCGACCAGACGTTCTGCTGCACACAGACCGGGACGCCGCCGATGGCGTCCGCCATGTCCACCACGCCGGAGAAGTCGACCATCATGAAGTGGTCGATGTGGATCTTGGTGAGGTGCTGCCAGGTGGCGACCGTGCAACCGGGGCCGCCACGGCCCAGCGAGTCGTTCGCCATGACCAACGTGCTCGCCGGGTACACATGCCCGGTGTGCGGGTCGGTGCACTTGGGGATCGGGATCATCGTGTCGCGGGGGAGGCTGACCACGGACATGTTGCTGCGGTCGGCCGACACGTGCACCAGCATCTGCACGTCCGCCAGCGGCGGGCGGCCCACGTCCGCCTTGGAACCGCCGAGCTTGAGGTCCTTGGCGGTGTTCCGGCTGTCCGAGCCGATCAGCAGGACGTTCAGCGGCGTCTGGCCCGCCGCGTTCGGGGTCGCCTGCGGCACGTCGGAGTCGCCCAGGTTCAGCTTGTCCTTCTTGATGTTGGCGTTGAGGTGCTCGTAATAGAGGTAGCCCGCACCGGCGGTGCCGAGTATGACGACCGACAGCGTCAACGCCGACCAGCGCAGTATGCGTCGCTTGGGCCGCGGCGGCGCCTGGTCGGTGCGGCGCCGATGACCGCTGGTGCGCCGGCGGCCGCCCGCGACCTCCGCCTCGCTCTCCGCCTCGGGTCGGCGGGCGCGCCGAGCGCGCGGTACCACCCCTTCGTCGTCCACGCTGCTGCGCGTCATCTCCAGCCCTCCCGCCCTCGGCACCCATACCGCGGCTTCGTTGCGCGCCCGTCCCCCTCCGGGGAGGCCTGCGGCGCCCTGTCGGTTCTCTCTCGACCGTGTGCACGTCTTGCCGGGCACCAGGCCGAAGCGCGGGGTCGGCCCCGGGAGTTCCCGTGGCGCTGCCTCGCTCCTGCGCTCAGTTAGACGCAGAACAAAGCCCTGACGTCACGAGAAGCAATCAAACTTCGTCGGCCGGGGAATGCCCGGCGGCGGACGGCGCCTTCGCCGGCCGGTGGGCGGAACGCCCGAATCGGAGATGTCGACCCGGACTCCACTGGTCCGACGGATCGATGTGGTCCCCCCACACACGGCCCTGCGTGTCCACGGTCGCTTCGTCCTCCGTCGGGGCCGCATGACGAGTCGCCCCCCAGCCAAGACCCTCGGTTCAGTCGATCGAACGGTGCACGGCGTCGCGGCCGTTCAGCACCGGATCGCACACATTATCGGCACGGTGCGGCGCCTGGTCATAGCGGTGACAATCCCCACTCCCGTACAACCGGTCGATTGGCCCGATATCTGGGGAATGGGGATGGCGTCTTGAACCGTGTTTTACCCATTGCGGATAATGGGTTGTCAGAAACATTCCCTCTTGGGGAACTTGAACCGAGTGCGGTGCCCCGCCCGCGAGACGGGGCCGCACGCTTCTAGTTGCCGGAGACGGTGACCTTCTCGTCGTTCTTCAACTCGTTCACCAGCGTCTTCATCTTCGCCTTGTCCCAGACGAGGTTGCCGCCGTTGGAGCCCGAGATCGGCATGTTCAGCGAGGTGCCGTCACCGCCGCTGACGCCCTTCATGGCCCAGAACATGGACGCCAGGTCCCACAGGCTCATGTCCTTGTCCACGGTGAGCGAGTCCAGGCCCGCGCCCATGGTCGGGTAGAACGTGAACGGGTTGAGCACCGTGGACGGGGTGGCCACCTGGTGGGCCAGCGCCGCCAGGAACTTCTGCTGGTTCTTGGTGCGCTGCAGGTCCTGCGACGCGAAGGCGTGCCGGGTGCGGACGAAGGCCAGCGCCTCCTCGCCGTTCAGTGTCTGCTTGCCGGACTTGAAGTCCGCGCCCGAGTCCTTGTCCTTGAAGCCCTTGTCGATGGTGATCTCGACCCCGCCGACCGCGTCGACGATCTTCGCGAAGCCGCCGAAGCCGATCTCCACGTAGTGGTCGATGTGCAGACCGGTGTTGTACTCGATGGTGCGCACCAGAAGGGTCGGGCCGTCCTCGGCGTAGGCCGCGTTCAGCTTGGTGCGCCGGCCGGTGCCCGGGTAGACCTTTCCGGACGTCGACCCCTTGTACGACGGGATCTCCACGTCCGAGTCGCGCGGCAGCGAGAGCAGGGTGTCCCCGTTGTCGCCGACGTGCAGAATCATCATCGAGTCGGTGCGCTGGCCCTGCGCGGAACCCGTGTGCAGCTTCTTCTTGTCGTCGCTCGACATGCCCTTGCGGCTGTCGGAGCCGACGATCAGGTAGTTGGTGCCCGAGCCGGTCTCGGGCCGGTCGATGACCTTGGACAGGTCGACGTCCCGGTGCAGCTTGGAGTCGGCCCAGAAGTAGGTCGCCACCGATGTGACGATGAGCACGCTCGCCAGCGTGATCGCCGTCCACTTGATGCGGCGCCGCCAGTTCGGCGCGGGCCGCGGGCCCCGGGTGCGGGTGCCCTCCGGGCCGTCGGGGCCGCCCGGGCCGCCGCCGTAGACGTGGCCCGTGTTGTAGCCGCTGTCGTAGTCGCCGTAGCCGTCGTCGTATCCCTGGCCGTCGACGTACGACGGCTGCGACGGGACGCCGCCGCCGTAGGCGGGTGCGGCCGGGCCCGGGGTGCCGTACCCGCGCTGCCCGGGCGGCACGGCGGGGCCGCCGCGCTGCACCTGACGCATCACGCGGGCGCCTTCCGGCTGCGCCCCGGCGCTGCCGCGTCCGTAACGCGGGCCGCGGTTGTTGTCGGACCATCCCTCGGGCCAGTCATTCATGCGCCCCAGTGTGCAGGGCACCGCCGTATGCCTTACAAGGGATGTCGGAAAATCAGAGCGCCGCTGTTGCGAAGCTGACACAAATTCCGCGAATGTCGCTTCGGCATAAGGTGGGGGCCATGACAGACCAGGCCCCTGACGCGGATCAGGACATCCCGGGCAAGCCGACGTCCGCTTCCCGCACGACGCTCAGCCACATCATGACCCACAACGACACCAACCTGCTGGGTACGGTGCACGGCGGGGTGATCATGAAGCTGGTCGACGACGCGGC
The DNA here is from genome assembly GCF_033792105.1 of Streptomyces sp. WI03-4A. NCBI lineage: Bacteria > Bacillati > Actinomycetota > Actinomycetes > Kitasatosporales > Streptomycetaceae > Streptomyces > Streptomyces sp. WI03-4A. Next base: position 93,814 of record NZ_JARAUO010000024.1, read on the forward strand.
GGGCGCGGTGGCCGGCCGGCACTCCGGCGGTCCCGCCGTCACCGCCTCCATGGACGAGATGGCCTTCCTGGAGCCGGTGCGCGTGGGCGACCTGGTGCATGTGAAGGCCCAGGTCAACTGGACCGGCCGAACCTCCATGGAGGTCGGCGTCCGGGTGCTCGCCGAGCGCTGGAACGAGTCCGCGCCCGCCACCCAGGTCGGCTCGGCCTACCTGGTCTTCGCGGCCGTCGACGCCGACGGCAAGCCGCGCCGGGTGCCCCAGGTGATACCGGAGACCGAGCGCGACCGCCGCCGCAACCAGGAGGCCCAGATCCGCCGCACCCACCGTCTCGCCCGCCGCCGCGCGATCCGCGAGCTGCGCGAGAAGCGGGCGGCGGAGGGCTTCGAGGACTGACGCCCTCACGCGTGCCCCGAGCACACCACCTCGTTGCCGCGCAGCACGTTCGCCTCCGGCCGTGACGGGTCCTCGAACCGCACCTTGTGCACGCCCTTGAAGTCGGCGCCCGCGGTCACCTTGAGCAGCGGTCCCTGGCCGGGCACCGGACGCAGCTCGCTGCCGGGCAGGGCCGCGGCCAGGGAGCGGGCCGAGCGGTCCCATCGGGGGTCGTAGGAGATGACCGTGCGGGCCACGTGGGCGGGCGCGGTCACCGGCTGGTGCGTGGCGGCGAAACCGGCCGCCGCGAGCGCGGCGTCGACGCGCTTGGCCAGCCCCATGGTGCCGGTGCCGTTCGCCACCTGCACCCGGATCTGCCGCGGGTCCACCTCCACGGGTGCGGGGACCGGGCCGCGGTGCGGGCGCTCCGCGGTCAGCGGCCTGTCGTCGCGCAGCGCCTGGAAGAGGCCGGCCGACCTGGCCGCGTCCCACTTCAGCGTCGAGCCGATGCCCTTGACCGCGAAGTTCAGCTGCGCGATGGGCACCGTGGTGAACTCGGAGGAGGAGGGGGAGAAGGACCGCATCGCCCGGCCCAGGTCGAGCAGTTCGTCGGTGCCGAAGCCCTCGTCGGCGCGGACCGAGCCGAGCACCGCCCGGGTCACGTCCCGGAACTTCATCGGGTTCAGCAGCACCCCGGAGGAGGTGGCCTTCTCGATCAGCGCGGCCAGGAACCGCTGCTGCCGCTTCATCCGCCCCAGGTCGCTCGCGCTGTCGAGGTGCCGGGCGCGCACGTACTGCAGCGCCTGCCCGCCCAGGAGGGTGTGGGTGCCGGGGGAGAGGTCGAGCCCCGTGTACGAGTCCTTCAGCGGTGTCGTGGTGCAGAGCTGGACCCCGCCGAGGACGTCCACGGTCTTCATGAAGCTGGTGAAGTCGACCTCCAGGTAGTGGTCGATCTTCACGCGGGTCATGTTCTCGACCGTGCGCACGGTCAGCTGCGGCCCGCCCTCGGCGTAGGCGGCGTTCAGTTTGATCGGGTGCGGGCCGTGCGGCCTGCGGGTGGTCGCGTCCACGTGCGCGGGAGCCTCCGCGTACGAGTCGCGCGGCAGGCTCACCACCGTGGCCCGCTCCCGGTCCTCCGAGATGTGCACGATCATCATCGTGTCCGTGCAGTGACAGGGCTGCCCGCCCAGGTGGTAGGCGCGCCGCTGCTGCTCGCTGATCCGGTCCCGGCCGTCGGTGCCGACCAGCAGGATGTTCATGCCGTGGCCGGCGCTGGGCCGGTTCTTCATGTCCTTGAACGCGTCGACGCGGGCGATGCCCGAGTCGAGACTGGTCACGACCGCGTGCCCGATGCCGGCGGAGGCGAGCACCACGACGGACAGCGTGGACACCGCCCGCATGGCCCAGCGCGGCCGCCGCGGCGGCCGGACGGACCGCGCGGGCCGCTCGGGCGGGCGCGGCACCCTGCGGGGTGGCTGCGGACGCCGCTGGGGACGCTCAGGGGACCGAGACGGGCTGGGCAAGGAGGACACCTCCGGACGAGGCCGTACGTGGGATCCGTGAGCACGGTAGGCCGATACGATCTCCATCCCGCGTCCCGGCCCCGGCGGCGCGCACCGGTGTCCCCCGTTCGCGGTAACGTGAGCGTCCTATGAACGCCAAGCCCGACGTGCCGCTCCCCGCCGTTTCTGTGATCATGCCCGTCCTCAACGAGGAGCGGCATCTGCGCGGGGCCGTCCAAGCGATCCTCGCGCAGGAGTACGCCGGCGAGATGGAGGTCGTGATCGCCCTCGGTCCGTCCACGGACCGCACGGACGAGATCGCCGCCGAGCTCGTGGCCGAAGACCCGCGTGTGCACACCGTCCCGAATCCGACCGGCCGCACGCCCGCCGCCCTGAACGCGGCGATCAAGGCGTCCCGGCACCCGATCGTGGTCCGTGTCGACGGCCACGGCATGCTCTCGCCGAACTACATCGCCACCGCCGTCCGGCTCCTGGAGCAGACCGGCGCGCAGAACGTCGGCGGCATCATGCACGCCGAGGGCGAGAACGACTGGGAGCACGCGGTCGCCGCCGCGATGACCTCGAAGATCGGCGTGGGCAACGCGGCCTTCCACACCGGTGGCCAGGCGGGTCCGGCGGAGACGGTCTACCTCGGCGTCTTCCGGCGCGAGGCCCTGGAGCGACAGGGCGGCTACAACGAGGAGTTCATCCGCGCCCAGGACTGGGAGCTGAACTTCCGCATCCGGGAGGCGGGCGGGCTGATCTGGTTCTCGCCCGAGCTGCGGGTGTCGTACCGGCCGCGTCCCTCCGTGCGGGCGCTGGCCAAGCAGTACAAGGACTACGGCCGCTGGCGGCACGTCGTCGCCCGCTACCACTCCGGCTCCATCAACGTGCGCTACCTCGCCCCGCCGACCGCGGTGTGCGCGATCGCGGCGGGCCTCGTGGTGGGCGCGGCCCTGACCCCGTGGGGTCTGGTGATCCCGGGCGGCTACCTGGCGGCGATCGTCGCGGGTTCCCTCCCGGCGGGCAAGGGCCTGCCGGCGAAGGCGCGCCTGCAGATCCCGGTGGCCCTCGCCACCATGCACATGTCGTGGGGCTGGGGGTTCCTCACGAGCCCGAAGGCGCTGGCGAAGAAGGTCATCGCGTCGAGGCGGCCGTCCGTGCGGACGGAGCACTCGGTCTAGGGTTCCCCTGCGCGACAAGACAGCGGCCTCCAGGACCCGTTCAGGTCCCGGAGGCCGTCGCCGTTCATGCCGGACTCAGCTGGCGCACTGCTGCTTGTCCGCCGTGGACTTGTCGACCGAGGGTGCCTTGGCGGGAGCGGTGAGCGAGACGCCCGCACCCTTGAAGTCCTTGCCCAGGGTCAGTGTCATCGTCGGCAGGCCCTGGGCGTTGGTCACACTCTTGCCGGGCTTGAGCGCGGTGCCGGGCAGACCCATGAGGTGGGCCAACTCCCGTGCCTGGGAGGCCTGGTCGGGCGCGTACTCGAGCGTGGTCTTGCTCAGGCTCGCCGGCGCGTTGCCGCCGTTCTCGGACTTGAGCACGCCTTCCTTGGTCTGCAGCCACTGCAGGGTGTCCTGCGCGCTGCCGGCCTGGGCACCCCCGTTGAGGACGCGCACCCGGACCTCGGAGGGCGCGGACCTACTGCCCTTCAGACGCGCGGCGGCCGCGTCCTTCGCGGCCTTCTTCTCCTTCTTCACCTCGGTGAAGGAGACGTCGTTCTTGATCGCGTCGAAGACCGGCGGGGCCGCGGTCTGATTGACGATCACCGTCTTGTGGTAGCGGCCGTCGGCGGGGTTGTCGAGTACGGGGACCGTCACGAAGGAGATGTTCTTCGGCGGCACCTTCTTCAGCTCGAGCGCGACGTCCTTGAGCGTGCTCACGGAGCCGATCCCCTTGTCGACGGTGAGGGCCTTGGTGGCCGCCTCCGCCAGGTCCAGCAGCTTGGACGGGCTGGTGAGGGTGTCGCTGGAGGACATCTTGCGCATCAGCGAGCCCATGAACTGCTGCTGCACCTTGATGCGGTCCAGGTCGCCCTCGTTGCCCCAGCTGTGCCGGGTGCGGACGAAGGCCAGGGCCTGCTCGCCCTCGACCTTGGAGGGGCCGGCGGGCAGCTTGAGGTGCGAGTCCTTGTCGTTGACCGCGTGGGCGAGGCACACGTTGACGCCGCCGACCGCCGTGGTCAGCGTCTTCACCGCGTTGAAGTCCACCATCATGAAGTGGTCCGGCATGATCCCGGTCAGCTCGCCGACCGTCCGCATGGTGCAGCCCGCGTCGCGGCCCCGCTGCCCCAGGCTGATGTTGAAACGGTCGTTCTGCGTGCCGGGGATGACCTTCTCGCTGCCGTCCGCCTGCTTGGTCGGGCAGTCCGGCACGTTCACGATCAGGTCGCGCGGGATGCTCAACGCGGTCGCGTTCGTACGGTCCTTGGAGACGTGCAGCAGGATGTTGGTGTCGGCGTGACCGAGGCTGTTCGGGTCGCCGTAGCCGACGTTGCCCTTACCGGTGCGCTTGTCGGTGCCGATGATCAGGATGTTGAAGGCGTCGTCCTTGCTGAAGCCGTCCTTGGCCGCGTTGCCGACGTCCGTCGTCGTGACGTTTCCCTCGAGGTGCTTGAGGTACAGGTAACCGGCGGCGCCGACGGCGATCACCACGAACGCGGTGCCGCCGGCGGTCCAGGCCAGGATCTTCTTGGCCTTGCCCTTCTTCTTCACCGGCCGCCGGTTGCGCCGCCCCTGCGGCTGCTCCGGCTCGGTGCTGCGGCGGCGGCGTGGCGCCGGCACGTCCGCGCCGCGCGCCTGAGGCATCTCCCGCGTCCCGTTCGCCGCCGCGTCGCCGCGCCCGCGGGCCGGGCCTCTGGCACCACGGGCGTCGGATCCACGGTGATCGGGTCTACGGGGCCCGGGCACCGGCGACTGCGCTGCGGAAGTGCTCAGTCGCAGTTCGTATTCGCCGGTGTTCGGATTGAGTACCCACTGGTCTGCGGGGTCGATGTTCTCCGCCCGCCCACGGCTCTGCGCGTCCACGGTTGTCCGAATCCTCCGTCGGGGCCACGCGGCGCCTTCCCCCAAGGCGCTCGGGTCTCGGTGAATCAGTGCGCGACCCCAGGACGGACCTCGTGGCCGGGTGCACCGGATCGCTCACACTATCGGCCCAGTTCAACGGGAAGCGACGCCGATGACAAATTGCACATCCCTACAACCGGGCAATCCATGCCATTTTCCTGAACACAAGTTCGCTGTTTTGGTCAGCGCATTACTCGCAGGCGTGCTCGGCGGCCGTGTTCCCGCGGAAGGTGGGGGTGGGCGAGGGGCTCCGCGCGGGCTCCCGCGGACCTCCCTGCGAGGGGGTGGCCGAGGGGCTGCCGGAGGGCCCGTCGTCCGCGCTCCGCGGTGCGGTGTCCCGGGCCACCACCACCGGCTGGTCCGACCGCAGCCGCGCGAACAGCCGCTCCGCCTCGGGTTCCACAAGCTGGTCGCGGTCGGAGTCGTAGACGTACGACTCACGCGGCACCGTCAGGAACTGCACATGTTCCGTGGGGATGTCGCGCAGCCCGCGGACCAACTGGTACAAGCCGCGCAGACTCGCCAGTTCCGGATCGGTGGTGAGCGAGGAGGTCGCCGCGTCCAGCACCGGGTAGAGCTTCACCGGGTTCAGCAGCACGTCGTTGCTCTGCACCTTGTTGACCAGCGCGCCGAGGAACCGCTGCTGCCGCTCCATGCGTTCGGTGTCACTGCCGTCGCCGAGCGACTTGCGGGCCCGGACGAACCCGAGGGCCTGCTCCCCGTCCAGGGTCACCGGGCCCGCCGGCAGCTTCAGCCGGGCGGCCTTGTCGTCGATGGGCTCCTTCAGGCACACCCGCACCCCGTCGACCGCGTCGACCATGTCCTTGAACCCCCGGAAGTCGACCACCATGTGATGGTCGACCCGGATGCCGGTCAGCTTCTCGACGGTCCGGATGGTGCAGGCCGAACCGCCCAGCTGGAAGGCGTGGTTGAACATCGCGAACACCGGTGCGCCCCGGCTGCCGTCCTGCCGCCGGCAGCCGGGGATGTCCACCATCAGGTCCCTGGGCAGCGAGACGGCCGTGGCACTGCGCCGGTCGGCGGCCAGATGCAGCAGGATCGTGGTGTCGGACCGCTCGCTGCCCAGGTCCCGCCCGTACTCCCGGTTGCCGTCCCCGGCCCGGGTGTCCGAGCCGATCAGCAGGATGTTCTGCGCGCCCCGCACCAGCGCGGTGGGCCGCTCCCGCTCGTAGCGCGCGAGTTCGGCGGCGGCCCTCTCGTCCGGGGTGATGTTGGCGCTGAGCTTCGCGTACACCGCCCAGCCGGTCCCGGCCGCCGCCGCGACGAACACGACCACGCCCAGCGCGGTCCCGTGCGTCCAGCGCCGCCGGCGCCGGCGCGCCAGCCCCTCCCCGGTCGCCGACGAGCCGTGCCCTTGACCGGAGCCGGGACCGGGATCCGGACCGGGGGACCGGCGAACGCTGTCGGACACGGTGCGGGCCCCCTCACGGCGTACGAGCGTCACGTCCTGCTCCTACGACCATGGCGGGGACGGTGGGGTAAGGCCCCCTCAGCTACTCCGAGTGGGGGACCCCCGCCGCCTCAGTGCCGCGCGGCGGTCACCCGCTCGTTCTCGATCCGCTTGGCGAGCACCTCGCCGTCCGCCCGGTCCAGGTTCCGGCACAGCACCACGGACCCGCCGACGGCCAGCGGCGCGTACAGTCCCGCGCTCAGCCCCTCCCACGTGTCGTACGACAGCCCCGACAGCAGCCGCGATCCCGGACCGGTCAGATCCAGCGCGGGCGCGTCGGCCAGGGCGCGCTCGACGACCTCGGCCGCGCTCAGCTCGGCCCCCGCGACGATCAGCGCCGGCGCCTCCGGGTCCACCGGCGCGAACGGCGCGAACCTGTCACCCTGACCGGGCACCTCCACGGCGTAGTCGGCGAAGCCGGCCGGCGGCTGCGGGAAGCGGCCGCCCAGCGGGCGCAACGCGAGGGCGACCCGCTCCCCGCGGCAGGCCCGTGCCGCCTCCAGCGCGTCCGGGCCGCTGACGACGACGTCGGCGGCGGCCGGGTCACCGGCCACGTCCGCCACCGCCCCCACCGACGCACAGGCGAGCAGCCACACGGCCGTCTGCCAGTGCGCGGGCAGCAGCAGCGCGACCCGGTCGCCGGGACCGGCGGACAGGTCGCCCTGGAGCAGGTTCGCGGTCTTGGCCACCCAGTTGGCGAAGGTGGCGACGGACAGTTCCACGCGTTCGCCCGTGGCGTCGTCGTAGAAGGTCACCAGGGGACGGCCGGGGTCCGCGGCGAGCGCGGAACGCAGCAGGTCGGCAGGGGTGCGATCGGTGGCGTTCACGCGCGCAAGGTTACGCCGGGGCGGACGGCCGCACGGGGCGACGGTGCCACCGGTCCGGCGGCCCGGGCCGGGGCGGGCCGCCGTCCATGTCCCCCGGCTTCGGGCCTCCTCGGTCATCCGCAGTAGCCACCGCTACCACGCCAGGAGCACGGGTTCCCGAGGCGGGACATACCTGGCGCCGGGCGGTGGCAATCTGTGCCCAAAGGGGAAGAACGTACGACTGAACGTGATCTCCGGCCACCGGGACGGATACGCCACCGAGTGTCCGGGCCGGCGGCTCCGCGCCGGCGCGTTCGCCGCCGTCGGGGGCGGGTGGGGGAGGCCCGGGGGGGCCGACGGGGGGTCGGACGGGGGAATCCGGACGCCGATCTCGCGGGACACCGCGCGGCCATCGAAGGCACCGTCGCACGGTCTGCATACACTGACCGGCCGAAACGAGTAGTTCGGCCGGTCCCGGCAGGAAGCAGAGACGACAGGTGACAGAAGCGATCCTCCTGGTCGGCGGCAAAGGCACCCGGCTGCGCCCGCTCACGGTGCACACGCCGAAGCCGATGGTGCCGGCGGCCGGGGTGCCGTTCCTCACGCATCAGCTGGCGCGAGCCAGAGCGGCGGGCGTGGAGCACATCGTCCTCGCGACGAGTTATCTCGCCGAGGTCTTCGAGCCCTACTTCGGCGACGGCGCCTCCCTCGGTCTGCACATCGAGTACGTCACCGAGGAGGAGCCGCTCGGCACGGGCGGTGCCCTCCGCAACGTGGCCTCGCGACTGCACTCGGGCCCCGACGACCCGGTGCTGATCTTCAACGGCGACATCCTGACCGGCCTGGACATCAGGGCCCTGGTGGACACGCACGAGTCGACCGGCGCGGACGTCTCCCTGCACCTGACCAAGGTGACGGACCCGCGCGCGTACGGCCTCGTCCCCACCGACGGTTCGGGCCGGGTGCTCGCCTTCCTGGAGAAGCCGCAGACGCCCGAGGAGATCGTCACCGACCAGATCAACGCGGGGGCGTACGTCTTCCGCCGCTCGGTCATCGACAGCATCCCGGCGGGCCGCCCGGTGTCCGTGGAGCGCGAGACGTTCCCCGGCCTGCTGTCGGCCGGGGCCCACCTCCAGGGCATGGTCGACTCCACCTACTGGCTGGACCTGGGCACCCCCGCGGCCTTCGTCCGCGGCTCGGCGGACCTGGTCCTGGGCCGCGCGCCGTCCCCCGCGGTCCCCGGCCGCTGCGGCGACTTCCTGGTGCTGCCCACCGCGACGGTCGCCCCGGAGGCGAAGCTGACGGGCGGCACGGTGGTCGGTGAGGGCGCGTCCGTCGCCGAGGGCGCGCGGGTCTTCGGCTCGACCATCCTGCCCGGCGCCGTCATCGAGTCCGGCGCCGTCATCACCGACTCCCTCATCGGCAGCCGGGCCCGGGTCGGCGAGCGCTCCGTGCTCACCGGCACGGTCGTCGGCGACGGCGCGGTGGTCGGCCCCGACAACGAACTGCGCGAGGGCGTACGGGTCTGGTGCGACGCCCGCATCCCCGCGGGAGCGGTCCGCTTCTCCTCCGACCAGTAGCCGCACGGGCCGGCCGGGGGTGCGGCCTCAGGGCCGCGCTCCCGCGCCCCAGGCCGCTCGGGCCGAGCCGTGAGCGGCGGAAGCAGCCCCCGTCCGCCTCACAGCAGGCCGATGTCCACCCGGGGCATCTTCGGGGCCCTGCGCGCCGGCGTGTTGCCGCTGAGCAGGATCAGCCGGGCCGCGCGGTGCCGCTGCCCGGCGTAGGGCTCCAGCAGGCGCAGCATCTCGGCGTCGTCGGCGTGCCGGTCGCCCGCCAGCGCCCAGCCGACGATCCCCGGCAGATGCAGGTCGCCGGTCGTCACCTCGTCCGCCGCGCCGTGACTGCGCTGCACGACCTCCGCCGACGTCCAGGGACCGATCCCCGGGACGACCTGCAGCCGCGCCCGTGCCTCGGCCGCCGGCATCCCCACCGCCTGCTCCAGCCGCGCGGCGACCCGCACGGCCCGCAGGACGGTGGACGCCCGCTTGTCGTCCACGCCGGCCCGGTGCCACTCCCAGGAGGGGATCAGCGCCCAGGTCCGGGGCGCGGGCATCACCCACATCGGCCGCTCGCCGGTCCCCGCGGGACCCGGCGCCGGCTCCCCGAACCCGCGCACCAGCCGCCGCCACGCCCGGTAGGCCTCGTCGGTGGTGACCTTCTGCTCCAGCACCGACGGGATCAGCGACTCCAGCACCAGCCCGGTCCGCGTCAGCCGCAGTCCCGGCCGGCGGTGCCGGGCCAGCGCCACCACCCGGTGCCGGGGCACGAACGCGTCCGGCTCGTCGGCGGCACCGAGCAGGTCCGGCAGCCCGTCCAGCAGCCACTCGGCGCCCGGTCCCCACGCCTCGCCCCGCACCTCGCCGCCCGAGGCGTGCACCCGCAGCGTCCCGGGGCCGGCGGGCGTACGGGCGGCCCGCCACACGGACCCGTCCCGGCCCGCCCGGAACGTGGGGTCGCCCGGGCCGCGCCGCAGCGGACCGAGTACCAGGCCGAGGTCGAGCGGCCCCTCGGGCACCCACCGCCGGACCCGGGCCGGGGCCGTGACCTGTCTCGGCACCCCGGCGGGCACGGCGACCTCCCCGCCGCGCACGGTCGTGCGCGTGGGCCGCGGGGCGAAGCGTCCTGCCACGGATGAGGTCCTGAAGTCCTGGGATGTCGGTGCTGCGGGGTGTCGGTACGAGCGGTGCGTCCGGTGCTACGGGGACCGCCCTACGAGACTAGGGGAGACCGGGCGGTCCCACGGGACACTCACCGCACCTCGATGAACGCCTCCGCGTCCCGCTCCGGCCGCGGCCTCGGCTCCTGTGCCGGATGCCCGACCGCCACAGCGCCCATCGGGTCCCAGCCGGCCGGGAGGCCCAGCACCTCGCGCACCACGTCCCGGCAGAACATCGTCGACGACACCCAGGCCGACCCCAGCCGCTCCCCGGCCAGCGCGACCAGCAGGTTCTGCACGCCCGCGCCGGTCGCGACCACGAACATCTCCCGCTCGGCGCCGTCGCGCCGCGCGTCGCCGTAGGTGTGCGAGCCGTCCATGACGAGGCACGGCACGACCAGGTACGGCGCGTTGCGCAGCACGTCCCCGCGCCGGACCCGCCTGGCGACGGACTCCTCGCTCTTGCCGTCGCGGCGCAGGTCCGCGATCCAGGCGTCACGCATCGCGTCGAGCAGCCGGACCCGGGACTCCTCCGACTCCAGCAGCACGAACCGCCAGGGCGTGGTGTGGTGCGGGGCGGGCGCGGTCACCGCGGCGGCCACCGCGCGCCGGACGGCGCCGGGGTCCACGGGTTCGTCGGTGAAGGCCCGTACGGTACGGCGCTGGGTGACGGCCTCGCGCACCGCCTCGGACGTGCCCAGCCGGAACATGTCGTCCCGTGCGGTCCGCACCAGCGCCCGCGCTCCCTCGCCGTGCTCGGCGGACACGGCGCGGGCGAGCCCGCGCACCACGGCGACCGGCCGTCCCGCCGCCTTGCCCTTGACCAGGTCGCCGGCGGCGGCCAGCTCGTCGGCGGTGGCGACGACGGTGGCGGCGAGCGGGTTGCCGTACGCGTCCGTGCCGCCGCGCAGATCGTCCAGCACCCGCACCCCGGCGGCGCCGATCGCCACATCGGTGAGTCCCGCGCGCCAGGGGCGCCCGAAGGTGTCCGTGACGACGACACCGACGTCGACCCCGAGCGCGTCGCGCAGTCCCTCGCGGATCGCGCGCGCGGAGGCGTCCGGGTCCTCGGGCAGCAGGAGCACCGTGCCGGCGGGGGTGTTGGAGGCGTCGACCCCGGCGGCGGCCATGACCAGGCCCTGCCGGTTCTCGACGATGCGCAGGGTGCCGCGCCGGGCCACCACGCGCACCGTCTCGGCGTCGATGGCGGCCTCCCGGTCGTCGGCCCGGACGATCCGGCCCTCCGCCTTGGAGACGATCTTGGAGGTGACGAGCAGCACGTCCCCGTCGGCCAGCTCGGGCCCGGCCGCGGCGATCAGCTTGGCCAGGTCGTCGCCCGGCTGCACCTCGGGGATCCCGGACAGGGCGCGGACCGTGTACTCCGGGCGCTCGTCGCTCATGCCCTCAGCGCTCATGCCCTCCGCGCTCATGCCCCGCGCACCTCCTCGGCCAGCGCCAGGGCCTCCCGGGCCATCTGCGCGGCCGCGTCCAGGTCGGTCATCATCAGGGGCACGGCCCGGCAGCGGATCCCGTCCGCCTCGACCCGCTCGACCACGCCCGCGTCGACGGTGTCGACCAGCCAGCCGTCCAGCAGCCCGGAGCCGTAGTGCTCGGCCACCGCCGCCGCCGTGGACTCCACGCCGACCGCGGCGAGCACCTTGTCCGCCATCCCGCGCACCGGCGCGTCCCCGACGATGGGGGAGAGGCCCACCACCGGCACGCCCGCCTCCGCGATCGCCTCCCGGATGCCGGGCACGGCGAGGATCGTGCCGATGGACACGACCGGGTTGGACGGCGGGAAGAGGATGACGTCCGCCCCGGCGATGGCCTCCAGGACACCAGGCGCGGGCTTCGACTGCTCGGCGCCGACCGGCACGACCGCCTCGGCCGGGACCGAGGCGCGCAGCCGCACCCAGTACTCCTGGAAATGGACCGCCCTGCGTTCGCCGTCCAGATCGACGGCCACATGGGTCTCCACGCGGTCGTCGGTCATCGGGATCAGCCGCACGCCGGGCTTCCAGCGCTCGCACAGCGCCTCGGTGACCGCGCTCAGCGGATAGCCGGCGCCGAGCATCTGCGTCCGCACGATGTGCGTGGCGAAGTCCCGGTCACCGAGCCCGAACCACTCGGGTCCGACGCCGTAGGCCGCCAGTTCCTCCTTGAGGTGGAAGGTCTCGTCGGTCCGCCCCCAGCCCTGCTCCTCGTTGATGCCGCCGCCCAGCGTGTACATCACCGTGTCGAGGTCCGGGCAGACCTTCAGCCCGAAGAGGTGGATGTCGTCGCCGGTGTTGCCGATCACCGTGACGTCCGCGTCCGGCACGGCCCGCTTCAGACCGCGCAGGAACCGTGCACCACCGATGCCGCCTGCCAGAACCACAATGCGCATGCGCCAAGTCTCGCAGGCGGCTACGACAAAGTGTCAGGCAGTCACCGGCCGCGCCTCGCAGTGCGGCGCGGTGGCCGCGTGCATCGGCATCTCGGTCAGACCCGGGTGGTAGACGTGCAGGCTGACCGCCGGCTCCATCGCGTCGTTGACCACCTCGTGCACGTATCCCGGCGCGAAGACCCGCTGCGCGCCGGGCGCGAGTGCGCGCGCGCCCCGCGGGGTGTGCTCGGTGAGGGTGCCCTCCAGGACGGTCAGCACCCCGGAGGAGCGGCCGTGGTCGTGCCGCCCGCTGCCCTGTCCGGGCACCCAGGACAGCAGCCACACCTCGTAGCCGGGGCCGGTGCGCAGCCGGTGGTACCAGCGGGTGGTGGTGTCGTAGCGGACGAGGTGCGCCCACTGGGAGCGGTCGGCGGCGATGTCGCGGGCCAGGCCCGCGAACTCGGCGACGGTGGCCGGGTGCTCGCGCGGGGGCTGGAGGAGGTGCGGGACCTCGAGGATGTCGCCGGCGATCTGGAGGTCGCTGTCGCTGTTCATGGAGGTGGTTCCTCGGCATAAGAGTGGGGTGCCCGGGCGGGGGCTCTGCGAAGGAGGAAGCGGTCGAGCCGTGGGACTCGACGCGGCCGGAGCGGTGGCTCGAAAGGAGCGGTGGCTCAACAGCCGGAACAGCGACAACAGCTACAGCGGACGAGGACAGCACCGTGGGACCCGGCGGTGCGGGTCGAGGTGGATGCCAAGTTCGCGAGCATGCCCACTAGGACAGCGGTTCACACCCGCACTGTCAACTCGCCGCCCGAAATGTGGGACATGTTTCACCTCATCCGGTTCATCTGTCAGGTGAAAGGTTTGTTCACCCGGAACCCGGGACACATGGCGCACATCCGAGCGCACAAGCACTCGCGGAACGCGATCGAACGCAGGGGCGTCCTTCTTCGTACAGAGGTTTGTGCGGGGTCGTCGCCCTCTCGAACCTCGTGGGTGTGTCAAGGTTTATGCCGATTTGAACACTTTCCGCATGGCCTTGGTTCCGCAGAGTGAATAACGGGCTCAATAGCAGATCTCGGCTTGACTCGCCCGGAGCAGCACACTTGTAATTTCACTCGTGTCGTTCAGCCGAAATCGGTAACGGCTACGCACGGGGACGTGAAAGACAGACGAGGGGCGCACATGACCGAGCTGGTGCAGCAACTGCTGGTCGACGACGCGGACGAGGAACTCGGCTGGCAGGAGCGCGCGCTGTGCGCCCAGACCGACCCCGAGTCCTTCTTCCCCGAGAAGGGCGGCTCCACCAGAGAGGCCAAAAAGGTCTGCCTCGCCTGCGAGGTGCGCTCCGAGTGCCTCGAGTACGCCCTCGCCAACGACGAGCGCTTCGGCATCTGGGGCGGACTGTCCGAGCGTGAGCGCCGCAGACTGAAGAAGGCCGCTGTCTGACCGCGCGGAGACCGCCCGCGGACAGCGGAAACCGACAAACCTCGCGAACGGCCCGTCGCCGGTGGGTTATCCACAGGCGACGGGCCGTCGACATGGTCAGCCGATAGTGTGGGCGCTCGTCCGAGACGCCCCGCTGTCCCCTCGGGACACGGGCGTCCACCGCAGTCCATCGAACCGGGGCCCGTACCTCGATGTCCGTGCACAGCCACAGCCATGCGGCAGCCCAAGACGGCGCCGCCACCCCAGAGTTCCCGCGTCATGTGGTGACGGCGGTCCTCGTCTCCCACGACGGTGCCCGCTGGCTGCCCCACGCGCTCGCCGGGCTGCTCGGCCAGGAGCGCCCCGTCCAGAACGCGGTGGCGGCCGACACCGGCAGCGCGGACGACTCCGCCCGGCTGGTCACCGAGGCCCTCGGCGACGACCGGGTGCTGCACCTCGCCCGGCGCACGGGCTTCGGCCAGGCGGTCGAGGAGGCGAGCCGCATCGCGCCCGTCCTCGGCCCGGACGAGCTGCCGTACCTCAAGCGCCCCAGCGGCTGGGACCCCGTCACGCGCAGCTGGCGCGACGACGCCTACGACCTGCCCGAACTGCCGCACGGCGAACCCGTGCAGTGGCTGTGGCTGCTGCACGACGACTGCGCACCCGAACCCGACGCCCTCGCCCAGCTGCTGCGGGTCGTCGACAACGAACTGGAACTGGGCCGCGACGACGTGGCGGTCGTCGGCCCCAAGCTGCGCGGCTGGTACGACCGCAGGCAGCTGCTGGAGGTCGGCGTCTCCGTCGCCAACTCCGGCCGCCGCTGGACCGGCCTCGACCGCCGCGAACAGGACCAGGGCCAGCACGACCACGTCCGCACCGTGCTGTCCGTCTCCACCGCCGGCATGCTCGTGCGCCGCGACGTCTTCGAACAGCTCGGCGGTTTCGACCGCAGGCTGCCCCTGATGCGGGACGACCTCGACCTGTGCTGGCGCGCCACCGCCGCCGGCCACCGCGTCCTGGTCGCGCCCGACGCGGTCGTCCGGCACGCCGAGGCGGCCTCTCGTGAGCGCCGCACCGTCGACTGCGTGGGCCGCACCGCCGCCTCCCCGCACAAGGTCGACAAGGCCGGCGCCGTCTACAGCCTCCTCGTCAACACCCGCGCCGCGGCCCTGCCCTGGGTCCTGTTCCGGCTCCTCCTCGGCACCTTCGTCCGCACCCTCGCCTACCTCGTCGGCAAGGTGCCGGGACAGGCCGTCGACGAGATCCGCGGCCTGCTGGGCACCCTGCTGCGGCCCGAGCGGATCCTCGCCGGACGGCGCCGCCGCGGGCCCGCGCAGATCGACAAGGGCGAACTGCGCCGGCTGTTCCCGCCGCCCGGCGCGACCGTCCGCGCCACCGTCGAACAGTTCGCGGGCAACTTCTCCAACAGCTCGGACACCGACACCTCCTCGGCCGGCCGGCACGGCGGCGCCGTCGAGTCGGGGCCCGGCGGCGACGACGCCGACTTCCTGGAGATCGAGCAGTTCGCCCGGCTGAAGCGGATCGCCCGCAAGCCCGGCCCGGTGCTCTTCCTCGTCCTGCTGCTCGTCTCGCTCGTCGCCTGCCGAGCCCTGCTCGGCGGCGGCGCGCTCTCGGGCGGCGCCCTGCTGCCCGCCCCGGCCGGCGCCGGCGACCTCTGGTCCCGCTACCTGGACGCCTGGCACCCGGTGGGCCCCGGCGGCACCCCCGCCGCACCCCCCTACCTCGCCGTCGTCGCGAGCCTCGCCTCCCTGCTGTTCGGCTCCACCGGACTCGCGATCACCGCCCTGCTGATCGGCTCCGTGCCGCTGGCCGGGCTCACCGCCTACTTCGCCTCCCGCCCCCTGGTCACCTCACGGCTGCTGCGCGCCTGGGCGGCCATCGCCTACGCCTTCCTGCCGGCGGCCACCGGCGCCCTGGCCGGCGGCCGCATCGGCACCGCCGTCCTCGCCGTGCTGCTGCCGCTCATCGCGCGCGCGGGCGTCGCGGCGAGCGGCCTCACCCGTGCCTCCGGCGCGCGCGGCAGCTGGCGCGCGACCTGGGCGTACGCGCTGCTGCTGACCGTCACCACCGCGTTCACGCCGATCGTCTGGCCCATCGCCCTGATCCTCGGCCTCGGTGTGCTGGTCCTGCGCCGCGGCGACCTCGTCGCCCACGGCCTGCGCTTCCTCGCCCAGCTCGGCACCCCGCTGCTCATCCTCGCCCCGTGGTCGCTCACCCTGCTGCCCACCGGCTTCTTCGCGGAGGCGGGCCTGCCCTACGGCGCCTCGTCCGCCTCCGCGCTCGACCTGCTCGGCGCGAGCCCCGGCGGCCCCGGCACCGTGCACGGCCTGATGCTCGTCGGCGTCGTCCTGGCCGCCCTGGCCGCACTGCTGCGCTCCGAACGCCGGCTGGGCATCCTGACCGCCTGGGCGGTCGCCCTGGTCGGCCTCGTCTTCGCCGTCCTGTCCAACCACTCCACCTGGGCCGGACCGGCCACCCTCGTCTACGGCATCGCTCTGCTGGCCGCCGCCGCGCTCGGCGCCGACGGGGCACGCTCGCGCGTGGCCGAGCAGAACTTCGGCTGGCGCCAGCCGGTCGCCGCCCTCATCGCCTTCGCCTCCGCCGCCGGCCCGCTCCTGGTCGCCGCCGGCTGGATGCTCGGCGGCGCCGACGGCCCGCTGGAGCGCCGCGACCCGGTGCAGGTGCCCGCGTTCGTCGCCGAGGACGCCGCCACCCGCGACCAGGCCCGCACCCTGGTCCTGGACAGCGACTCCGCCGCACACGTGCGCTACACCCTGGTCCGCGGCTCCGGCGGCCGCATGGGAGACGCCGAACTGGCCGCGGCCGACGGGGAGAACGCGCGCCTGGACAAGGTCGTCGCCAACCTCGTCGCCGGCTCCGGCGCCGACCAGTCGGGGCAGCTCGGCGGCTTCGCCGTCCGCTACGTCCTCGTCCACAAGGGCGCGCCTCGCGAGGTCACCCGCGTCCTGGACGCCACGCCCGGACTGAGCCGGCTCAGCCAGCAGGACGGCAGCGCCCTGTGGCGCGTCGACCGGCAGGTCTCGCGGGCCACCATCGTGCCCGCCGGCGGATCGGGCACCGCCCTGTCCGTGGCCGCAGGGCCGGTGGAGATCCACACCACCGTCCCGTCCGGCCCCGGCGGCCGCGTCCTGCGCCTGGCCGACGCCGCCTCCGACGGCTGGACGGCGACCCTGGACGGCAGACCGCTCACCCGCACCACCGTCGACGGCTGGGCCCAGGGCTTCCAGCTCCCCTCCGCCGGCGGCACGCTGGACGTCGTCCACGACGACCCGATCACCCACACCGCCTGGCTGTGGGCGCAGGGCGCGCTCGCCGTCGTCCTCGTGGTGCTCGCCCTGCCCGGCCGCCGCCGGGACGTCGACGACGACCTCCCCGAGGAGCAGCCGCTGCCCGTCCAGGCCGCCGCCGGCGAGGGCCGCCGCGCCCGCCGGCTGCGCGCCCAGGCCGAGGAACCCGCCCCCGGGGACCAGCAGGACCCCGGCGCGGCGCCCGCTCCCCAGCACGAGCACGAGCACGAGCACGGGCACGGGCACGGGCACGGGCAGGAGCCGGAGGCACCGGCCGCCGTCCCGCAGCAGCAGTCCTACGGAGACTGGGAGTACGCGGGCACCGAGTACGGCGGCTACGGCGACGGCCAGTACCAGGACGCCGGGCACTACCAGAACGCCGGCTACGACCAGCAGGCGTACCCGTCCGACCCGTACCCGTCCGGCCAGGCGGGCCAGTACGACCCCTACGCCTACGGCACCGGCGCGGGCGAGCAGGCGCCGTACGACCCGACGGCGTACCAGCAGGGCTACGACCCGGCCCAGCACCCCTACGGCACCGGCAGTGAGCGCCCCGACGGGAGCCAGCAGTGAAGCGCACCACCCTGTCCCTGATCGCCGGCACGGCGGCGCTGGCCGCCGTCACCGCCTTCGCCGCGCTCGACGCGCCGGCCGCGTCGAGCGCGGGCGCCGCCAAGGCGGCCGCCGAACTGCCCGTGGAGCGCACGAGCCTGCTGTGCCCCGCGCCCAGCGTCTCCGACATCGCCGACACGTCGTACACGTCGTTCACCCCGGTCACCAAGGGCACGACGGGCACCGGCAAGGCCGAACTCCGGTCCGCCGCCGAGCAGTCGGCCGACGGCACGGGTGACGGCACGACCGGCAAGGGCAAGACGGGCAAGGGCAAGAAGAAGGCCGACGAGACCGTCCTCGCGCCGAAGGCGCCCGGCACGCCCGCCACCGGCGACACCTCCGGCGCGGACGCGCCCGCCCTGGTCGGCACCGCCGAGGGGAAGTTCGCCCCCGGCTGGACCGTCCAGGAGACCACCGAGGTCGCCGCGGGTACCGGCCGCGGCCTCCTGGGCGTCAACTGCACCGCCCCGGACACCGAGTTCTGGTTCCCGGGCGCCGCCACCTCGGCCGACCGCACCGACTACGTGCACCTCACCAACCCGGACGACTCCGCCGCCGTCGTAGACATCGAGCTCTACGGCAAGAACGGCGCCATCAAGTCCCCGGTGGGCGACGGCTTCACCATCCCGCCGCACGCCGGCAAGCCGGTCCTGCTCTCGACCCTCACCGACGAGCGGCAGACCGACCTGACCGTGCACGTCAGCGTCCGCAGCGGACGGGTCGGCGCGGCGGTGCAGGCCCTGGACGACAAGGTGGGCGGCGACTGGCTGGCCGCGGCCGACGACCCGGCCGGCAGCCTGGTCCTGCCCGGCATCCCGAAGGACGCCACCGACGTCCGCCTGATCGCCTTCACGCCCGGTGACGCCGACGCGGACCTGAAGGTCCGGCTGGCCTCGCCCGACGGCATGATCACCCCGGCGGGCAACGAGACCCTGCACGTCAAGTCCGGCATGACCACCGCCGCCGACCTCGGAGCCGTCACCCGCGGCGAGGCCGGCTCCCTGGTCCTCACCCCCACCGACCAGTCCGTGCCGGTCGTCGCGGCGCTGCGGGTGATCCGCGGCAAGGGCGCCAAGCAGGAGACCGCGTTCATCCCGGCCACGGCGCCCGTCGGCACGCGCGCGACCGCGGCCGACAACAGCGGCAAGAGCACGACGCTCTCGCTGACCGCGCCCACCGCCACGGCGACGGTCAAGGTCACCGCGTCGGCGGGCAGCGAGGGCGGCGCCCCGGCGACGAAGACCTACACGATCAAGCGGGGCACCACCCAGGACATCGCGGCACCGGCCCCGTCCTCGGGGAAGGGCACCTACGCGCTCACGGTGGAGACTGTCTCCGGCGGCCCGGTGTACGCCGCCCGCACCCTGTCGGCCACGGAGGGCGGCGTCCCCGGCTTCACCATCCAGACGCTCCCGAGCGACCGGGGCCTGGTGGCGGTGCCGGAGGCGGACGAGGACCTGGCGGTCCTGCAGAAGTAGGCGGCCCGGGGGTGCCGGGGGCGCGTCATGGCCCTGGCGCCCCCGCCGCGTCCTAGTCCTCGCCGTAGCGGGGGTCCACCGTCTCCGGGGTCAGTCCCAGCAGTTCCGCCACCTGTTCCACGACCACCTCGTGCACCAGCGCGGCCCGCTCGTCGCGCCCCTTGGTCCGGATCTCCACCGGCCGCCGGTACACCACGACCCGGCCCCGCCGCCCCTCGCGCGCGGGCGCGATCCCGCCCAGCGGCACGGCCTCGTCGCTCCACGCCTCCGTGCCGCGCCCGTCGAGGCGGGGCACCTCGAGCACCACGAAGTCGACGTCGGCGAGCTGCGGCCACCGCCGTTCCAGGCGCTCCACGGAGTCCTGCACCAGGTCCGCGAACACCTCGGCGCGGCTGGCCGCCAGCGGCACCTGCGGCGGCGCGATCGGCCCCCGCATGCCCCGCCCGTGACGATCACGGCGGCGGGGCCCGGGGCCGGCGGCACGGGGCGGTACACGGTTGTCCATCACTGGTGAAGCGTAGTCCCCGCACGCCCCGCCCGCCCGGCCCCACGCGGCGACCGGCCACCTGACCGCTCCTGTCGCGGGATGACCATTCCGGCCAAGCTCTGGCTCGATTCCGTAACCCCCCGAGACCGTCGAACTCAAGGCAATTGACGGTGTTTGTACCGAGTCATGACCGGAGGGAGGACCGCCGAAGATCACCCGCGGCGCCGTACGCGCAGGTCAACAGCCCTTGTCCAGAAGGGGGTGTGGGCTGTTTCACAGCACGACACGGTGGAGTGACCTGGGGCAGAGTCGTCGCGGCCCGCTCAAGAGTGCGGTACCGTCCAACGTCGTGAGCCCTGTACGTCGCTGTTCGCGCACCGCCTGCGGCCGACCCGCCGTCGCGACGCTGACGTACGTCTACGCCGACTCGACCGCGGTCCTCGGCCCGCTCGCCACCTACGCCGAACCCCACTGCTACGACCTGTGCGCCGAGCACTCCGAGCGCCTCACCGCCCCCCGCGGCTGGGAGGTCGTCCGCCTGCTCGACGGATCGGCGCCCGCGCGGCCCAGCGGTGACGACCTGGAAGCGCTCGCCAACGCCGTGCGCGAGGCGGCCCGCCCCCAGGAGCGGGCGGCCGAGGCCGGCGGCGGCGCACGCACCGTGGACCCGATGGAGGTCGCCCGCCGCGGCCACCTGCGCGTCCTGCGCTCCCCGGACAACTGAGCCCGGACAACTGAGCCCCACGCGAAGGCGTTCCACCCCGCCCGGTGTCAAGCCCCGGACGCGTCCAGGCGTCCAATTGGTGTCCGCACACCCGAGCCTTACCCATGACGGGTAGTTTGTGGGCACCCATAGGACTTTCAGGAAGGTTGGCCGTGGCTGCTGATCTGTCGCAGATCGTGAAGGCGTACGACGTACGCGGAGTGGTCCCGGACCAGTGGGACGAGTCGCTGGCCGGCCTCTTCGGCGCCGCCTTCGCCGAGGTGACGGGCGCGGCGGCGATCGTCGTCGGCCACGACATGCGCCCCTCGTCCCCCGGCCTGTCCCGCGCGTTCGCGCTCGGCGCCGCGGCGCGCGGGGTCGACGTCACCGAGATCGGCCTGTGCTCGACGGACCAGCTGTACTACGCCTCGGGCGCACTGAACCTGCCGGGCGCGATGTTCACGGCCTCCCACAACCCGGCGCAGTACAACGGCATCAAGATGTGCCGGGCCGGAGCCGCCCCCGTCGGCCAGGACACCGGCCTCGCCGAGATCCGCGAACTCGCCGAGCGCTGGCTGGAGTCGGGCGCCCCGGAACCGGCCGCCGAGCCGGGCACCCTCACCACCCGCGAGACGCTGGACGACTACGCGGCGCACCTGCGCTCCCTCGTCGACCTGACCTCGATCCGCCCCCTGAAGGTCGTCGTCGACGCCGGCAACGGCATGGGCGGCCACACCGTGCCCACGGTCTTCGCCGGACTGCCCCTGACCCTCGTCCCGATGTACTTCGAACTGGACGGCACCTTCCCCAACCACGAGGCCAACCCGCTCGACCCGGCCAACATCGTGGACCTGCAGAAGCGGGTCCCCGCGGAGGGCGCCGACCTCGGCATCGCCTTCGACGGCGACGCCGACCGCTGCTTCGTCGTCGACGAGAACGGCGACCCGGTCTCCCCGTCCGCGATCACCGCGCTGGTCGCCGCACGCGAACTGGCCCGCAACGGCGGCACGGGCGCCGTCATCCACAACCTGATCACCTCCCGCACGGTCCCGGAGGTCGTGAAGGAGAACGGCGGCACCCCCGTCCGCACCCGCGTCGGCCACTCCTTCATCAAGGCCGAGATGGCCCGCGCCGGCGCGATCTTCGGCGGCGAGCACTCCGCCCACTACTACTTCAGGGACTTCTGGAACGCCGACACCGGCATGCTGGCCGCCCTGCACGTCCTCGCGGCCCTCGGCGGCCAGGACGGCCCGCTGTCCGCCCTCGTCGCCCAGTACGACCGCTACGCGGGCTCCGGCGAGATCAACTCCACCGTCGCCGACCAGGCCGGCCGCCTCACCGCGATCCGCGCCGCCTACGAGGGCCGCCCCGGCATCACCCTCGACGACCTCGACGGCCTCACGGTCTCCGCCGCCGACTGGTGGTTCAACGTCCGCCCGTCCAACACCGAGCCGCTGCTGCGCCTGAACGCGGAGGCCAAGGACGAGGCGACGATGACCAAGATCCGCGACGAGGCGCTGGCGATCATCCGCGCCTGACGCCGATCCTCCGGCGCGGCCCCGGCCGACCCCGCCACCCGGCCGCGCCGGCGGTAACCTGACCAGCACATCAGCAATGCCGTACCCGCCCCCCCCGAAGGGACACCCCATGCCGCTCGAAGCCGGCCTCCTGGAGATCCTCGCCTGCCCGGCCTGCCACGCCCCCCTCAAGGAGCAGGACGCCGAGCTGATCTGCACCGGCCAGGACTGCGGTCTGGCCTACCCCGTCCGTGACGGCATCCCGGTCCTGCTCGTCGACGAGGCCCGCCGCCCGGCCTAGGGCCTGTGGGGCGGCCCCGCCCCTGGGACCGCCACCGGCGTGACGACGGGGAGCCCACCCGCGCCCCGCGCCAGACACCCCCCGAACAGGACCCCGGCGAACCGGAGGCTGCCGCCCATGCTCGACGAATCGCTGCTCGACAGCCCGGAGGGCCTCGGCGAGGCCGACCGCCGGGGCCTCCTGCGCGGCGCGGCCGAGGCCGGCGCCCGCGTGCGCACCGCGGCCCGGCACGCCGCCGACGCCGGCGTCGGAGAACTCAAGCCCGACGGCCGCCCCCGCGCCGTCCTGATCGCCGGCCCCGGCGCGGCCGCCACCCACACCGCCGACCTCCTCGGCTCCCTCGCCGGCCCGGGCAGCCCCGTCATCCGGCTGGCGCCCACCGGCGTCGCCCCGGCCGCGGGCGCCCTGCGCTGGGAACTCCCGGGCTGGGCCGGCTCCGTCGACCTGCTGCTGATCGCCACTCCGGACGGCACCGAACCCAGCCTCTCGCTGCTCGTCGAGCAGGCCTACCGCCGCGGCTGCTCGGTCGTCGCCGTGGCCCCGGCCGACACCCCGCTCGCCGAAGCCGTCTCCGGCGCCCACGGCCTGCTCGTCCCTATGGCGACGGCACCGTACGACCAGGAGGAACCGCTCGCCGCGTCCTCCCCGGGCGTCTTCTGGGCCCTGCTCACCCCGCTGCTCGCACTCCTCGACCGCGTCGGCCTGCTCACCGCCGCGCCGGACGCCCTGGAGAAGGTCGCCGACCGCCTGGACCACATCGCCGAACGCTGCGGCCCCGCCATCGCGACCTACAGCAACCCGGCCAAGACCCTCGCCGCCGAACTCGCCGACTCCCTGCCCGTCGTCTGGACCGAGGGCACCTCCGCCGGGCCCGCGGGCCGCCGCTTCGCCGCCGCCCTCGCCGAACTGGCCGGCCGCCCCGCCGTCGTCGCCGAACTCCCCGAGGCGCTCGCCGCGCACAGCGCCCTGCTGGCCGGCCCCCTCGCGGCCAGCGCCGACCCCGACGACTTCTTCCGCGACCGGGTGGAGGAGCCGCCCGCGCTGCACGCGCGCGTGGTGCTGCTCCGCGACCGCCCCATCGGCGGCCTCACCGCCGCCCCCGCCGCCCGCGACCTGGCCCTCAGCCACGACACCCCGATCAGCGAACTCGAACCGGAGGAGGGCGGCGATCTGGAGACCCTCGCGGAACTGATCGCCGTCACCGATTTCGCCGCTGTTTACCTGGCGCTCGCTTCCGGGGCCTGATCTTGCTCCAGGCAGGTCGGCCCGGGCCCGCCCGGGACGTCCGGCCCGCGCCCACCACCGGACCACGAACCGGCGACGGCGCCGGCCCAGCAGCGTACGTACGGAGACAGAGAACCCACATGGACCGCCTCGACAACACCATCCGCCCCTACGCCTGGGGTTCGCCCACCGCCATCCCGCACCTCCTGGGCGTCGAGCCGACCGGCGAACCGCAGGCGGAGATGTGGATGGGAGCCCACCCGGGCGCTCCCTCGCGCACCGCGCGCGGCACGCTCGTCGAGGTCATCGAAGCCGGCCCGGAGCGCGAACTGGGCGCCCCGGCGGTCGCCAAGTTCGGCCCGCGGCTGCCGTTCCTGCTCAAGATCCTCGCCGCGGGCGCGCCCCTCTCCCTCCAGGTCCACCCCGACCTCAAGCAGGCCCAGGAGGGGTACGCCGACGAGGAGCGGCGCGGCGTCCCCCGCGACGCGTCCCACCGCAACTACAAGGACGCCAACCACAAGCCCGAACTGATCTGCGCGCTCACCGAGTTCGACGGCCTGTGCGGCTTCCGCGACCCGGCCGAGACCGCCCGCCTCCTCGACGGGCTCGGCGTCGACTCCCTGAAGCCGTACGTCGACCTGCTGCGCGCCCACCCCGAGGACGCCGCCCTGCGCGAGGTCCTCACCGCCGTCCTGAGCGCGGACCCCGAGGAGATGGCCCACACGGTCGCCGAGGCCACCGCCGCCTGCACCCGGCTCGGCGGCGACTACGCCCCCTACGCCGACCTCGCCCACCACTACCCGGGCGACCCCGGCGTGATCGCCGCCATGCTCCTCAACCACGTCCGCCTGCAGCCCGGCGAGGCCCTGTTCCTCGGCGCCGGCATCCCGCACGCCTACCTCAACGGCCTCGGCGTCGAGATCATGGCCAACTCCGACAACGTCCTGCGCTGCGGCCTGACCCCCAAACACGTCGACGTGCCCGAACTGCTGCGGGTGGTCCGCTTCGAGGCCCGCGACGCTGGCGTGCTGCGCCCCGAGGCGTCCCCGGACGGCGAGGAGGTCTACGAGACGCCGATCGACGAGTTCCAGCTCTCCCGGTACGCCCTGTCCGAGGGCGGCGCACCCCGCGACCTCACCCTGGACACCCCGCAGATCCTGCTCTGCACCGCCGGCTCCGTCCAGACGGGCGAACACCGGCTCGCACCCGGCCAGTCCGTCTTCGTCCCGGCGGCCGAGAAGGCCGAGGTGTCCGGCGCGGGCACCGTCTTCCGCGCCACCGTGATCGTATGACCGCCGCTGTGGACACCTGAGGCACCGCCGTCCGGCCGGACTGCAACAATGACCCACCGGCAAAGCACGGGCAAAGACGGGTACACGCCTGGACGGCGTAGACACACGGGCGAAGGGACAACGCGGACTCATGAGCGCGTCAGGCGGTACCAGGGCGATCGTGGCGGCACTCGGCGCCAACCTCGCGATCGCGGCATCGAAGTTCGTGGCGTTCGCGTTCAGCGGCTCCTCGTCGATGCTCGCCGAGGGCGTCCACTCGCTCGCCGACTCCGGCAACCAGTTCCTGCTGCTGATCGGTGGCAAGAAGGCCCAGCGCGAGGCGACCCCGCAGCACCCCTTCGGCTACGGCCGCGAGCGGTACATCTACGCCTTCCTCGTCTCCATCGTCCTCTTCTCGGTCGGCGGCATGTTCGCCATCTACGAGGGCTACGAGAAGATCAGCCACCCGCACGAGATCGAGCGCTGGTACTGGCCGGTGGGCGTCCTCCTCTTCGCGGTCATCGCCGAGGGCTTCTCCTTCCGCACGGCCATCAAGGAGTCCAACGAACTACGCGGCAAGCTGTCCTGGTCGCAGTTCATCCGCCGGGCCAAGGCCCCCGAGCTGCCCGTCGTCCTCCTGGAGGACTTCGGCGCCCTCATCGGCCTGGTCCTCGCCCTCCTCGGCGTCGGCCTCGCCATCCTCACCGGCGACGGCGTCTGGGACGGCATCGGCACCGTCTGCATCGGTGTCCTGCTGGTGCTGATCGCCCTGGTGCTCGCCGCCGAGACCAAGTCCCTGCTGCTCGGCGAAGCCGCCGGCATCGAGGACGTCAAGAAGATCGAGGCCGCGATCGTCGACGGCGACACCGTCACCCGCGTCATCCACATGCGCACCCTCCACCTCGGCCCCGAGGAACTGCTGATCGCCGCCAAGATCGCGGTCCAGCACGACGACACCGCCGCCGAGGTCGCGAAGGCCATCGACGCGGCCGAGGCCCGCATCCGCGCCACCGTCCCCATCGCCCGCGTCATCTACCTGGAACCGGACATCTACAGCGAGGCCGAGGCCGCCAAGGGCCCCGACCCGGCGGCCACCCCGGGCGGCCCCACCCCGCACCCGGCCGGCCACTGAGCCCGGCCCCCGTTCACCCAGAACGACGCGAACCGTTCGGAGGCGGACTGGGGGCCGCCCCGTTCTCCGGTGTAGCTTGGGGTGGAGCCAGACGTCGCTGCTGATGGCGGTCGGGCGGTCCGCGTGCGGACCGGCCGAGGGAGAGAGGGCCTCCGACGGACTGCGCTGCGCGTACGTGGGCATGCCTGTGTCCTCTTCCCGGGCACCCCTGTGTCCGCCGCCGCGCAGACCAGCCGTACCCACCCTCGAACCGATCCCGAGGAGCAGCTCGCAATGACGACTGTCGACAACCGACAGGACTTCAAGGTCGCCGACCTCTCCCTGGCCGACTTCGGCCGCAAGGAGATCACCCTCGCCGAGCATGAGATGCCGGGCCTGATGGCGATCCGCAAGGAATACGCCGAAGCCCAGCCGCTCGCCGGCGCCCGTGTCACCGGCTCCCTGCACATGACCGTGCAGACGGCCGTTCTCATCGAGACCCTGGTCGCCCTCGGCGCCCAGGTCCGCTGGGCCTCCTGCAACATCTTCTCCACCCAGGACCACGCGGCCGCCGCCATCGCCGTCGGCCCCAACGGCACGCCCGACAACCCGCAGGGCGTCCCGGTCTTCGCCTGGAAGGGCGAGACCCTGGAGGAGTACTGGTGGTGCACCGAGCAGGCGCTGACCTGGCCTGACAGCCCCACAGGCGGCCCGAACATGATCCTCGACGACGGTGGCGACGCCACTCTGCTCGTGCACAAGGGCGTCGAGTACGAGAAGGACGGCAAGGTGCCTTCCGTCGAGACCGCCGAGTCCGACGAGCACCGCGTCATCCTGGAACTTCTGCACCGCACCATCACGGACGGCTCGCAGAAGTGGACCCAGCTGGCCTCCGAGATCCGCGGTGTCACCGAGGAGACCACGACCGGTGTCCACCGCCTGTACGAGATGCACCGCGACGGCACCCTGCTGTTCCCGGCGATCAACGTGAACGACGCGGTCACCAAGTCGAAGTTCGACAACAAGTACGGCTGCCGCCACTCCCTGATCGACGGCATCAACCGCGCCACCGACACCCTGATCGGCGGCAAGACCGCCGTCGTCTGCGGTTACGGCGACGTGGGCAAGGGCTGCGCGGAGTCCCTGCGCGGCCAGGGCGCCCGTGTGATCATCACCGAGATCGACCCGATCTGCGCCCTGCAGGCGGCGATGGACGGCTACCAGGTCACGACCCTGGACGAGGTCGTCGACAAGGCCGACATCTTCGTCACCACGACGGGCAACAAGGACATCATCATGGCCTCGGACATGGCCCGGATGAAGCACCAGGCGATCGTCGGGAACATCGGCCACTTCGACAACGAGATCGACATGGCCGGCCTCGCCAGGATCCCCGGCATCGTCAAGGACGAGGTCAAGCCCCAGGTCCACACCTGGAAGTTCCCCGACGGCAAGGTCATCATCGTGCTGTCCGAGGGCCGCCTGCTGAACCTGGGCAACGCCACCGGCCACCCCTCGTTCGTGATGTCCAACTCCTTCGCGGACCAGACCCTGGCCCAGATCGAGCTGTTCACCAAGCCCGACGCCTACCCGACCGACGTCTACGTGCTCCCCAAGCACCTCGACGAGAAGGTCGCCCGCCTCCACCTGGACGCCCTCGGCGTCAAGCTCACCACGCTGCGCCCCGAGCAGGCCGCGTACATCGGCGTCGAGGTCGAGGGCCCGTACAAGTCGGACCACTACCGCTACTGAGTCCGAAGGTCGGCAGATCCGCCGAGGCAGGCCCCCGCACCCCCGTGCCGGGGGCCTGCCCCTTTGGTCTCTGGCCGGACCAGCCCGTCAAAACCCAGGACCCCCATGCCCCGCGGCCGCTATGCGCTCCACGATCCGCACGACCACACCCCCCTCGCACAAGAGCACTTCCAGTGCGCCCCCGGCCCGTCCGGCTGGCGCTACGTCTCACAGCTGACCACTCCCGCGGGCGATCACCGCGGCTCGGTCGACCTCGCCCTCGACGAGCTAGGCCGCCCCATCCGCCTGGAACTCCACGCGGGCGGCTGGCAGGTGCGCGGCGCCGCCCTCGACGGCGTCACCTGGGTCCGCACCGACCCCACCGGCACCCATGCCACCGAAGGCAATGTGCGCGCCCACGCCTTCACCGGCACGTCCCCCGCGTTCCTCGTCGCCACCGCCCGTCTCCTGCGCCTCACCCCCTCCTCGGCCGCGACCCGCGTACGTCTCGTGGCCTTCACCGATCCGGTCCTCGCCCCGCTCACCGTGGACCAGTCCTGGGCCTTGGTGGACAGCGAAACACACGCCACTGACAACGGCCCCCTGACCGTGGACGAATACCAGGTCACAGCCCTGGACACCGGCGAACGGCACACCGTCCACCTCGCCGGGGACGTGGTCCTGTCCGCGCCCGGGATCGAGCTGGAGGACCTCCAGTCACCGCCGTCCGCCTTCGACCGGCCCGACCTCGGCTGACAGCCGGACCCCTGTTCCGCTAGGCCGGCGGCACGAAACGGGTGGAACCGGAGGCCGAACCCGAACCCGGACCCGAACGGGCCGGCCGGTCCGGCGACGCCCCGGCCGCCCGCGACCACCGAGAGGCCTGGTCCTGGTCCTGGGGCTGAGCCGGGGGAGCGGACTCGGCGAACGGGGCAGAGGGCTGAGCGAACTGAGACGGCCGGGCATGGTGCGCGGGGCTCTGCGGCCGGCCCGGCTCCTGCGGCTGGTGGGCCCCCGCCTCGTACGGACCTGCCGGATACGCACCCACCGGATACGCACCCGCGCCGGCCGCCCGGCCCGCGAACGCCTGCCGCGCCTCACGCGCCTGCCGCTCATGGACCACGGCCGCGAGGAACGCGGCGGGGTGCACACCCTGCGGCGGCTGAGCACCGGTACGAGCCGAGAGGTCGGCCGCGAATCGCTGCGCCATGTCCCAGGACACCTGGGGATCGAGCTGCTGCATCCGCGTCAGGTACTGCCGGACGGCCAGCCACAGCCCGTCCGGTACGGCCGACAGATCGAGCTCGCCGAACCGCCCCGCCAACTCCGGCGGCGGGGCAGGCACGACACCGGCCCGCCCGACGGGAATCCGCTCGCGCACCACCAGCGTGCCCGCGAACACGTCCCCGAGCCGCCGCCCCCGCGCCGACACCAGCGAGGCGATGCAGGCCACGACGCCGAACGTCATGAGGATCTCGACCACCCCGATGGCGCCGCGCACCAGCGCGTGCCGGAAACGGATCGGCCCGCCGTCGTCCCGCACCACGCGCAGCCCGAACGCGAGCTTGCCCAGCGAGCGCCCGTGGCTGAGCGTCTCCACCGCGATCGGGGCGCCGACCAGCACCAGCAGGAAGGTCGCGATCGACAGCGCGACCTGTGCCGCCTCGTCCAGCGAAGCGGTCGCCGCCACCAGCGCCACGGTCACCGCGATGTAGACGACCATGGCCACGACCAGGTCGAGCAGCACCGCGAGTGCCCTGCTCGGCAGCTTCGCGGGCCGCAGTTCGAGCGCCACCGCCTCACCGGTCACCAGCTCACTCACGTCCGCCGCCCTTCCCCTGATCTGCCCCTCGGACCGCAAGTCTGCCAAGCTGAGGGCGCATCGCGCCCCAGTAGGACAAGCTGACAGCAGTGCGAGCATCCACGACGTGCAGTGGACGACCAGCCGAGGAGCAGGCAGACCCCATGGACCTGGACGTCTTCGTCACCACTCACCGCGCCGAATGGGACCGCCTCGACGCCCTGCTCCGCCGCCAGCGCCGCCTCAACGGCGCCGAGGCCGACGAACTGATCGCCCTCTACCAGCGCACGGCCACCCACCTCTCCCTCATCCAGTCCAGCGCACCCGACCCGCAGCTCACCGGTCGGCTGAGTCAGCTCGTGGCACGCGCGCGAGGTGCGGTCACCGGCAACCGCCGCGCGTCGTGGCGGGACGCCACCCGCTTCCTGCTGGAGGGCTTCCCCGCCGCCGTCTACCGCGCGCGCCACTGGTGGGTTCCCACCGCGCTCGTCTCCACCGTCGTCGCGATACTCCTGGGCTGGTGGATAGGCACGCACCCGGAGGTGCAGTCGACCATCGCGGCGCCCAGCCAGCTGCGTGAGCTGACCCGCCCCGGCGGGGAGTACGAGACCTACTACTCGAGCCACCCCGCGGCGTCCTTCGCCGCACAGGTGTGGACGAACAACGCGCAGGCCGCGGCGATGTGCCTGGTCCTGGGGGTCTTCCTGGGCCTGCCCGTGCTCTGGATCCTCTTCGAGAACATGCTCAACCTGGGTGTCGGCTTCGGCCTGATGTCCTCCGCCGGCCGGCTCGACACGTTCCTGGGCCTGATCCTTCCGCACGGTCTGCTCGAACTGACCGCGGTCTTCGTCGCCGCCGGCACCGGCCTCCGCCTCGGCTGGACCCTCATCGACCCCGGTCCCCGCCCCCGGCGCGCCGCGCTCGCCGAGGAGGGGAGGGCCGCCGTCGGCATGGCCATCGGCCTCGCGCTGGTCCTGTTCGTCTCCGGGGCCATCGAAGGCTTCGTCACCCCCTCCGGCCTGCCCACCTGGGCCCGCATCGGCATCGGCGTCGTCGCGGAGGCGGCGTTCCTGACCTACGTCTACGTCCTCGGCGGCAGGGCGGTGCGGAGCGGCCAGACGGGTGATCTCGAGGCGGCTGGACGCAGCTCCGCCGTGCCCACGGCCGCCTGATGTGCGTCGGGCCCTCGTGAGCTGCTAGTCTCCTCTTCGCCCCGCAAAACCTGTTGACACAGGCGGCGTGGGGAGGTAGATTCAATGAGTTGCCTAGAACTGGACAAGTTCAGGGCTGATCATTTAGAATCTATCTGCTCCACCAAGAAGTCGCGACTGCGCTTCCGCGGAGCACCCCCGATAACTACTCAGAAATGAGCGGCCGGTCAGACCGGCTAAAAACTTCTGATAAAGTCGGAACCGCCGGAAAGGAAACCGCGAGAGCGGAAACCTGGAAAGCACCGAGGAAATCGGATCGAGAAAAGATCTGATAGACTTGGAAACGCAAGACCGAAGGGAAGCGCCCGGAGGAAAGCCCGAGAGGGTGAGTACAAAGGAAGCGACCGTTCCTTGAGAACTCAACAGCGTGCCAAAAATCAACGCCAGATATGTTGATACCCCGTCTCCGGCCATCACGGCTGGGGCGAGGTTCCTTTGAAAAACACAGCGAGGACGCTGTGTGCGAGGGGATTATTCCTCCTCTCGCACCGCTCTCGTGGTGTTCGACCGGATTACCGGTAAACATTCACGGAGAGTTTGATCCTGGCTCAGGACGAACGCTGGCGGCGTG
>NZ_JARAUO010000025.1:0-124855 GCF_033792105.1 Streptomyces sp. WI03-4A
CCCCCTCGCGGCGCCGGGCGGCGGGCAGGGGTGACCGCCCGCCGAGCGCCGCGGCCAGGGCCGCCGCGAGGGCGGTGGCACCGGCCGCCGTGAAGCACACGGCCAGGGGGAACCGGCCGATCAGCAGCCCGGTCACCAGCGCTCCCCCTGCACACCCGGCGTTGACCGCCGTGTTCACCCACGCCCCGGCCTGTGTCCGGGACCCCTCGGCCGCGCTCTCGTCGGCCAGGAGGTACGCCGTCGTCAGCGCCGGGGCGATGAACGCCCCCGCGAGCGCCATGGCGCCCGTGAGTGACCACAGTCCGGGGGCCAGGCCGCCGGCCGCGACCACAGCCCCGAGACCCACCGCGAACCAGCACAGCCGGGTCCGCGCGTGAGCCCGCCACGCCACCGCCCCGTTGACCAGCCCGCCCACCGCGCTGCCCGCGGAGAGCGCGCCCAGCACCCAGGGCACGAGCGCCGGGTCGTAGGACCGTTCGGCGGCGAAGGCCGCCGCGAGGAGGTCCACCCCGCTGAGCGTCAGTCCGACCCCGAGGGCCACGGCCACCGGGGGCAGCAGGCCCCGGACGCCGGCGCGCCGGCCCTTTTCCGCCGCGGGGCGCGGACCCGGCATCACCGGAGACATGACGAAGGCGCAGGTGCCGCCCACGATCAGCAGCGCGCTCAGCAGGATCCCGGAGGCCGGCGGCGCGAATCCGACCAGCGCGCCGACCAGGACCGGACCGGAGACGTAGAGCAGTTCCTCGGCGACTCCGTCCAGGCTGTACGCACGCTGCAGCAGGGCCCGGTCGGGGACGAGATCGGCCCACAGGGCGCGCATGGTCGGGCCGAGCGGGGGCGCGCACGCCCCGGCGAGGGCGGCCGCCCCGGCCACGGCCGCCGCGTGCGCCCCGGGGCGCCAGGTCAGGGCCGCCAGGGCGCACAGCAGAACGCCGTACACCGCGGCCATGACCGGCAGGGCCCGGCGGGGGCCGTGCCGGTCGATCAGCGAGGCCCGGAAGGGCATCAGGAAGACCGTCATCGCCCCGAACAGGGACATCACCGCGCCGGAGACGGCGTAGGACCCGGTGGCGCGGGTGACGGACAGCAGAACGGCAAGGGAGACCGTGCCGTAGGACAGGCGCGCGGCGAGGGCCGCGGCGAAGGTGCGGCGCGCGTGCGGGACGCGCAGGACGGCGGCGTACGAGGGCCGCGAAGGGTGCGTGGACACGCGGGAATTCCTCTGCGGGAGGCGGGAGAGGGGACACCGAGGGACGCGAAGGCCGGTGATCGGCCTCGCGGTCCGGTGCGCTCTCTACGCCAGGAGGAGGAACATGTGGATCAATGTAGCGACACGGTCCGGCGGCCGCCAGGGGTCAGCCCTCGGTCAGGCCCGCCACGAGTTCGTCCGCCGCGCGGTAGGGATCGAGCTCCCCGGCGACGATCCGCTCCGCGAGCGCGCCGAGGCGTCGGTCGCCGTGCAGGTCGGCGATGCGCTCGCGCAGCGCGGTGACCGCGATGGTCTCCACCTCGCGGGACGCGCGCGCCGTGCGGCGCTCGGTGAGCACCCCGCGCTCCTCCATCCACGCGCGGTGCTTCTCCAGCGCCTCGACCACCTCGTCGACGCCCTGCCCACGGGCCGCGACCGTCTTGACGATGGGCGGCCGCCAGTCGCCCGGACCGCGGGACTCGCCCAGGCCCAGCATGTGGTTCAGCTCGCGGGCGGTGGCGTCGGCCCCGTCGCGGTCGGCCTTGTTGACGACGTAGACGTCGCCGATCTCCAGGATTCCGGCCTTGGCCGCCTGGATGCCGTCGCCCATGCCCGGGGCCAGCAGCACCACGCTGGTGTCCGCCTGGGAGGCGATCTCCACCTCCGACTGGCCGACGCCGACCGTCTCCACCAGGATCACGTCGCAGCCCGCCGCGTCCAGCACCCGGATCGCCTGCGGCGCCGCCCAGGCCAGGCCGCCCAGGTGACCGCGGGTGGCCATCGAGCGGATGTAGACCCCGGGGTCGGAGGCGTGGTCCGACATCCGGACCCGGTCACCGAGCAGCGCACCCCCGGAGAACGGCGACGAGGGGTCCACGGCCAGCACGCCCACGCGTTTGCCCTGTTTGCGGTACGCGGTGACGAGGGCGGAGGTCGAGGTCGACTTGCCGACACCCGGCGAGCCGGTCAGACCCACCACGTAGGCGTTGCCGGTCAGCGGGGCCAGTGCCGCCATGACCTCCCTGAGCTGCGGGGACGCCCCCTCCACCAGCGAGATCAGCCGGGCCACGGCCCGCGGCCGGCCGTCCCTGGCCTGGGCCACCAGAGAGGAGACGTCCTGCATCAAACAGCTCCGTTCACTTCACAGACGTAACTGGAACTCAGGCCTTCGGGACCCGCACGATCAGGGCGTCGCCCTGACCGCCGCCGCCGCACAGCGCGGCCGCGCCGACGCCGCCGCCGCGCCGCTTGAGCTCCAGGGCCAAGTGGAGCACGAGCCGGGCGCCGGACATGCCGATCGGGTGACCGAGGGCGATCGCGCCGCCGTTGACGTTCACCTTTTCCGTGGACACGCCGAGGTCCTTCATTGACTGCACGGCCACCGCGGCGAACGCCTCGTTGATCTCGATGAGGTCGAGGTCGGAGACCTCCAGGGCCTCCTTCTTCAGGGCGTGCCGGATGGCGTTGGACGGCTGCGACTGCAGCGAGTTGTCCGGCCCCGCCACGTTGCCGTGCGCGCCGATCTCGGCGAGCCACTCCAGGCCCAGCTCCTCGGCCTTGGCCTTGCTCATCACGACCACGGCGGCCGCGCCGTCCGAGATCTGCGAGGAGGAGCCGGCCGTGATCGTGCCGTCCTTGGCGAAGGCCGGGCGCAGCTTGCCGAGCGACTCCGCGGTGGTGTCGCCGCGGATGCCCTCGTCCTTGCTGAAGACGACCGGCTCGCCCTTGCGCTGCGGGATCTCGACCGGGGTGATCTCGGCCTCGAAGACGCCGTTCTTCTGCGCGGCGGCGGCCCGCTGGTGGGACAGGGCGGCGATCTCGTCCTGCTCGGGGCGCTGGATGCCGAGGCGCGTGTTGTGCTTCTCCGTGGACTCGCCCATGGCGATGTTCTCGAAGGAGTCGGTCAGGCCGTCGTAGGCCATCGCGTCGAGCATCTGCACCGCGCCGTACTTGAAGCCCTCGCGGGACTTGGGCAGCAGGTGCGGGGCGTTGGTCATGGACTCCTGGCCGCCGGCGACGACGATGTCGAACTCGCCGGCGCGGATGAGCTGGTCGGCCAGCGCGATCGCGTCCAGGCCGGACAGACACACCTTGTTGATGGTCAGCGCGGGGACGCTCATCGGGATGCCGGCCTTGACCGCGGCCTGGCGGGCCGGGATCTGCCCGGCGCCGGCCTGCAGCACCTGCCCCATGATCACGTACTGCACCTGGTCGCCACCGATACCCGCACG
Organism: Streptomyces sp. WI03-4A; assembly: GCF_033792105.1. Taxonomy (NCBI): domain Bacteria; kingdom Bacillati; phylum Actinomycetota; class Actinomycetes; order Kitasatosporales; family Streptomycetaceae; genus Streptomyces; species Streptomyces sp. WI03-4A. The sequence continues at coordinate 3,421 of NZ_JARAUO010000025.1, forward strand.
GTCGAGGGCGGCCTTGATAGCGAAGCCGCCGAGGTCGGCCCCGGAGAAGGACTTCAGCGAGCCGAGCAACCGTCCCATGGGCGTACGCGCGCCCGCGACGATCACCGAGGTGTTCGTTCCAGAAGACATGAGCTGCGATCCCCTTACCGGCCTGCACAGCCGAGGAGTGAACGAGGGTTTACTTCGAATGTACTGAGTGGCACTCCGTGCCGTCATCGGCCCGTCGGTGTGATCGCGCGCACGTTGCGTAACCACCGTCTTGGCGCTGCACTGATTCCATGCTGACGCGAATCGACCACATCGGGATCGCCTGCCACGACCTCGACGCGACCGTCGAGTTCTACCGGGCCACGTACGGCTTCGAGGTGTTCCACACCGAGGTCAACGAGGAGCAGGGCGTGCGGGAGGCCATGCTCAAGATCAACGAGACGTCCGACGGCGGCGCCTCCTACCTCCAGCTGCTGGAACCGACCAGGGAGGACTCCGCGGTCGGCAAGTGGCTGGCCAAGAACGGGGAGGGCGTCCACCACATCGCCTTCGGTACGGCGGATGTGGACGGGGACGCGGACGAGATCCGCGGCAAGGGCGTACGCGTTCTGTACGACGAGCCACGACGCGGCTCCATGGGGTCGCGGATCACCTTCCTGCACCCCAAGGATTGCCACGGCGTCCTGACAGAACTGGTCACTTCGGCCCCTGTTGAGTCGCCCGAGCACTGACCGCCGTACATATGGGCCGGTAGGGTTGGGGGCGGTCGTCCCCGAAGGCGGGGGGCGGCCGCATGCCGGGGTCCGGGTTTCGGGGGAAGAGCGTCGGGGCAGCAGCCCGTGCTCCGCCGTTGATCTGACACCATTCCCCGGGGGCCCCGTCCGGCGGATGGACGGAGCTCGTTGGAGAAGCTGACCAGGGGACGGATGGGACCGCGCAGTGCGGGGCTACGAGAGCCAGGAGCGAGAGCCGGCGGCTGACGTCGACCACCTCTCTCGGTTCGAGGCCGAGATGAAGCGGCTGAGGACCGAGCGGGAAAAGGCGATCCAGCACGCCGAGGACCTCGGCTACCAGGTCGAGGTGCTGCGCGCCAAGCTGCACGAGGCGCGCCGCACTCTGATGACCCGGCCCGCCTACGACGGCGGTGACATCGGCTATCAGGCCGAACAGTTGCTCCGCAATGCCCAGGTGCAGGCCGACCAGCTGCGTCAGGACGCCGAGCGGGAGCTGAGCCAGGTCCGCGCGCAGACGCAGCGCATCCTGCAGGAGCACGCCGAGCAGGCCGCCCGTCTGCAGGCCGAGCTGCACCAGGAGGCGGTCACCCGCCGCCAGCAGCTCGACCAGGAGCTGGCCGAGCGCCGCCAGACCGTCGAGTCGCACGTCAACGAGAACGTGGCGTGGGCCGAGCAACTGCGCGCCCGCACCGAGCAGCAGGCCCGCCGGCTGCTCGACGAGTCCCGCGCCGAGGCCGAGCAGGCCATGGCCACCGCACGCGCCGAGGCCGAGCGGCTCACCCGGGAGGCCCGCGAGCGCCTGCAGGGCGACGCCGAGGCCGCCCGCACCGAGGCCGAGCAGATCCTGCGCCGCGCCCGCACGGACGCCGAACGGCTGCTGAACGCCGCCTCCACGCAGGCCCAGGAGGCCACCGACCACGCCGAGCAGCTGCGCACCTCCACCATCAGCGAGTCCGACGCCGCCCGTCGGCAGGCCGCCGAGCTGAGCCGCGCCGCCGAGCAGCGCATGACCGAGGCGGAGGAGGCGCTGCGCAAGGCGCAGTCCGAGGCCGAGAAGCTGGTCACGGAGGCCGAGCAGGCCGCCTCGAAGACGCTGTCGAGCGCCGAGGCCGCCAACGAGACCCGCACGCGCACGGCCAAGGAACAGGTCGCCCGGCTGGTCGAGGAGGCCACCAAGGAGGCCGAGAACACCCGGTCCGAGGCCGAGCAGCTGGTCGCCGACGCGCGGGCCGAGGCCGAGAAGATCGTCGCCGAGGCGGCCGAGAAGGCCCGGGCGGTCACCGCCGAGGAGAGCGCGAGCCAGCTCTCCAAGGCGGCCAGGACCGCCGAGGACGTTCTCAACAAGGCGTCCGAGGACGCCAAGAAGACGACCAGGGCGGCGGCCGAGGAGGCCGAGCGGATCCGCACCGAGGCCGAGGCCGAGGCGGACCGGCTGCGCGCCGAGGCGCACGACATCGCCGAGGAGCTCAAGGGCGCGGCGAAGGACGACACCAAGGAGTACCGCGCCAAGACGGTCGAGCTGCAGGAGGAGGCCCGCCGGCTGCGCGGCGAGGCCGAGCAGCTGCGCGCCGACGCGGTCGCCGAGGGCGAGTCGATCCGCGCCGAGGCCCGCCGCGAGGCCGTGGCGCAGATCGAGGAGGCGGCCAAGTCCGCCGAGGAGCTGCTGGCCAAGGCCAAGGCGGACGCCGACGAGCTGCGGCAGAAGGCGACCGGGGACAGCGAGAAGGTCCGCACCGAGGCCATCGAGCGGGCCACCTCGCTGCGCCGGCAGGCCGAGGAGACCCTGGAGCGCGCCCGCAAGGAGGCCGAGCGGCTGCGCGCCGAGGCCGCCGAAGAGGTCGAGACGGTCCGGTCCGACGCCGAGCAGGCCGCGCGCGAGCTGCGCGAGGAGACCGAGCGGGCCGTCGAGGCCCGCCGTGTCGAGGCCGCGGGTGAGCTGACCCGGCTCCAGACGGAGACCCAGGAGCGGCTGTCGGCCGCCGAGCAGGCGCTCGCCGACGCCCGCGAGGAGGCGGCCCGGATCCGCCGCGAGGCCGGCGAGGAGGCCGAGCGGCTGCGCTCGGAGTCCGCCGAGCGGATCCGCGCGCTCCAGCAGCAGGCCGAGGCCGAGGCCGAACGGCTGCGCGACGAGGCCGCGGCCGACGCGTCCGCCTCGCGCGCCGAGGGCGAGACCGTCGCCGTACGCCTGCGCTCGGAGGCGGCCGCCGAGGCGGAGCGGCTCAAGGTCGAGGCCCAGGACAGCGCCGACCGGATGCGCGCCGAGGCGCAGGCCGCCGCCGAGCGGCTGGGCACCGAGGCGTCCGAGACGCTCGCCGCCGCCCAGGAGGAGGCGGCCCGGCGCCGCCGCGAGGCCGAGGAACTGCTCGGTGCCGCGCGGTCCGAGGCCGACCAGGAGCGCGAGCGGGCCCGCGAGCAGAGCGAGGAGCTGCTGGCCTCGGCGCGCAGGCGCGTGGAGGACGCGCAGACCGAGGCGACCCGGCTGGTCGAGGAGGCCGACCGGCGCGCCACCGAGATGGTGTCCGCCGCCGAGCAGCACGCGCAGCAGGTGCGGGACTCCGTCGCCGGGCTGCACGAGCAGGCGCAGGAGGAGATCACCGGGCTGCGCTCGGCCGCCGAGCACGCGGCGGACCGTACCCGCCGCGAGGCCGAGGAGGAGGCGGACCGGGTCCGCACCGACGCCTACGCGGAGCGGGAGCGGGCCGGCGAGGACGCCACGCGTCTGCGGCGCGAGGCGAACGAGGAGGCGGAGGCCGCCAAGGCGCTCGCCGAGCGCACGGTCGCCGAGGCCATCGCGGAGTCCGAGCGGCTGCGCTCCGACGCGGGCGACTACGCCCAGCGGGTGCGCACGGAGGCCTCCGACAAGCTCGCCGAGGCCGACCAGGCCGCGTCCCGCACCCGGGCGGACGCCCGCGAGGACGCCAACCGCATCCGGTCGGACGCGGCCACCCAGGCCGACACCCTCATCACCGAGGCGGGCAACGAGGCGGAGCGGCTGCGCACCGAGACGGCCGCCGAGGCCGAGCGGGTGCGCGTCGAGGCCGTCGCGCACGCCGAGCAGCTCGTCGCGGACGCCACCGGCGACGCCGAGCGGCTGCGCGCCGAGGCCGCCGAGAAGGTCGGCTCGGCCCAGCGGCACGCGGACCGGCTGCGCGCCGACGCCGAGCGGCTCGCGGCGGACGCGGAAGCGGCGGCCGAGCGGCTGGTGGGCTCCGCGCGCGAGGAGGCCGAGCGGACCCTGGACGAGGCCCGCCAGGAGGCCAACAAGCGGCGGTCGGAGGCGGCCGAGCAGGTCGACACGCTCATCACGGAGACCACGGCGGAGGCGGACAAGCTCCTCACCGAGGCCCAGCAGCAGGCGCTGCAGACCACCGCGGACGCCGAGTCGCAGGCCGACACGATGGTGGGCGCGGCCCGCAGCGAGGCCGACCGGATCGTCTCCGAGGCGACCGTCGAGGGCAACTCGCTGGTGGAGAAGGCCCGTACGGACGCGGACGAGCTGCTGGTCGGCGCCCGCCGGGACGCGACCGCCATAAGGGAGCGTGCGGAGGAGCTGCGCGAGCGGGTCACCGCCGAGATCGAGGAGCTGCACGAGCGGGCCCGCCGCGAGGCCGCCGAGACGATGAAGTCCACCGGCGACCGGTGCGACGCGCTCATCAAGGCGGCCGAGGAGCAGCTGTCCAAGGCGCAGGCGAAGGCCAAGGAGATGGTGTCGGAGGCCAGTTCCGAGGCGGGCAAGGTCCGCATCGCCGCCGTCAAGAAGGCCGAGGGCCTGCTCAAGGAGGCCGAGCAGAAGAAGGCCACGCTGGTCAAGGAGGCCGAGGAGCTGAAGGCCGAGGCGATCCGCGAGGCCCGGCGCACGGTCGACGAGGGCAAGCGCGAGCTGGAGATCCTGGTGCGCCGGCGCGAGGACATCAACGCCGAGATCTCCCGGGTGCAGGACGTCCTGGAGGCGCTGGAGTCCTTCGAGGCGCCGTCGTCCGGCAAGGAGGGCGGGGTCAAGGCGGGTGCCACCGTCGGTCCCCCTCGATCGGGTGGCAAGTCGTCGGAGAGCTAGGGAACGAGGTCGCTTCCGGGGCGGTCTGAGGGACTTTGCCCCGCTCTTTGGCAAGCCGTCCCGAGGTCAGCCACCCAAAAGAGGTGCCATTCTCCAGATCAAAACCGTATCCGCTCGATGACACACCGCTTCGGCCCCTAGGATTCCCCTTATCACCTCACCGGTCTCATTGACAGGAACCCCATGAGCGACACTTCCCCCTACGGCTTCGAGCTTGTGCGGCGTGGGTACGACCGCGCTCAGGTGGACGAACGTATCTCCAAGCTCGTCTCCGACCGTGACAGCGCTCTCGCCCGCATCACCGCTCTGGAGAAGCGCATCGAGGAGCTCCACCTCGAGACGCAGAACGCCCAGGCCCAGATCACCGACGCCGAGCCGTCGTACGCGGGTCTCGGCGCGCGGGTCGAGAAGATCCTGCGCCTCGCCGAGGAAGAGGCGAAGGACCTGCGTGAGGAGGCGCGGCGCGCGGCCGAGCAGCACCGCGAGCTGGCCGAGTCGGCCGCCCAGCAGGTCCGCAACGACGCCGAGTCCTTCGCGGCCGAGCGCAAGGCCAAGGCCGAGGACGAGGGCGTCCGGATCGTCGAGAAGGCCAAGAGCGACGCCTCCCAGCTGCGCGCCGACGCGCAGAAGGACGCGCAGTCCAAGCGCGAGGAGGCGGACGCCCTCTTCGAGGAGACCCGCGCCAAGGCCGCGCAGGCCGCCGCGGACTTCGAGACGAACCTGGCCAAGCGCCGCGAGCAGTCCGAGCGCGACCTGGCCTCGCGTCAGCAGAAGGCCGAGAAGCGTCTCGCCGAGATCGAGCACCGTGCCGAGCAGCTGCGCCTGGAGGCGGAGAAGCTGCGCACCGACGCCGAGCGCCGCGCCCGCCAGACGGTGGAGACGGCCCAGCGCCAGGCCGAGGACATCGTGGCCGACGCGAACGCCAAGGCCGACCGCATCCGGTCGGAATCCGAGCGCGAGCTGGCCGCCCTCACCAACCGCCGCGACTCGATCAACGCCCAGCTGACGAACGTCCGCGAGATGCTCGCCACGCTGACCGGCGCCGCGGTGGCCGCGGCCGGCTCCCCCGCCGAGGACGAGCCGATCTCCCGGGGCGTTCCGGCGCAGCAGTCCCGGTAGGTTCGGGCAGTCGCAGGACTCCGGAAGGGGCGGTGGGACCTGGTCCCGCCGCCCCTTCCGCGTGCGTGCCGGGCGTCGGCGCTGTAGCGGCCGGTGCGCACCGAGACGCCGTCGTCCTCGCCGACGCGGTGACCGTCGCGTGTGTCGAGGGGAGATGGAGCCGACGAAGGTCAGCGCGAACGCCAGGACGCCCGCGGTGGGCCCGGGAGCCGGAGCATATCCCGCGTGCCGGTGCCCGTGATCCTCTCCGCCCGTCCGAGTGGCAGCCCCCCAACAGCGGTCATAGCGTGGCCGCATGATCGAGCTGGAGGGGCTGACGAAGCGGTACGGCGAGAAGGTCGCCGTGGACCGTCTCACCTTCGCCGTGCGCCCGGGCATCGTGACGGGGTTCCTCGGCCCGAACGGCGCCGGGAAGTCCACGACCATGCGGATGATCCTCGGTCTCGACCGGCCCACCGCGGGCGACGTCCGGATCGACGGCCGGCACTACGCCGAGCTGACGGACCCGCTGACGTACATCGGGGCGCTGCTGGACGCCAAGGCCGTGCACGGCGGGCGGAGCGCCTACAACCACCTGCTCTGCCTCGCGCAGAGCAACGGCATCCCCGCGCGGCGGGTGGCCGAGGTGCTCGACACCGTCGGGCTGACCGCGGTGGCGCGGAAGAAGGCGAAGGGGTTCTCGTACGGGATGGGGCAGCGGCTCGGGATCGCGGCCGCGCTGCTCGGGGACCCGCGCATCCTGATGTTCGACGAGCCGGTCAACGGGCTCGACCCGGAGGGCATCCACTGGATCCGGAACCTGATGAAGTCGCTGGCCGCGCAGGGGCGGACCGTGTTCGTGTCGAGCCATCTGATGAGCGAGATGGCACTGACCGCCGATCACCTGGTGGTCATCGGACAGGGACGGCTGCTGGCCGACACCTCCATGGCCGACTTCATCCGGCAGAACTCGCGCAGTTATGTCCGGATCCGGTCCCCGCAGCGGGAGCGGCTCCTCGACGTGCTGCGGGAGGACGGGATCACCGTGGTGGAGACGGGCGGTGGCGCGCTGGAGGTGGAGGGCGGCAAGGCGGAGCGGATCGGGGAGCTGGCCGCGCGGTCCGGGATCGTGCTGCACGAACTGAGCCCGCGGCAGGCGTCGCTGGAGGAGGCGTTCATGCGGCTGACGGCCGAGTCGGTGGAGTACCACGCGCGCGCCGCCGGGCCCGCCCCGGCCGCGGGCGACCGGGGCGCCGGCTGGAAGGAGGCCTGACCATGGCGGCCGCGCAGGTCATCCGGTCGGAATGGACCAAGATCCGGTCGGTCGCGTCCACGGTGTGGACGCTGTCGCTGGCCGTGGTGGTCACCCTCGCGCTCGGGATGCTCATCTCCGCCCTGTCGAGGAGTCAGTTCGACAACATGCCCGTGACGGACCGGCTCTCCTTCGACCCCACGGTCGTCAGCTTCGCCGGCATGACCCTCGGCCAGCTCGCGATGATCGTGTTCGGGGTGCTGGTCGTGTCCAACGAGTACAGCACCGGCATGATCCGCGTCTCCCTGGCCGCGGTGCCCCGGCGCGGCACCTTCCTGTTCAGCAAGATCGCCGTGGCCACCGCGCTCGCCCTGCTCGTCGGCATGGTCACCAGCTTCGCCGCCTTCTTCCTCGGGCAGGCCATGCTCGGCCCCCTGGGCACCCGGATCGGCGACCCGGGCGTGCTGCGCGCGGTCGTCGGGGGCGGCCTCTACATGACCCTGATCGCGATGTTCTCCATGGGCGTGGCCGTGATGCTGCGCTCGCCGATGCTCTCGCTCGGCATCCTGATGCCGTTCTTCTTCCTGATCTCCACGATCCTCGGCAACGTGAGCGTCACGCGGAAGGTCGGCCGGTTCCTGCCCGACCAGGCCGGCAGCCGGATCATGCGGGTGGTCCCCCGGATCGGCGACGACACCCCCTACGGGCCGTGGGGCGGGCTCGGGATCATGGCGCTGTGGGTGGTCGCCGCGCTCGTGGGCGGCTACCTGCTGCTCAGGCACCGGGACGCCCAGTGAGCGACGGCCACGCGTTCGGACTTGGTCGGGCTTTACCCGCTCTTGAGCGGAACCGTCAGCGCCCGGATATCCTCCTAACCCTTACGGGGGCGTGTGCCCCGCTGTCCTGAACCTTTGATGGGTGCGGAGCATGATCGAGGCTGTAGGCCTGACGAAGCGCTACGGCGACAAGACCGCCGTGTACAACCTTTCCTTCCAGGTGCGGCCGGGGGCCGTGACCGGCTTCCTCGGGCCGAACGGGTCGGGCAAGTCGACCACCATGCGGATGATCCTCGGGCTCGACAACCCGACGTCCGGCTCGGTGACCATCGGCGGCTACCCGTACCGCAAGCTGCCCAACGCCCCCCGCCAGGTCGGCGCGCTGCTCGACGCCAAGGCGGTGCACGGCGGCCGGTCCGCCCGCAACCACCTGCTCAGCCTCGCCCAGCTCTCCGGCATCCCGGCCCGCCGGGTGGACGAGGTGCTCGGCGTGGTCGGCCTGCAGGAGGTGGCGCGCAAGCGCTCCAAGGGCTTCTCGCTCGGCATGGGCCAGCGCCTCGGCATCGCGGCCGCCCTGCTCGGCGACCCCCAGGTGCTGCTCTTCGACGAGCCGGTCAACGGCCTCGACCCCGAGGGCATCCTCTGGGTGCGCAACCTGATGAAGGCGCTGGCGGCCGAGGGCCGTACGGTCTTCGTCTCCTCGCACCTGATGAGCGAGATGGCGCTGACCGCCGACCACCTCATCGTGATCGGGCGCGGGCAGCTCCTCGCCGACATGAGCGTCAAGGACTTCATCTCCGCGAACTCGGCGGACTTCGCGCGGGTCCGCACCCCCGACACCGAGCCCCAGCTGCGCGAGAAGCTGTCCTCCGCGCTCACCGAGGCGGGCGGGCACGTCCTGCCGGAGCAGGACGGCGCGCTGCGGGTGACCGGGCTGCCGCTGCCCCGCATCAGCGACCTCGCGTACGAGGCGGGCGTCCGGCTGTGGGAGCTGTCGCCGCACCAGGCGTCGCTGGAGGAGGCGTACATGCGGATGACGCAGGGCGCCGTCGACTACCGCTCGACCATCGACCAGAAGGCGGGCCTGCAGCAGCCGCTGCCGCCGGGCGCCCAGCCGCCGATGCCGGTCCCCGGCCAGGGCCAGCCCGGCTGGTACGCCCCGCCGCCGCCCCAGCAGGGCGGACAGCCGTTCGCGATGCCGACGCCGCCCTCGGGCCCGTACGGCGGCGCCGCTCCGGCGCCCGGCTACGGCGCTCCGGGCGCCGGCGCCCCCAACCCGTACGCCGCGCCGGGCACCCAGGCACAGCCGGTTCCGCAGGCCCCGCAGACCGAGCCGCCCGCGGCCGCCCCGGCGCCGGCCGCCGCCCCGGCCCAGCCCGCTCCCGCCGCCCCCGCCCAGACCCAGCCCGAGGACGCCCGATGAGCACCCACCAGCCCCCGATGCCGCAGGGATCCCCCGCAGCGCCCGACCGGCAGGCGGCGCCCGGCGGGCCGTACCACGGCTACAGCTCGCCGATCCCGGTGGTGCGCACCCACCTCGGGCACGCCCTCGCCTCCGAGTGGACGAAGATCAAGTCGGTGCGCTCGACGATGTGGACGCTCGGCGTCTTCGTCCTGCTCGTGGTCGGCATCGGCCTGCTGGCCGGTGTCGCGGTCCGCGGCTCCGGCGACCTCGGTGGCACCAGCCCGCTGACCCTCGGGTTCTTCGGCCTGCTGATCGGCATGATGTGCATCATCACGCTCGGCGTGCTGACCACGGCGTCCGAGTACGGCACGGGCATGATCCGCACGACGATGACCGCGTGCCCGAGCCGGGCCCGGGTGCTGACCGCCAAGGCGATCGTGTTCTTCGTCATCGCCTTCGCGGTGACGCTGATCACCGTGTCGTTCGTGGCGATGGTGCAGACGTCCATGCTGGACGGCCAGGGCGCGCACTCCCCCTCCGGCGGGGAATGGCTGAAGGCCACGGTCGGCATCAGCCTCTACATCGCGCTGCTCGGACTGCTCTCGCTGCTCGTGGGCTCGATCATCCGGCACTCGGCGGGCGCCATCACCATCATGATCGGCGCCGTGCTCGCCCCGCTGGTGATCGCCCTGTTCATGAACGCCTCGTCGCTGGAGAAGGTGCAGAAGGCGCTGCTGGAGTACTCGATCCCGAGCCAGATGGGCGTCTTCTACGACAACACCCTGAGCTCGTCCGGCCCGACGGGCTGGGACCCGCTGTGGATCATGCTCGGCGTGACGGCGGCCGCGTTCGCCGGCGCCTGCGCGCTGCTGCAGAGCCGGGACGTGTAGCTCAGAACCTCGGCGCGTTACGGGACCGCTGCACCCTCGTGGTGCGGCGGTCCTTCGCGTTCCAGCACGCCTTGTGCCAGTGGCGGCGGTCGTCGACGCCCGCGTGCTCCGGCCAGGCCACCACGTGCGGGACGGCGGAGGGGATCAGCTGGTCGCAGCCGGGACAGCGGTAGGTCTTGCCCTGCACGCTCGCCCCCGCGACATGGCGCACGCTCCACTCCTCGCCCTGCCAGCTCTCGGTCGACTGCCAGCCGCCGTACCGGCCGGCGGAGTCGTCCTCGGCGCTCCGGCCGGACTCTCCGGCGGCCTTCGGTCGGTTGCGACGCGGAGACACGGGACACCTCTCGGGGCTATACAGGAAGCACGGACTGCATCCAGCCTACGCGGCTTCCGGACGGGTACCCGAAGCGCTCCAACCCGTACAAGTCCCCCTCCTGGACGGCCCATTCTGCAGACAATCCGCAAATCCCTCCGCCAGGCCGTGTCCTCGGCACGTGTCAGACGGTTATGCCGGGTGGGGGAGCTCCGGTCGGAGCCAAGGAAGCAGGAAATGCGATGCACGTAGGTAGTTTTGTGCTGGCGGCACAGTTCCCGGGGCAGGGCCAGGGCGAGGCGCTGCACCGGGCGGTCCGCGCGGCGGAGGTCAGCGAGGAGGCCGGGCTGGACGCGGTGTGGCTGGCGGAGCACCACTTCGTCCCGTACGGCACCTGCCCGTCCGCCGTCACCCTGGCCGCGCTGCTGCTCGGCCGCACCCGCCGCATCCGTGTCGGCACGGCGGTCAGCGTACTACCCACCGCGCACCCGGTCGCGCTCGGCGAGCAGGCGGCGCTGCTGCACCTGACGAGCGGCGGACGGTTCACGCTCGGCGTGGGGCGCGGCGGTCCGTGGGTGGATCTGGAGGTGTTCGGCTCGGGCGTCGGCGCGTACGAGCACGGGTTCCCGGAATCACTCGATCTGCTGGTCCGCTGGCTGAGCGAACCGTCGGTGTCGGCCGCGGGAGAGCGGTTCTCCTTCCGCGAGGTGCCCGTCGTGCCCCGTCCGTCGGAGGCGCTGACGGACACACCCGGGCCGGAGGTGGTCGTCGCCTGCACCTCGCCGTCGACCGTGCGGCTGGCCGCCGAGCGCGGACTGCCGATGCTGCTCGGGATGCACATCGGGGACGAGGAAAAGGCCGAGATGGTCGCCCTGTGGCGGCAGTTCGCGCGGGCCGCGGGGCGGCCGGCCGAGGAGATCACGGGCGCGGCCCATGTCTCGGCCGGCGTCTGCCAGATCGCGGACCGGCGCAGCGACGCGGCGGAGACGCTGCTGAAGGCCATGCCGGGCTGGCTCAAGCAGGGCCTCGACGCGCATGTCACGGTCGACGGCCGGGCGCGCGCGATGCGCGATCCGCTCGCGTACACCGAACTGCTCTGCGGACTGCACCCGGTGGGCACCCCGCGGCTCGCCGCCGACCGGCTCGCGGCCACCTCGGAGCGCACCGGCATCTCCCGCTTCGCCCTGCTCGTCGAGGGCTCCGGCGACCTCGCGGCCACGGAGGAGAACCTGCGGCGGATCGGCGCCGAGGTCCTGCCGCAACTACGCTGAGCGGCCGCCGGCTCCCCCGGGGGCACGGGCGCGTCACGGCACAACGGGGGCTTGCCGCCCCAGTACGCACGCACCTCCCCCGGGCGGAGCGGCAAGCACCGGGCCCACTGCGGAAGCGGCCCGTCGATCGCGCGTCAGCAGTCCCGGAACTCCGGCGACTGGTTCAGCAACTGGCTGCGCACCGAGGTGAAGCGGGCCAACGTCTCGTCGACCGAGGCGTCCAGCGGGAACACCGCCACCCGGTGGCAGTTCTGGAAGGCCAGCCGCACCCCGAAGTGCCGCTGCAGGGCGCCGCGTATGGCGTCACTGGCGAGCGCGCGCAGCAGCTGACCCCGTGCCTGCTCGTCCGGCGGGGGCGTCTGGTTGTCGGCGAAGGAACCGCCGTCCACCTTCAGCTGGGCCACCAGGGAGCTGATCATCTCCCACGCATAGGGCAGGGAGGTCCGGACGCAGTCGACGAATGCTGCTTCGTCGACCTCGCCTCGCTCGGCCTGTTCGAGTAGGGCCGGTGAGACGTCGAGCGACATGGGTTCTCCTCTCGCACCCCCGACGAGCAGGGGTTGCCGGACAGATGCGGAAGTTCGCGATATCGAACACGCTCAGTACACACGTCGCGACCTCCCGTTCTCTACGGTAGGCAACGGTCGGTGACCACACCAGCAGATTGCGTATATGGAACGGTCCCTTTGGGCCCACAATCGGCCAAGGATGAACAAGAGTTACCAGGATGAATAGGGTGGCCCAGCGGGACGCGGGGGACGGCGGAGAGGGACGGGAGCAGGGCGAATCGCGAGCACCCGCGGGCGTCGAGTAGCGTTGCCGACCATGCGTCTCGTCATTGCCCGATGCTCGGTCGACTACGCCGGCCGACTCACCGCCCACCTGCCCTCGGCGCCCCGCCTGATCCTGGTCAAGGCGGACGGCAGCGTCTCCATCCACGCGGACGACCGGGCCTACAAGCCCCTCAACTGGATGTCGCCGCCCTGCACGCTGAAGGAGGGCGCGGGCGAGGACGAGGGCGTCTGGACCGTCGTCAACAAAGCGGGCGAGAAACTGATCATCACGATGGAGGAGATCCTCCACGACTCCTCGCACGAACTCGGCGTGGACCCCGGCCTGATCAAGGACGGCGTGGAAGCGCACCTTCAGGAACTCCTCGCCGACCGCATCGAGACGCTGGGCGACGGCTACACCCTGATCCGCCGCGAGTACATGACCGCGATCGGACCGGTGGACATCCTGTGCCGGGACGCGGACGGCGGGACGGTCGCCGTGGAGATCAAGCGGCGCGGTGAGATCGACGGCGTCGAACAGCTCACCCGCTACCTCGAACTGCTGAACCGCGACCCGCACCTCGCCCCGGTCCGCGGTGTCTTCGCCGCCCAGGAGATCAAGCCGCAGGCCCGGGTCCTCGCCACGGACCGGGGCATCAACTGCCAGATCCTGGACTACGACGCCCTGCGCGGCATCGAGGACGACAAGCTCAGGCTGTTCTGACCGGGCGGCGCCGGGCAGCACCGGGCAGCGGCACGGAGGCCGGGGGCCGTCGCCACGCGGCGACGGCCCCCGGCCGTCCTACATCACCGGGGCGGAACTGCCCGCCGTGCCGTCCGGGGACGAAGGGCCGCTCGCCGAGTCGCTGGTCGACGGGGTGCTGCCGGACGGCGTCACCGACGGGGAGGCCGAAGGAGACGTCGAGGGCGTGCCGGACGGGGAGGACGACGGCCGGGTCGACCTGGTCGGCGTCGGAGTCGGGGAACCCGGCTTCCGCGTGGTCCTCGACGGCTTCGGCGTCGTGCCCCCGCCTCCCGGCGTCCGCGAACCGCTCGGGTGGACCGTCGGACCGGTGGTGGCCGCGGTCGACGCCGGGTCGTCCGAGGTGCCGTAGGTGCCGTCCGGACCCGGGTCCGTCGGGCTGCTGCTCGGGGTGGTCGTACGACCGCCGCCGCCGGTGTCCTTCGCCGGGTCGGCGCCCAGGCTGCCGTCGTCCAGGTCCTGGCTCACCGACGGGTTGACCTCGACCTTGCCGGCCGGGTCCTTCCCGGAGTCCTGACCGGACGTCATGCCCAGCGTGACGACCGTGCCGAGCACCACCGCGAGCAGCGCGCCCGAACCGGCCGCCACCAGGTTGCGGCGGGCCGGCCGGCGCATCCCGCCGGCGGACCCGGCGGTGGCAGGCCGGCGGGTCACCAGGGTGGCGCCCGTGAGCTCGTGGGAGCCGTGGAGCGCGGGCACCCCGCCCGGCGGCGACGCCGACTCCTCGTGCCGCGCGTCCGGCACCTCCTCGCCCGCCGTCGACGGCATGCCGGGCGCCTCGCCCGAGAGGTCGGCGACCAGCGCCAGCGCGCGCCGCCCGGCCACCGCGCCCCGCTTGTCGGCGAGCGCCCCGCGCAGGCCGCCCGCCGTCTCCAGCTCGGCCCGGGACCGGTCGAGACGGCCCTCGCAGAGCGCGAGGACCCCCAACTCGTGGTGGAAGTAAGCCTCGTCCGCCGCCTCGCCGGACGCCAGACAGGCTTCGGCGCCGAGCCGCAGCGCCCGCTCCCAGGCGCTCCAGTGCAGGCCGGTGGCGAAGGCGGGGGCGGCCGTGCGGGCGAGCCGGACGGCGACGCTCTCCTCGTCCTCGGCCGGCGGCACCGTGGCGGGCACCACGACGGTGAGCGCGGCGAGCACCGCGTCGGCCTCGGCGCCGACCCGCTCCGGGGTGACCGAGGGGTGTCCGGCCCACCAGGCGTAGTGCTCGGCCGCGGTGAGCGCCTGGGCCGGGGCGTCGGCGTCGTAGCCGGCCGCCTCCAGCTGGGCCTGCACACCGGCCGCGAGACGGTAGCGGGCGCCCACCGGGGAGACCAGCCCGCAGCCCGCCAGTTCGCCGAGCGCGGCGTCCGCGTGGGTGTCACCCACCAGCGCGGGCAGATGGGCCTGGTGCGGCACCTCGCCGCCGAGGGCGACGGCGAAGCGGAGCGTGGCACGGGCGGAGGCGCTGAGCCGGGAGGCGAGCAGGGGCGCGGGCGCCGCCGCCTCGGCGAGCGAGGGCAGCGGCACCCGCTCGGCCTCCGCCTCGTCGAGCGCCGCGTCGCCGAACACGTCCTCGACGGGGGGCCGTACGTCCTCGAAGACGCCGTACTCGTCCACCGCGCCGGTGCTGGCCCGCAGCTGCTCGCGCTGCCGCAGCAGGGCGCCGGCCTGGACGAACCGCAGGGGCAGCCCCTCCGACTCGAACCAGAGGTCGCCCGCCCAGTTGGCCTCCTCCTCGGAGAGCACGCGGCCGACGGCGCGCTCCAGGATCTCCACGCCGGCCGCGCGGTCGAGTCCGCCGAGGAAGACCTCCTCGACCTCGGAGTCCGCGGTGGGCGCGGGGACGTCCGGGGTGGCACCCAGCAGGAAGGCGCACTCGGGGGTGGCGTCGAGCAGCTCCTCCAGGGCGGCGCCGCCGAACTCCAGGTCGTCCACGACGACGACCGCGCCGATCTCACCGACCAGTTCGAGCAGTTCCTCCCGCTCCGGCCGGTGGCGCGGGGCGTCGTGGACGGCGTGGAAGAGGTCGTGGAGCAGATCGGTGGCCGTGCGCCGGAAACCGGTGAGCCGGACGACGCCGTCGGGGGCGAGGTCCAGGCAGTCGTCGGCGACGAGGTCGAGCAGCGCGGTGCGGCCGGAACCGCCCGGGCCGGTGAGGCGCACGGAGCGGCCGCGGGCCAGCAGGCGGACCAGGCGCTCGCGTTCGTCCTGGCGTTCCAGGAGGGCGAACGTGGGCAGCGCCGGACCCGCGGGGACGGGAGGCCGGGCGGCACGCTCGGTCTCGGCACGCTCGGCGGCGGTGCGCTTGCGGGGCCGGCCGGGCCGCTCGTGCGGCGGGCAGGGCTCGATCTCGCTGCCGTCCACGGGGTTGACGGTCAGCAGGAAGTCGCCGGAGACGAGCTGCGCCGTGCGGACGACCGCGGGCGTGCTCTGGCCGAAGTCGGAGGTGAGGGATTCCCGGGGCGGGCGGCGGCCTGGAGCCTGGCCCTGCTCCTCGGGTCCCGGAGTGATCGGGTCCATGGGTTCAAGCCCCCCAAAAGCGTCGTGTGCCCTCATCAGGCGGCCCCTCCCGGCCTGTTGCACACACCGTGCTGTCGCTTCTGGTCCGGGCCCGCTCGAGGGTTCATGAGGCTGCGGGCGACCGAACCCTAAACCTTCGCACAGTATCCACGACAGGGCGGGGTGCCGCGCGGCCCGAGACGTCACGGTCCGGTGAGGATTGCCCTCGACGTGCGGTTCGGCGGCTGCGTCCGGCTCCTGCCCGACGCCCGGTTCACACCCGATCGCGGCCTTACACCCGGGGCAGCGACTCCACGCCGATGCCGCCCTCGATGGCGAGGATGCGGTGCAGCCGGGTGGCCACCAGCAGGCGCTGCATCTGCGGCGGGACACGGCGCAGGACCAGGCGGCGCCCGCAGCGGCCGGCCCGCCGGTGGGCACCCATGATCACGCCGAGTCCGGTGGCGTCCCAGGAGTCCAGTTCGGACAGGTCGAGCACCAGGTCACCGACTCCGTCGTCGACGGCCGAGTGCAGGGCCGTACGGGCGTCCGCCGCGCTGCGGACGTCGAGGCGGCCCCCGACGACCAGCTCGGCGTGGTCGCCCCTGATGTACATATGCGCTCCCCGTTGAGTGCGGTGTGCGTACTCCGTGTCGGTGCTCATGTTGTGCAACGTCTGACTGCTTGAGTGGCAGAGTGGTTGCTGTTTGTAAGCGAACCGATACCGAATTCACCCCCGAGAGTGATGCTCCCGGGGCGTGCGTCCGGTCGTGTACGGGTCAGTACTTGTAGAAGCCCTGCCCGCTCTTGCGCCCGATGTCACCGGCGTCCACCATCCGGCGCATCAGCTCCGGCGGGGCGAACTTCTCGTCCTGGGACTCGGTGTAGATGTTGCCGGTGGCGTGCAGCAGGATGTCCACGCCGGTCAGGTCCGCCGTGGCCAGCGGGCCCATGGCGTGCCCGAAGCCCAGCTTGCAGGCGAGGTCGATGTCCTCGGCCGTGGCGACGCCGGACTCGTAGAGCTTGGTCGCCTCGACGACGAGGGCGGAGATCAGCCGGGTGGTGACGAAGCCGGCGACGTCGCGGTTGACGACGATGCAGGTCTTGCCGACCGACTCGGCGAACTCGCGGGCCGTGGCGAGGGTTTCGTCGCTCGTCTTGTAGCCGCGGACCAGCTCGACGAGCTGCATCATCGGCACCGGCGAGAAGAAGTGCACGCCGACCACCCGCTCGGGGTGCTCGGTGGCCGCCGCGATCTTGGTGATCGGGATGGCGGAGGTGTTGGAGGCGAGCACGGTGTCCGCGCGCACGATCTTGTCGAGCGCGCGGAAGATCTCGTGCTTGACCTCCAGCTTCTCGAAGACGGCCTCGACGACGATGTCGGCGTCGGCGGCGGCGTCCAGGTCGGTGGTCGCGGTGATGCGGGCGAGGGCGGCCTCGGCGTCGTCCGCCGCGAGCTTGCCCTTGGCGACGAACTTGTCGTACGAGGCCTTGATGCCGTCGGTGCCACGCTTGAGCGCCTCGTCGGTGACGTCCCGCAGGACGACGTCCCAGCCGGCCTGCGCGGCGACCTGGGCGATGCCGGACCCCATGAGACCGGCCCCGATGACGGCGAGCTTCCCTGCCACTCCGACTCCCTTGTACGCGTTCGACGTCTGCCTCTTCGGCGGACATTAGCGCTCGCGTGGCGTCTTGAGGACGGTAAGTAATGCGTGTCACTGTCTCAGCGAGTGAGACACCCGTCACGTCCTGTGCGGCGGCCCCGGCGCTCCTCCCGACGGCCTTCCGGGCGCGTCCGCGGTCCTGCCGGCCGGGGCCTCAAAGCCCCGTCGCGGCCCCCTGGTTGCCCCTGCGGGCGGCCTCCTCGCGCACGGGTCCGCCGCGCCGTGGAGGCCCCCGCCGGCCGGGAGGCGCGCGCCGTAGGGCCGGGAGGCGTGTTCCCTACCGCCGGGGTGTAACTACGCTGGTCGCATGGTCAATCTGACGCGCATCTACACCAGGACCGGCGACCGGGGCACCACCGCCCTCGGGGACATGAGCCGAGTCGCCAAGACCGATCTGCGGATCTCGGCGTACGCCGACGCCAACGAGGCCAACGCGGTCCTCGGCACGGCGATCGCGCTGGGCGGTCTGGAGGCGGAGGTCGTCGAGGTCCTCACCCGCGTCCAGAACGACCTGTTCGACGTGGGCGCGGACCTCTCCACGCCGGTGGTGGAGAACCCGGAGTTCCCGCCGCTGCGGGTGGAGCAGTTCTACGTCGACCGGCTGGAGGCGGACTGCGACCGCTTCAACGAGCGGCTGGAGAAGCTGCGCTCCTTCATCCTGCCCGGCGGCACGCCCGGCGCTGCCCTGCTGCACCAGGCGTGCACGGTCGTGCGCCGCGCCGAGCGCTCCACGTGGGCGGCCCTTGAGGTGCACGGCGAGCACATGAACCCGCTCACCGCGACCTACCTCAACCGGCTCTCGGACCTGCTGTTCATCCTGGCCAGGATCGCCAACAAGGAGACCGGGGACGTGCTGTGGGTGCCGGGCGGGGAGCGCTGAGACTCCCCCGCCCGGTCCCCTCGCGCCGGTCACGCCCGGCTCAGCGGTCCGTGCCGCCGGTCGCGTCGTCGGCCGCGTCCCGGTCGGCCGCCGCGGCCGCGGACTCGGCGGCGTCGACCTTCTTCCGCATCTCCGCGTAGCCCGAGGACGTGCCCGGGAGGGACGCGGAGGCGGAGGGCGTGGAGGAGGTCGGCGCCTTCGGCGCGGCCCCGTCGTGGTGCGCGCAGCCCGCGACGAGCGTGACCAGCAGCGCCGCCGCCGACAGTGCCGCCCACCCGGCGCGCGCCCGCATCAGCCCGCCGCCTTGCCGGTGCCGTTGTCCCGGCACCAGGTCCGGACGTCGTTCAGGTCCTTCTGCCGCTGCTTCAGGTTCGTCACCAGGGACTTGCGGAAGTCCAGCCGGTCCTGGAGGAACGTGGCGATCTCGGTGTGGCCCGCCTGTTTCGCGTTGTCCACGCGCCGCTGCAGCCGCGCCACCGAGCCGCGCCGGCCGGCTCCCGCGTCCAGCCGCTTCAGGGCGCGCTCGATCCGGCGGTCGAGCTTCGGCACCCGCTTGCACAGGGCGCGCGCCCCGTCCCCCGTGGGGCCGGGTGCGGGGGTGGCGTCGGCGGCGGCCGCGCCGGTGGTGCCCGCGAGCACGGCCGCCGCGGCGAACCCGGCGAGCAGCGTGCGGGTGCCTCGTCGTGCGTTCATCCGTCTCTCCGTTCCGTTCCCGGACGGGCCTGTCGTCCGTCCGCCGGTACGGAGGCTAGGAACGGTCTTTGGGGAAACTCTGTGACCGGTCTGCCCGGGCTGTCCCGATCAGCCAGTCCCGCCGGTCGGGCGGGGTGCCGTCGCCCGAGGGCAGCCGTATCTCGAAGCGTGCCCCGGTGCCGTCCGGCGCGTCGGTCACCAGGGCGCTCCCCCGGTGCAGTGCCGCCTGCTGGGCGACGAGGGTGAGGCCGAGGCCGGAGCCGGGGCTGTGCGGGCCCCGCCGGAACCGCTCGAAGATCCGGTCGCGGGCGTCGGGCGGCACCCCGGGGCCCCGGTCGGTCACGGTGATCAGCACCTGTCCGGCCTCGGCCCTCACGCCGACCGCCACGGTGGCCCGGCCGTCCGCGTCCCGGCCGTGGGCCAGGGCGTTGGCGAGCAGGTTGTCGAGCAGCAGCCGCAGCCCGGCCTCCCAGCCGTGCACGGCGGGGCCGGGCGGCGCGTCCAGGGTGATCACGGCGTCCGGAGCGCGGCGCCTGGCCTCGGCGACCGCGGTGTCGGCGAGGTCCGCGAGGTCGACGTCGTGGAAGGCGTCCGCGTCGACCAGGTCGCCGCGGCCCAGCTCGCGCAGCATCACCAGCAGGCCGAGCAGCCGGGCGTGTTCGCGGCGCAGGTCGGTGACGATCTCGCCGCGGTCGGCGGCGGGCAGGCCGGGGTGGTCGGCGAGGATGTCGAGGTTGGTGCCGATGCTCATGAGCGGGGTGCGCAGTTCGTGCGCGGCGGCCGAGGAGAAGGAGCGGGCGGTGTCCAGGGCCTGGGCGGTGCGCGCGGCCTGCTCGTCGTAGCGGGCGAGGACGGTGCGTACGGTGGCGGCGAGTTCGTCGACCTCGCGCACCCCGGTGTGCTCCCCGGGCGGCCGGGCCGTGCTGGTGCGCGG
Source organism: Streptomyces sp. WI03-4A (assembly GCF_033792105.1). Taxonomy (NCBI): domain Bacteria; kingdom Bacillati; phylum Actinomycetota; class Actinomycetes; order Kitasatosporales; family Streptomycetaceae; genus Streptomyces; species Streptomyces sp. WI03-4A. The sequence continues at coordinate 23,384 of NZ_JARAUO010000025.1, forward strand.
GTCGAGTCCCGCGGTGCGCCGGGTCAGTCGGCGCAGGGGTGCGCTCGCGCCGCTGGCCAGGCCCCAGGCGAGCAGTCCGGACAGCGGGGCGGCGAGCAGTGCGGTCAGCAGCACCCGGCGCCGGACGAGCCGGACCCGGGTGCGCTCCGCGGTGTCGGGCGCGAACACCCACAGGGTGCCGGTGGCGCGGGCGGTCCGCACCGGCCGGGCCAGGGCGCGCCAGTCGCGGCCGGCCGCGTGCACGGTCACCGGCCCGGCGGTGCGCGGCGGCAGGGGCACGGCGGGGCCGGGCTGGGGGCCGCCGCTGAAGGTCGCTCCGGGGGTGACGACGCGTACGCCGACGTCGAGGGCGGCGCTGTAGAGCTGCCGCTCGCGGGTGTCGGCCGCCTTGGGCCGGCCGTTCGAGGCGGCCCGCAGCAGGGCCCGGGCGTCGGGTGCGACGGCCGCCGCCCGCTGGCGCAGTTGCCGGTCCTCGGCGCCGCGCAGGTCCCGGGCGACGAGGTGGAGCAGCAACCAGCCGGAGGCCAGGACCAGGAGCGGGACGGTGCAGCCGACGGCGAGGCCGATCCTGGTGGAGAGCCTCACGGGGTCTCCCGCAGGACGAAGCCGACACCGCGCACCGTGTGGATCAGCCGGGGGTGTCCGCCGGCCTCCAGTTTGCGCCGCAGGTAGCTGACGAAGGTGTCGACGGCGTCGGTGCGCACGTCGAAGTCGTAGCCCCACACACGTTCCAGGAGCTGGTCGCGGGTGAGGACGAGACCGGCGTTGCGGGCGAGCACCTCCAGCAGTTCGAACTCGCGGCGGGTCAGCTCCAGCGGCCGTCCGGCGCGCTCGGCGGTGCGGGCGGCGGGATCGATCACGAGGGCGGCGACGCGCAGCACCTCACGGCCGGTGGGCGGCCGGCGGCGCAGCAGGGCCCGCAGGCGCAGCACCAGTTCCTGGAGGGCGAAGGGCTTGACCAGGTAGTCGTCGCCGCCCGCCTGGAGTCCCGCGATGCGGTCGGCGGTCTCGTCGAGCGCGGAGAGCATCAGCACGGGCAGGTCCCGGCCCTCGTCCCGGAGCCGGGTGCACACCTCGATGCCGCTCATCCCGGGCATCGACACGTCGAGCACCAGGACGTCGGGGGCCACGTCCCGGACCGCGGCCAGGGCCCCGGGGCCGCTGTCGGCGGTGCGGACGGTGAAGCCGCTGAGCCTGAGCCCCCGCTCCAGCGAGCGCCGGATGGCCTCGTCGTCGTCCACGACCAGCACGGTCCCGGGGCGTGTCGGCTCGCTCATGTGCCCTCCCTCGCTCATCGCCCGGACAGAGTACGGCCCCCGGCCTGGGGCGCTTCCCAAGAGGCTCCTGTGATGCGGGAGTTGGTGATCAAGAGGGGCGAACAGGCAAGTGGTCCAGACCTATTGACCTGTGGTCCAGACCTTTCTATTCTCGCGGCACCGTGGGCGTGAAGGCTCAGTCATGCCCCTGACACCCCCGATGAAGAGGGAGGCGCAGCATGCGCTTCAGACACAGAGCCGCGGCAGGGTTCGCGACCCTGTTGCTCCCCCTGGCCGGCCTGGTCGGTCTCGCGAGCCCCGCCCAGGCCGCGACCAACGCGACCGCGAGCTTCGCCAAGACCAGCGACTGGGGAACCGGCTTCGGCGGTCAGTGGACCATCAAGAACACCGGTACCAGCAGCATCAGCTCCTGGACCGTCGAGTGGGACTTCCCCTCCGGCACCTCCGTGACCTCGGCGTGGGACGCCGACGTCACGAACTCCGGCACCCACTGGACCGCCAAGAACAAGTCCTACAACGGCACCCTCGCCCCCGGCGCCTCCGTCTCCTTCGGCTTCAACGGCGCGGGCCCCGGCTCCCCGTCCAACTGCAAGCTGAACGGCGACAGCTGCGACGGGACGACGGTCCCCGGCGACGCGGCCCCCTCCGCGCCCGGCACCCCGACCGCCTCCGGCATCACCGACACCTCGGTGAAGCTCAGCTGGGGCGCGGCCACCGACGACAAGGGCGTCAAGAACTACGACGTGCTGCGCGACGGCAGCAAGGTCGCCACGGTCACCGGCACGTCCTACACGGACAGCGGTCTGACCGCCGGCACCGACTACTCCTACACCGTGCAGGCCCGCGACACCGCCGACCAGACCGGTCCGGTCAGTGGCGCGGTCAAGGTGCACACCACCGGCGGCGGCACCACTCCCCCGCCCACCGGCGGTGACAAGGTCAAGCTCGGCTACTTCACCGAGTGGGGTATCTACGGCCGGAACTACAACGTCAAGAACCTGGTGACGTCCGGCTCCGCCGCGAAGATCACCCACATCAACTACGCCTTCGGCAACGTCACCAACGGCCAGTGCGCCATCGGCGACTCCTACGCCGACTACGACAAGGCGTTCACCGCGGACCAGTCGGTCAGCGGCGTGGCCGACACCTGGGACCAGCCGCTGCGCGGCAACTTCAACCAGTTGCGCGAGCTGAAGGCCAAGTACCCGAACCTCAAGGTCATCTGGTCCTTCGGCGGCTGGACCTGGTCCGGCGGCTTCGCGCAGGCGGCGGCCAACCCGACCGCCTTCGCCCAGTCCTGCTACAACCTGGTCGAGGACCCGCGCTGGGCCGACGTCTTCGACGGCATCGACATCGACTGGGAGTACCCGAACGCCTGCGGCCTGTCCTGTGACACCAGCGGTGCGGCCGCGTACAAGAACGTGATGTCGGCGCTGCGCGCCAAGTTCGGCTCCAAGGCCCTGGTCACCTCCGCGGTCACCGCCGACGGCTCGGCCGGCGGCAAGATCGAGGCCGCGGACTACGCGGGCGCCGCCCAGTACGTCGACTGGTACAACGTGATGACGTACGACTTCTTCGGCGCCTGGGACGCCAAGGGCCCGACGGCCCCGCACTCCCCGCTCACCTCGTACTCCGGCATCCCGAAGGACGGCTTCACCACCGCCGACGCGATGGCCAAGTACAAGGCGATCGGCGTCCCCGCGAGCAAGCTGCTCATCGGCATCGGCTTCTACGGCCGCGGCTGGACCGGCGTCACCCAGGACGCCCCCGGCGGCACCGCCACCGGCCCGGCCACGGGCACCTACGAGCAGGGCATCGAGGACTACAAGGTGCTCAAGACGTCCTGCCCGGCCACCGGCACCGTCGCGGGCACGGCCTACGCGCACTGCGGCGGCAACTGGTGGTCCTACGACACCCCCGCCACCATCGCCTCCAAGATGACCTGGGCCAAGAACCAGGGCCTGGGCGGCGCGTTCTTCTGGGAGTTCAGCGGTGACACCAGCAACGGTGAGCTGGTGAGCGCCATCAACAGCGGACTGAGCTGACCGCTCCCGCCGCACGACCGCCGCGGGCGGGCCCAAGGGCCCGCCCGCGGTTCGCTTTCCGTCGTCCTCGTCCGAACGCCGCTACGCCACGTTCACCCGCTGGCCGGGCGGAGCCGCCTCCAGCCACGCGAGGAAACCGGTCAGCGCGTCCTCGCTCATCGCGAGCTCCAGCCGCGTGCCCCGGTGGGTGCAGGCGAGGACCACCGCGTCGGAGAGCAGCGCCAGCTCCTCCTCGCCCTCGGGCAGCCGGCGGCCGGACACCTCGATCGCCGCGCGCTCCAGGGTGCGGCGGGGACGCAGCGCGTAGGAGAAGACGCGGTACCACTCGATGCGGTCGCCGTTGTAGCGGGCGACGCCGTAGCCCCAGCCCTTGCCGCCCGCGTCCGGCTTCTCGGCCACGTCCCAGCGCAGCGAGCAGTCGAAGGTGCCGCCGGACCGCTGGATCAGCCTGCGCCGCAGCCCGAACAGGAACAGCCCCACCACCACGAGCGCGATCACGATCCCGCACACAGTCAGAGCGAGGACCATCGGCACCGACCTCCTCGTCTCCCAGGTAGTGGAACCACGTTCGAACTAGCCTCGAACTAGGTAATGGAACGGAAAAGACACCCACATTCACCACAGCCGCGGTCGGCACCGGATTGCTCCGGGCCGACCGCGGCTGAGTGACATCATCACACGGCGCGGTGGATCAACGCGCCGCCGTCGCCGCCCGCAGGCGGACATCGGCCCGGCGCTGGGCCTCCGCGTCGTCCTCCGCCTTCGCGCGCTCCAGCTCGCGCTCGGTGCGCTGGACATCGATCTCGTCCGACAGCTCGGCGACCTCGGCCAGCAGGGACAGCTTGTTGTCCGCGAACGAGATGAAACCGCCGTGCACCGCGGCGACGACCGTTCCACCTTCACTCGTACGGATGGTCACCGGGCCCGACTCCAGCACACCGAGCAGCGGCTGGTGACCGGGCATGACGCCGATGTCGCCGGACGTGGTGCGCGCGACGACCAGGGTGGCCTCTCCGGACCAGACCTGGCGGTCGGCGGCGACCAGCTCGACGTGCAGCTCAGCAGCCAAGGTTGGCTCCTCGGGTCACCACCCGGCGGGGGTGCCGGGTGTTGGGGTCAATTCTAATAGGCGTGGCAGAGGGGGCGGGACGCGCCCGCCCCCTCACCGAGAGCACGGGGCTCAGGAGACGCCCAGCTCCTTGGCGTTGGCCTTCAGGTCCTCGATGCCACCGCACATGAAGAACGCCTGCTCGGGGAAGTGGTCGTACTCACCGTCGCAGATCGCGTTGAACGCGGCGATCGACTCGTCGAGCGGCACGTCCGAGCCGTCCACGCCGGTGAACTGCTTGGCGACGTGGGTGTTCTGGGACAGGAAGCGCTCCACGCGACGGGCACGGTGGACGACGAGCTTGTCCTCCTCGCCGAGCTCGTCGATACCGAGGATCGCGATGATGTCCTGCAGGTCCTTGTACTTCTGCAGGATGTTCTTCACGCGCATGGCCGCGTTGTAGTGGTCCGCGGCGATGTACCGCGGGTCCAGGATCCGGGACGTCGAGTCCAGCGGGTCCACGGCCGGGTAGATGCCCTTCTCCGAGATCGGACGGGAGAGCACCGTCGTCGCGTCGAGGTGGGCGAAGGTGGTGGCCGGGGCCGGGTCGGTCAGGTCGTCGGCGGGGACGTAGATCGCCTGCATCGAGGTGATCGAGTGACCGCGGGTCGACGTGATGCGCTCCTGGAGGAGACCCATCTCGTCGGCCAGGTTCGGCTGGTAGCCCACCGCGGACGGCATACGGCCGAGCAGCGTGGAGACCTCGGAGCCGGCCTGCGTGAAGCGGAAGATGTTGTCGATGAAGAACAGCACGTCCTGCTTCTGGACGTCACGGAAGTACTCGGCCATGGTGAGGCCGGCCAGCGCGACGCGCAGACGGGTGCCCGGCGGCTCGTCCATCTGACCGAAGACCAGGGCGGTCTTGTCGATGACGCCCGAGTCGGCCATCTCCTCGATCAGGTCGTTGCCCTCACGGGTGCGCTCACCGACACCGGCGAACACGGAGACACCGTCGTGGTTGTTGGCGACACGGTAGATCATCTCCTGGATGAGCACCGTCTTGCCGACGCCGGCGCCGCCGAACAGACCGATCTTGCCGCCCTTGACGTACGGGGTCAGCAGGTCGATGACCTTGACGCCGGTCTCGAACATCTCGGTCTTCGACTCGAGCTCGTCGAAGTTCGGCGCCTTGCGGTGGATGGACCAGCGCTCGCCGTCGTACTGCTCGTCGACGTTCAGCACCTCACCGAGGGTGTTGAACACCTTGCCCTTGGTGAAGTCGCCGACCGGGACGGTGATGCCGTCGCCGGTGTCGACCACGGCGGCCTGGCGGACCAGACCGTCGGTGGGCTGCATCGAGATGGTGCGGACCAGGCCGTCACCCAGGTGCTGCGCGACCTCGAGGGTCAGCGTCTTCTTCTCGCCGGCGTTGGCCGGGTCGGCCACCTCGACGTGAAGGGCGTTGTAGATCTCCGGCATCGCGTCGACGGGGAACTCCACGTCGACGACCGGGCCGATGACCCGGGCGACGCGGCCCGTAGCCGTCGCGGTCTCAACAGTGGTGGTCATTATCGGTCACTCCCCGCGGTCGCGTCGGCCAGGGCGCTCGCGCCACCGACGATCTCGCTGATTTCCTGGGTGATTTCGGCCTGGCGGGCCGCGTTGGCAAGACGGGAGAGCGTGTTGATCAGCTCGCCCGCGTTGTCGGTGGCCGACTTCATCGCGCGCCGCGTGGCGGCGTGCTTCGAAGCGGCCGACTGGAGCAGCGCGTTGTAGATCCGGCTCTCCACGTAGCGGGGCAGCAGGGCGTCGAGGACGTCCTCCGCCGACGGCTCGAAGTCGTAGAGCGGAAGGATCTCGCCCTGCGGCTTCGCCTCCTTCGCGACCTCGTCGAGGCGCAGCGGAAGCAGCCGCGCGTCGAGCGCCGTCTGCGTCATCATCGAGACGAACTCGGTGTAGACGATGTGGAGCTCGTCCACGCCGCCCGCCTCCGTGTCCTTCTCGATGGCCTCGATCAGGGGCGCCGCGACCTTCTTGGCGTCCGCGTACGTGGGCTCGTCGGTGAAGCCCGTGAACGTCTCCGCGATCTTGCGCTCACGGAAGTTGTAGTGGGCGACACCACGGCGGCCGACGATGTACGTGTCCACCTGCTTGCCCTCGCGCTCCAGGCGCTCGGTCAGCTGCTCCGCCGCCTTGATGGCGTTGGAGTTGAAGGCACCGGCCAGACCGCGGTCGCTCGTGAGGAGCAGGACCGCGGCACGGGCCGGGTTCTCCGCCTCCGTGGTGAGCGGGTGCTTGGTGTTCGAACCCGTACCGACCGCCGTCACCGCGCGGGTCAGTTCCTGCGCGTACGGCGTGGAGGCCGCCACCTTGCGCTGTGCCTTGACGACACGCGAGGCGGCGATCATCTCCATCGCCTTGGTGATCTTCTTGGTCGCGCTGACGGATCGGATGCGACGCTTGTAGACCCGGAGCTGGGCTCCCATGAGTCAGGTCCCTTCCTTACGTCACTTGGAGGCAGCGGCAGGAGTGTCCTCGCCGAGCAGCTTGCCGTCCGAGGTCTCGAACTGCTTCTTGAACTCCGCCACCGCGTCGTCGATCGCCTGGATGGTGTCGTTCGACATCTTGGCGCCCTCGCGGATGGAGGTGAGCAGACCGGCCTCCTTGCGGTGCAGGTAGTCCAGCAGCTCGCGCTCGAAGCGGCGGATGTCGGCGACCGGCACGTCGTCCATGCGGCCGTTGGTGCCGGCCCAGACGGAGACGACCTGGTCCTCGGTGGACATCGGCTGGTACTGGTCCTGCTTCAGCAGCTCGACCATGCGCTGACCGCGCTCCAGCTGCTGCTTCGAGGCCGCGTCCAGGTCGGAACCGAAGGCGGCGAACGCCTCCAGCTCACGGAACTGGGCGAGGTCGACGCGCAGACGGCCGGAGACCTGGCGCATCGCCTTGTGCTGCGCGGAACCACCGACTCGGGAGACGGAGATACCGACGTTCAGCGCGGGGCGCTGACCGGCGTTGAACAGGTCCGACTCCAGGAAGCACTGGCCGTCGGTGATGGAGATGACGTTGGTCGGGATGAACGCCGAGACGTCGTTGGCCTTGGTCTCGACGATCGGCAGACCGGTCATCGAGCCGGCGCCCATGTCGTCGGAGAGCTTGGCGCAGCGCTCCAGCAGGCGGGAGTGCAGGTAGAAGACGTCACCCGGGTAGGCCTCGCGGCCCGGCGGGCGGCGCAGCAGCAGCGACACGGCGCGGTAGGCGTCGGCCTGCTTCGACAGGTCGTCGAAGATGATGAGGACGTGCTTGCCCTCGTACATCCACTGCTGACCGATGGCCGAACCGGTGTACGGCGCCAGGTACTTGAAGCCGGCCGGGTCGGACGCCGGGGCGGCGACGATGGTCGTGTACTCCAGGGCGCCGTTCTCCTCCAGCGCGCGGCGCACGCCGGCGATGGTGGAGCCCTTCTGGCCGATGGCGACGTAGATGCAGCGGACCTGCTTCTTCGGGTCGCCGGTGCGCCAGTTGTCGCGCTGGTTGATGATCGTGTCGACGGCCAGGGCGGTCTTGCCGGTCTGGCGGTCACCGATGATCAGCTGACGCTGACCACGGCCGATCGGGGTCATCGCGTCGACGGCCTTGTAGCCGGTCTCCATCGGCTCGTGCACCGACTTGCGCTGCATGACCGTGGGGGCCTGCAGCTCCAGCGCGCGGCGGCCGGACGTCTCGATCTCGCCGAGGCCGTCGATCGGGTTGCCGAGCGGGTCGACGACGCGGCCGAGGTAGCCCTCGCCGACCGCGACGGAGAGGACCTCGCCGGTACGGGTGACCGGCTGACCCTCCTCGATGCCGCTGAACTCACCGAGGACGACGGCACCGATCTCGCGCTCTTCCAGGTTCAGCGCGAGACCGAGGGAGCCGTCCTCGAACTTCAGCAGCTCGTTCGCCATGGCCGAGGGCAGGCCCTCGATCTTGGCGATACCGTCGCCGGCGACGGTGACCGTACCGACCTCCTCGCGCGAGGCCGCGTCCGGCTTGTACGACTGGACGAAATTCTCCAGCGCGTCCCGGATCTCCTCCGGCCGGATCGTGAGCTCCGCCATCTGGGTTCCCTGCTCTCCTTGTTGGGCCCGAAGTTTCACTTTGGGGGGATGGGGACTCCCCCCTGAACGAGGTGAATCCTCTGCACGGCCCAACCAGGGCCGTAAGCACGTTCTGTTGTGTTGCTGCTAGCTCGCCATGCGGCGGGCGGCGTCGTCCAGTCGGTCCGCGAGGGAGCCGTTGATGACCTCGTCGCCGACCTGCACCCGGATCCCGCCGATGACGTCGGGGTCCACGTCCAGGTTGAGGTGCATCCGGCGGCCGTAGAGCTTCGCCAGGGCGTCGCCCAGGCGGCGCTTCTGCGGGTCGCTCAGCGGCACCGCGGAGGTGACGGTCGCCACCATGCGGTCCCGGCGCTCGGCGGCGAGCTTGGACTGGGACTCCAGTCCCGCTTCCAGGCTACGTCCACGCGGCGCGGTGACGAGGCGGACCACCAGGCGCTCGGTGACGGGCTTGGCCCGGCCGCCGAGGAGCCGGTGCAGCAGCTCGACCTTGGCCGAGGCGCTCGCGGCCCGGTCGGTCAGCGCGGCCCGCAGTCCGGTGTTGGAGGAGACGATCCGGCCGAACCGGAACAGCTCGTCCTCGACGTCGTCGAGCGTGCCGGTCTTCTCCGCGACGGTGAGGTCGGCGATGTTCGCCAGCTCCTCCAGCGCGTCCACCAGGTCGCGGGGCTGCGACCAGCGGGAGCGGGCCAGGCCGGACACCAGGTCGGCGGCGGCGCCGCTCACCTGGCCGCCGATCAGGCGCTGCACCAGCTGGGCCTTGGCCTCTCCGGACTGCGCCGGGTCGGTGAGGACCCGGCGCAGGCCGGCCTCGCGGTCGAGCAGCGCGGTGACGGCCGCCAGCTCGTCGGCGAGCGTGCTCGCGTCGACGGACGTGGAGTCCGTCAGCGCGTCGAGACGCTCGCGCGCGGCTGCCAGGGCCTCGCGGCTCGCTCCGTTCATCGGGCGGCCTCGGCCTTCTCCTCGAGCTCGTCGAGGAAGCGGTCGATCACACGGCTCTGGCGGGCGTGGTCCTCGAGGGACTCGCCGACGAGCTTGCCGGCCAGGTCGGTGGCGAGCTTGCCGACGTCCTGACGGAGCGCGCCCGCGGCGGCCTTGCGGTCGGCCTCGATCTGGGCGTGACCGGCGGCGACGATCTCCTCGCGCTGCCGCTGGCCCTCGGCCCGCATCTCGGCGATGAGCGTGGCACCCTGCTCCTGCGCCTCCTGGCGCAGACGCGCGGCCTCGTGCCGGGCCTCGGCGAGCTGAGCCTTGTACTGCTCAAGGACGCTCTGGGCCTCGACCTTCATGGCGTCGGCCTCTTCGATACCGCCTTCGATCGCCGCGCGACGCTCCTCCAGAACCTTGTTGATGTTCGGAAGCAGCTTCTTCCAGAAGAAGAAGAACACGATGGCGAAGGCGATGGTGCCGACGAGCATCTCGGGACCGGCCGGGATGAGCGGGTTCTGCTCCGTCTCGGCCGCCAGCTGTGCCAGGTTGGCGATCACATCAGTGCCTTTCGTCGATGCGTGTCGGTATGGAGGTCTTACTTGATACCGAACACGAACGGCATGACGATGCCGATGAGGGCGAGCGCCTCACAGAAGGCGAAGCCCAGGATCTGGTTGGCACGGATCAGGCCGGCGGCCTCGGGCTGGCGGGCGAGGGCCTGGGTGCCGTTGCCGAAGATGATGCCGACGCCGATGCCGGGGCCGATGGCCGAGAGGCCGTAACCGACGGAACCGATGGAACCGGTGACAGCGGCAAGGGTCTCAGTGGCAGCCATGCTGATTCTTCCTTCTCTTTACGGACCGGTGGGGGTTGACCACCGGACGACCGGGGGGTGTGTTGAGGCTCAGTGGTGCTCGGCGAGAGCGCCCTGAATGTACGAGCAGGCCAGCAGTACGAAGACGTACGCCTGGACGGCCTGCACGAAAAGTTCGAAGCAGATCATGGCCATGGTCATCACGAAGGAGACACCGGCGGCCGGGATCATCCAGCTGTTCAGCAGGTACCAGGAGGCGACGGTGAACATCACCAGCATCAGGTGACCGGCGAACATGTTGGCGAAGAGTCGCACCGCGTGCGTGAACGGGCGGACGAGCAGGTTCGAGAAGAACTCGATGAGCATGACCAGCGGCAGCACCGCACCGAGCGACTTGTCGTAGCCGGTGATGTTCTTGAAGAACCCGACGAAGCCGTGGCGCTTGAAGGTCAGTCCGACCCACAGGACCCAGACGAGCAGGGCCAGCACGACGGGGAAGGCGAAGACCGAGGCGACCGGGAACTGGGCCAGCGGGATCACGGACCAGATGTTCATGATCCAGATGAAGAAGAAGAGGGAGACCATGAGCGGCACCCACTTCTCGCCCTCGCGCTTGCCGAGCGTCTCGTAGACGATGCCGCGGCGCACGAAGTCGTAGCCGGCCTCGCCGACCATCTGCAGCTTGCCGGGAATGACCTTGGCCTTGCCGAAGGCCGCCCAGAAGAACGCGACGACGAGCACGGAGGTGACGAGCGCGAGCAGCATCACCTTGTTGAACTCGAAGCCGCCGACCGTGGCCATCGGCTTGAACAGGAACGAGTGCAGGCCCGGAGCCGGGAAGCCACACCCGTTGTCGGACATGATCCGACAACTCCAGTCAAAGGCGAGCTGGGTCTGGTCAGCACTCACCACGGGCTCCTTCGGCGTGACGCATAGGTACGGCAACCTCGTTGTGTCGGCGCGGCGCACGGCCGCGGATCGGCACCGGACTGGTGTTACGGATGTGGGGGCGGCTGGGGGGCATCGAGCCTCGCGATGGGGCAGGCGTCAGCTCAGATGCCCGCGCCCGCGATGCCGCAGTTGGCACCGGACGATAGCAGGAGATCTCACAGGCCTTTATCCCGCCCCTACCCCTCACGACGACGGCCCGGTCTTCTCGTGCTTCTCGCTCTTCTCGTGGTCCGGGTCGACGTAGAAGATCTTGGCCTTCATGTGGGCGCGCGCCTGCGCGGCCATCCACACGACGGTCGTGACGACCAGCGACAAGGCGAACGCCTTGGGGTTGAAGAGTGAGGTGCCCTTGAAGACGGCGACGAAGATGAAGAGCAGGAGCAGCTGTGCCATGTACAGCATCAGCCCCATGGCCTGGAAGAGCTGCGGGAGCGTTTTCGCCGTCCGCTGCAGCACGTACAGGCCGATTCCCATGAACAGGATGGCGATCACCGCGCCGACGGCCGCTCCGAGCGCACCCTTGCCCCCCGCGACCGCGGCGCTCACGGCGACGGCGATCACGCCGGCGGCCGCTGAGGGCACAGCGATCTGCAGAAGATTCCGGGCGTCATTGGACGGCATGGCGGCAACTCCGCTTTCACAGGGGGGCAGGTGTCGTCATGGACGAGCGTAGTCCCGGGCTGAGCATTCGAGACCTCACACCAAGGGACCGTCGCACTACGGTCCTTCGGTTCTATCCCGGGTTCTCGTGAACCGTATCACAAACTATTTGATGAGGTCTTTACCTGCTGGGTGTGCTTGCTGTCACACATGAGAGTGACCGTGCGCGTCTGTGCAAAAACAGCGCCCATCTGTCTGGTATTGGGGCGCTTTGCTCCCCCACGAGTTGGCAATGCTCTAGTCAGATTCTTACCTTGTGGCCTTGCCGATACGCGAACGAGCGCCGATGGCCGTGGCCCCGTTGACCCCGGTCGTACCGGCCGTGACAGGGGCCCGTTCGTCGGTGGCGGGGGCGCACTCCCGCGCGGTGCTTTCCTGCGCCACGGCCTCCTGCGGCGCGGTCTCCGCGGCCTCCGTGAGCGCCTCCGCTGCCTGCCGGCGCCGGCGGTAGCGCGGCGGCACGAACCGCTCCGCCCACCTCGGGGCGCGCGGGGTGAAGCGCGGGAGCAGCAGCAGGACCAGGCCGATCGCGCTCAGGAAGACCACGCCCAGCACGATCCACATCGACGCCGAGTTCACCGAGTAGGCGAGGGCACCGAAACCGATCAGTGCCGACCAGAAGTACATGATCAGCACGGCCCGGCTGTGCGAGTGGCCGATCTCCAGCAGCCGGTGGTGCAGGTGGCCGCGGTCCGCCGCGAACGGCGACTGGCCGCGCCAGGTGCGCCGCACGATCGCCAGCACCAGGTCGGCCGCCGGCACGGCGATGATGGTCAGCGGCAGCAGCAGCGGGATGTACACCGGCACCGTCTGGTGCACGGCCGCCTTCTCCGAACCCGTGAACAGGGCGAGTGCGTCCGGGTCCACCTGACCGGTGATCGAGATCGCACCCGCCGCCAGCACCAGCCCGATGAGCATCGATCCCGAGTCGCCCATGAAGATCCGCGCCGGGTGCATGTTGTGCGGCAGGAAGCCCAGGCACATGCCCATCAGGATCGCCGCGAAGAGCGTCGCCGGGGCCGCGGCCTCGATGCCGTACGAGTACCAGATCCGGTACGAGTACAGGAAGAACGCCGCCGCGGCGATGCACACCATGCCCGCCGCCAGGCCGTCCAGGCCGTCCACGAAGTTCACCGCGTTGATCGTGATGACGACCAGCGCCACCGTCAGCAGGGTGCCCTGCCACTGGGTCAGCGCCACGTTGCCGACACCCGGGATGGGCAGCCACAGGATCGTCAGACCCTGCATGACCATCACGCCCGCGGCGATCATCTGGCCGCCCAGCTTGATCAGCGCGTCGATCTCGAACTTGTCGTCCAGGACGCCGATCAGCCAGATCAGGGCCGCACCGGACAGCAGCGCGCGCGGCTCGTTGGACTTGGCGAAGACCTCGTTGAGGTTCGTGAGGTGGTCCGCGACCAGCAGGCCCGCGCACAGTCCGAAGAACATAGCGATACCGCCGAGGCGCGGAGTGGGCTCCCGGTGCACGTCACGTGCCCGGATCTCCGGCATGGCTCCGGCCACGATCGCGAACTTGCGTACCGGCCCTGTCAGCAGATACGTCACCGCGGCCGTGATGCAGAGCGTCAGCAGGTATTCACGCACGGGCTTCCCCACAGGTCTCGCTGGCCATCACAGCCTCACACCCTAGCGACGGACGCATATGGATGAGGACTTCCGGGTACGGGCGATGGTTGCACGGGTGGCTGTGCACGACGGTCGCACCGCCGGGCGCACCGGGGTGCAGAGCCGGGGCGTACGCCTGTGCGCCTACCCTCGCTCAGCCGGGATACGGCGGAAATTTACCGGTCAGCTCGCGGACCTCCACCCGCGCCCCGGCCGGTTCGCTGTCCCCGCGCAGCACGGCCGCCATCAGCGCGGCGATCCGGACCATTTCCGGCTCTCCCATGCCCTGGGTGGTCACCGCGGCCGTCCCCAGGCGCAGCCCGCGTCCGTCGCCGTGCGGGAGGGCGCAGCAGTCCAGGACGATCCCGGCGGCCGCCAGCCGGCCGCGCGCGCTGCGCCCGTCGACGCCGAGCGGCGCCGGGTCGGTGGTGATCAGATGGGTGTCCGTGCCGCCGGTGGTGATGGTGAACCCCTCGGCGGCCAGGTGGCCGGCGAGCACCCGGGCGTTGGCGACCACCTGGTGCGCGTACGCGGCGAACGCCGGAGTCGCCGCCTCGCCGAACGCGACCGCCTTCGCGGCGATGGTGTGCATCTGCGCGCCGCCCTGCGTGAACGGGAACACCGCCCGGTCGACCCGCTCGGCCAGCTCGGCGCCGCACAGGATCATCCCGCCGCGCGGGCCCCGCAGCACCTTGTGGGTGGTGGCGCACACGATGTCGGCGTACGGCACCGGGCTGGGCGCCGCTCCCCCGGCGACCAGTCCGATCGGGTGCGCGGCGTCGGCGATGAGGTAGGCGCCCACCTCGTCGGCGACCTCGCGGAAGAAGGCGTGGTCGATATGGCGGGGGTAGGCGATCGAACCGCACACGATGGCCTTGGGCCGGTGGTTGCGGGCGAGGTGGCGCACCTGGTCGTGGTCGACCAGACCGGTCTCGGCGTCGACGCCGTACCCGACGAAGTCGAACCAGCGGCCGGAGAAGTTCGCGGGCGAGCCGTGGGTGAGGTGGCCGCCGTGGGGCAGCCCGAGGGCGAGGACGGTGTCCCCGGGGCGCAGCAGGGCCGCGTAGGCGGCCAGGACGGCCGAGGAGCCCGAGTGGGACTGGACGTTGGCGTGCTCGGCGCCGAAGAGCGCCTTGGCCCGCTCCACGGCGAGGCGTTCGGCGAGGTCGACCAGCTCGCAGCCGCCGTGGTGGCGGGCGCCGGGGTATCCCTCGGCGTACTTGTTGGCGAGCGGCGAGCCCAGCGCGGCGAGCACGGCCGGGGACGTGAAGTTCTCCGCGGCGATCAGCTGGAGCGTCGTCGACTGCCGTTCCCGCTCCGCCCGCAGGATCTCGGCCAGCTCCGGGTCCTGGTGCCGCAGGACGTCCGTCTCGAGGAGGGGTGTGACCGACATGACGGGCTCCGGGCGGTCGACGGTGACGTGAGTCCAATGTAGGCCCGGGGTGGACGGCACGCGCGACCGTTTCACCCGTTCCGGGTCGGTTCCGGTACCGCCGGACGGCCGCGCCGGTACGGCCTCACATCCGGGCCGGCACGCCCGTCAGCGCGGTGACGACGGGATCCAGCGCGTCCCGTATCTCGTCCCCGATGGAGCGGAAGAAGGGCAGCGGCGCGCCGTACGGGTCGTACACCTCGTCGGCCTCCGCGGTCGGGGCCAGCAGCCAGCCGCGCAGGGCCGCGGCCGCGCGGACCAGGGCGCGGGCGCGCTGGACCACCCCGTCCTCCAGGGGCGGCAGCGTGGCCGGGTCTATGGCGCGCACCAGCCGGGTGAACTCCTTGAGGGTGAAGGTGCGCAGACCGGCCGAGTGGCCCATGGAGATGACCTGGGCGCGGTGGTCGCGGGTGGCCGTCAGCACCAGGTCGGCCATGATGACGTGCTCGTCCAGCAGTTCCCTGCCGACGAAGCCGGCGGCGTCCGCGCCGAACTCGGCCAGCACGGTCTCCGCGTTGGTCTCCATCGGGGCGCCCTCGTGGCCCCAGGTGCCCGCGCTCTCCACGATCAGGCCGCCGCCGAGCACGCCGAGCCGCTCCGCCACGAAATGTCGGGTCAGCCGCTCGGTGATGGGCGAGCGGCACACGTTGCCGGTGCTGACGTGGAGGATGCGGAAGCAGTCCCGCGGGAGCCCCACGAACGTCGTGGTGATCTCCGCGGCACGTTCCCCGTTGCCTATGCCACGCCCCGCCTCAGGGGCCGTCAATTCGCCACCTCGAGATCGGGTACCACCTTGCGCAGCTCGTCCGGGGAGAGCGCGCCCTCGCGCAGCAGCACCGGGACACGGCCGGAGACGTCCACGATGGACGACGGCACGTTGCCGGGGGTGGGGCCGCCGTCGAGGTAGACGGAGACGGAGTCGGCGAGCATCTCCTGCGCCGCGTCGCAGGTCTCCGGCGAGGGGTGGCCGGTGAGGTTCGCGGACGACACGGCCATCGGACCGACCTCGTTGAGCAGCTCGATGGCGACCGGGTGCAGCGGCATGCGCACGGCGACCGTGCCGCGGGTGTCCCCGAGGTCCCACTGCAGGGACGGCTGGTGCCGGGCGACCAGCGTCAGGGCGCCCGGCCAGAACGCGTCGACGAGTTCCCAGGCCAGCTCGGAGAAGTCGGTCACCAGGCCGTGCAGCGTGTTCGGGGAGCCGATGAGGACGGGCGTGGGCATGTTGCGGCCCCGGCCCTTGGCGGCGAGCAGGTCGGCGACCGCCTCGGAGGAGAACGCGTCGGCGCCGATGCCGTACACGGTGTCGGTCGGCAGCACCACCAGCTCGCCCCGGCGGACGGCGGACGCGGCCTCGCGCAGACCCGTCACGCGGTCGGTCGCGTCGTTGGTGTCGTATCGCCGTGCCATGTCTAGCGGGCCTCCTCGTACACGTACTGCAGGCTGGAAGTGGTGGGGACGGTCACGGCAGCGCCTTGCGCGCGGTCGCGAACCGGGGGCGGTTGTTGAGGTCCGGGTGGTCGGCCGCGTCGGCCCAGCCCCGCTCCTCGGTGAAGATCCACGGCACCTGGCCGCCCTGGGTGTCGGCGTGCTCGATGACGACGACGCCGCCGGGGCGCAGCAGCCGGTGCGCGGTGCGCTCGATGCCGCGGATGAGGTCGAGGCCGTCCTCACCGGAGAACAGCGCGAGCTCCGGGTCGTAGTCGCGGGCCTCGGGAGCGACGTACTCCCACTCGGTGAGCGGGATGTAGGGCGGGTTGGAGACGACCAGGTCGACCTGTCCGTCGAGGTCCGGGAAGGCGCTCAGGGCGTCGCCCTGGCGCAGGTCGACCCGGGACCCGGCCACGTTCTTGCGGGTCCACACCAGGGCGTCCTCGGACAGCTCCACGGCGTGCACGCGCGAGCGCGGGACCTCCTGGGCCAGAGCGAGCGCGATGGCGCCGGAGCCGGTGCACAGGTCGACGATGCACGGCTCGACGACGTCCATGGCGCGCACCGCGTCTATCGCCCAGCCGACCACCGACTCGGTCTCCGGCCGGGGCACGAAGACGCCCGGGCCCACCTGGAGCTCCAGATAGCGGAAGTAGGCCCGCCCGGTGATGTGCTGCAACGGCTCGCGCTGCTCGCGCCGGGCGATGACCTCCCAGTAGCGGGCGTCGAAGTCGGAGTCCTTCACGAGGTGCAGCTGGCCCCGCTTCACGCCGTGCACGAACGCGGCGAGCTCCTCCGCGTCGGTGCGCGGCGAGGGCACGCCGGCGTCGGCCAGCCGCTGGGTGGCCTGGGCCACCTCGGCGAGCAGCAGACTGCGGGTGTTCGGGGTGCGTCCCTGAGGTGATGGCTGCACGCAAGTCCTCCGTGGTAACTCGTACGTGCCGGTTACGCGGCCGCCAGCTTCGCCGCCGAGTCGGCGTCGACACAGGCCTGGATCACGGCGTCGAGCTCGCCGTCCAGCACCTGGTCCAGGTTGTACGCCTTGAAGCCGACGCGGTGGTCCGAGATGCGGTTCTCCGGGAAGTTGTACGTACGGATCTTCTCGGAGCGGTCGACGGTGCGGACCTGGCTGCGGCGGGCGTCGGCGGCCTCGCGCTCGGCCTCCTCCTGCGCGGCCGCGAGCAGCCTGGAACGCAGGATGCGCAGGGCCTGCTCCTTGTTCTGGAGCTGGCTCTTCTCGTTCTGGCAGGAGGCCACGACACCGGTCGGCAGGTGCGTGATGCGCACGGCGGAGTCGGTGGTGTTGACGGACTGGCCGCCCGGGCCCGAGGACCGGTAGACGTCGATGCGCAGGTCGTTCGGGTTGATCTCGACGTCGACCTCCTCCGCCTCGGGCGTGACGAGGACACCGGCGGCGGAGGTGTGGATGCGGCCCTGCGACTCGGTGGCGGGCACCCGCTGCACGCGGTGCACCCCGCCCTCGTACTTCAGCCGGGCCCACACGCCCTGTCCCGGTTCGAGCTGGCCGCGTGCCTTGACCGCGACCTGGACGTCCTTGTAGCCGCCCAGCTCGGACTCGGTGGCGTCGATGATCTCGGTCTTCCAGCCCACGCGCTCGGCGTAGCGCAGGTACATGCGCAGCAGGTCACCGGCGAAC
The DNA here is from genome assembly GCF_033792105.1 of Streptomyces sp. WI03-4A. Lineage (NCBI taxonomy): Bacteria > Bacillati > Actinomycetota > Actinomycetes > Kitasatosporales > Streptomycetaceae > Streptomyces > Streptomyces sp. WI03-4A. The sequence goes on from NZ_JARAUO010000025.1 coordinate 41,355, forward strand.
AGCGCGGACTCGTCGCCGCCGGCACCGGCCTTGATCTCCAGAATGACGTCCTTGTCGTCACTCGGATCCCGCGGGACGAGCAGCAGGCGCAGCTTCTCGGTGAGCTCCTCGCGCTGCTTCTCCATCTCCTTGACCTCGGCCGCGAAGTCGGGGTCGTCGGCGGCGAGTTCGCGCCCGGTCTCGATGTCGTCGCCGGTCTGCTTCCAGGAGCGGTACGTGGCGACGATCGGGGTCAGCTCGGCGTAGCGCTTGTTCAGCTTGCGCGCGTTCGCCTGGTCGGCGTGGACCGACGGATCGGCGAGCTTCTTCTCCAGGTCGGCGTGCTCGGCGACGAGCTCCTCGACGGCCTCGAACATCTTTCGGCTCCTGTACTGCGGGTGAACGGCTGGCGGGCGACCAAAAACGCCGGTCCCGGGCACACCCCCGCTGGGGGCGCGACCGTGGACCGGCGAAATGGGGCTCGCTACTTCTTGGAGCCGGCGGCAGCCTTGCCGAAGCGGGCCTCGAAGCGGGCCACACGGCCACCGGTGTCGAGGATCTTCTGCTTGCCCGTGTAGAACGGGTGGCACTCGGAGCAGACCTCGGCGCGGATGGTGCCGCTGGAGATCGTGCTACGGGTGGTGAACGACGCGCCACAGGTGCAGCTGACCTGCGTCTCGACGTACTCGGGGTGGATGTCGCGCTTCAAGGGGTTCTCCTAGTTTCGGGAGGGCGCCGGGTCGCATTCGCGGGATGCGGAGGCGTGAACCGGAGCCGACGTACCAGTCTGCCAGGACTGGGGCCATCCACCCAAACCGGGGGTGCGCTTGTTCTATTCCTGAGGGCTTTCGGCGAGGGCTTCCCGCGCGCGTCCTCAGGGGCTGACGACGCCCTTGGCCTCGCCGGTGGCCGTGCCCTGGACGGCGGCCCGCGGAATCCGCCGGTCGTGCTTCAGCGCGTCCCAGACGAGCTGGGCCTTGTCCTTCTGCAGGAGCACCCGGTTGGGGTCGGCCGGGTCGTACCGGACCGGCATGGTGACCATCGTCATGCGGGACGAGCGGATGCCCTTGAGGCCGTCCGCGAAGTCGACCAGGGCGTTGACCGAGCCGAGTTCGGAGTCGGTGGTGACGGTCTTGGTCGCGGTGTCGGCGAGGTCGTACAGCTTCTTGGGGCTGGTGAGCACACCGACCTCTCCGACCTGGCTGAGCAGGGCCTTGACGAAGGCCTGCTGGAGCTGGATGCGGCCGAGGTCGGAGCCGTCGCCGACGCCGTGCCGGGTGCGGACCAGGCCGAGGGCCTGCCGGCCGTCCAGGGTGTGGGTGCCGGCCTTGAGGTCGAGGTGGCTCTGCGGGTCGGCGATGGCCCGGGTCGTGGTCACCCGGACCCCGCCGAGGTCGTCGATGAGCCGCTGGAAGCCGGCGAAGTCGACCTCCAGGTAGTGGTCCATGCGCAGCCCGGTCAGCGACTCGACCGTCTTCACGGCGCAGGCGGCGCCGCCGGTGGAGTACGCGGAGTTGAACATGACGCCGGACGCGGCGGGGTGGCTGCCGCCCTCGGTGTCGGTGCAGGAGGGCCGGTCGATGAGGGTGTCCCGGGGGACGGAGACCACGGACGCCCTGCGGTGCCCCTTGTGGACGTGGACGATCATCGCCGTGTCGGAGCGGGCGCTGCCGTCGTCGGTGCCCCCGCCCAGCGCCCGGTTGCTGCCGGACCGGGTGTCCGAGCCGAGGACCAGGATGTTCTCGGAGCCGTTGGCGGCCTTGCCCGGCCGGTCGGCGCCGAGGGCCTGCTCGATGTCGACGCTCCTGATGTTGCCGTTGAGCTTGAGGTAGACGTACCCGGCGCCGATGCCGCCCAGCGCGACCACGCCCGCGGCCGTCCATGCCGTGACGCGCAGGGCCTTGCGGGCCTTGCCGCGCGCCTTGCGGCGGCCGCCCCTGCCTGTGCTGCGGGGGCCGGTCACCACGGCTTCGGGTATGCCGGGCTCCGGCGTGCTCTCGGCGGACACATCGCTCCTAGGTCTCGTCGGTCGGTTACCCCCTGCTTTCAGGGTCAGGCGCGGTCGTCACCGCTCCATCGTCGCCCCGTCGGGCAGGACGGAGAAACTCGGGACAGCCTTGCATGACGCAGCGTGCCGAAAGCGTCCCGCGCCGGACACGTTGCGTGACCGCCGTGAACCGCGCGAACCGTGCTCACCTGGGGTTTCGAGCCCGGGCGCCGTACGCCCGGACACCGCCGCCGGGCGACGCTCTTGTGGCAAAGGTCTCGCCTTGCGACCTTTCCGGTGCCCTTGTACGGATCCGGTACGGATACAGGGCCGCCCCCCGTCACTGGGTGACGGGGGGCGGCCCTGGGTGCTCACCGGGTCCTTGACGACCCTGGAGCGGTGACGACTAGTCGCCGTTGCCCGGCGTCGGCGTCGTCTTCTGGATCTGCATCAGGAACTCGCCGTTCGACTTGGTCTGCTTCATCTTGTCGAGGAGCAGCTCGATGGCCTGCTGCTGGTCGAGCGCGTGCAGCACACGGCGCAGCTTCCAGACGACGGCCAGCTCCTCGTTGCCGAGCAGGATCTCTTCCTTGCGGGTGCCGGACGCGTCGACGTCCACCGCCGGGAAGATGCGCTTGTCGGCGAGCTTCCGGTCGAGCTTGAGCTCCATGTTGCCGGTGCCCTTGAACTCCTCGAAGATCACCTCGTCCATGCGGGAGCCGGTGTCGACGAGAGCCGTGGCCAGGATGGTCAGCGAACCGCCGTCCTCGATGTTGCGCGCCGCACCGAAGAACCGCTTCGGCGGGTAGAGCGCGGTCGAGTCGACACCACCGGACAGGATGCGGCCGGAGGCCGGGGCGGCCAGGTTGTACGCACGGCCCAGACGCGTGATCGAGTCGAGCAGGACGACGACGTCGTGACCCAGCTCCACCAGACGCTTGGCGCGCTCGATGGCGAGCTCGGCGACCGTGGTGTGGTCCTCGGCCGGACGGTCGAAGGTCGAGGAGATGACCTCGCCCTTGACCGACCGCTGCATGTCGGTGACCTCTTCCGGACGCTCGTCGACGAGGACGACCATCAGGTGGCACTCGGGGTTGTTGTGCGTGATCGCGTTGGCGATCGCCTGCATGATCATGGTCTTGCCGGTCTTCGGCGGGGCCACGATCAGACCGCGCTGACCCTTACCGATCGGCGACACCAGGTCGATGATGCGGGTGGTGAGCACGCCCGGGTCCGTCTCCAGGCGGAGGCGGTCCTGCGGGTAGAGCGGGGTCAGCTTGTTGAACTCCGGGCGGCCACGGCCGTGTTCGGGCGCCATGCCGTTGACGGAGTCGAGGCGGACCAGCGCGTTGAACTTCTCGCGGCGCTCGCCCTCCTTCGGCTGACGGACCGCACCGGTGATGTGGTCGCCCTTGCGCAGGCCGTTCTTGCGGACCTGGGCGAGGGAGACGTACACGTCGTTCGGGCCCGGCAGGTAGCCGGAGGTCCGGATGAACGCGTAGTTGTCGAGGATGTCCAGGATGCCCGCGACGGGGATCAGGACGTCGTCCTCGGCCACCTGCGGCTCGGCGATCTCGTCACGGCCACGGCGGCCACGGCGGTCGCGGTAGCGGCCGCGACGGCCGCGACGGCCGCCCTCGAAGTCGTCGTCGTCCTGCTGCTGCTGGCGGTCCTGCCGGCCGCCGCCCTGCTGCTGGCCCTGCTGACGCTGGCCGCCCTGCTGGTCGTCGCCCTTGCCGCGACGGTCCCGGTCGCCACGCTCACCGCGGTCGCCACGCTCACGGTCACCGCGGTCACGGTCCCGGCCGCGCTCACGGCGGTCACGGCGGCCACGGCCCTCGCCGTCACCGGCGTCGCCCTGCTGCGCGGGCGTCTCGACCTTGGTCTCGGTCCGGGCCTCGGCGGCGACGGTCTCGGCGCTGCCGGCGGCCGGGCTGCCCGCCTCGGCGGTGGCGCGGCGGCGACGGCGCTCGGTCGGCGCGTCGTCGGTGGGGGCACCGCCCTGGTCGAGCGGAGCCGAGACCTTGGGGGAGGGCTGGCCGGGGATCTCGATCTGCTGCTGGGCCACGGCCTTCTCGGCGGGCGCCTCGGCAGCCTTGTCGGCCTTCTTCTCGGCGGCGTCCTCACCCGTGCGGGCCTTCGAGGTGGCTCGCCGCTTGGGCTTGGTCTCGGTGGCGGCCTCGGCCTTGGCAGCGGCTCCCCCGGCGGGGGCACCTCCGCCCGCGGCCTGGGCCTCCTTGATGACCTCGATCAGCTGGCTCTTGCGCATGCGCGCCGTGCCCCTGATACCGAGGCCCGAGGCGACCTGCTGCAGCTCGGCCAGCACCATGCCCTCGAGGCCGGTACCACGGCGCCGCCGGGAGCCGGCACCGGTGGCAGGCGCGGAGGCGTCCGTGGCGGGCGCGGCAGCGGTCTCCTCGACACGTGCGCCCATCAGATCGGTGGTGTCGCTCACGAAGGGTCCTTCCCTGGAGCGGACGTCGGCCTGTCTGGCTCGGCGACCGGTTGTGCTGTCCGGCTACGGTCCTGTCTCTGTGAACCGTGCCGGGGCGGTGGTCCGCCTAAGCGGCGGAAGAGTATTTGCTGGTGATGGCGCTTCCGCGAGCCGTGGCACCCTGTGTCACGTGGCGTGGTAGCACCGATTCCGGAGCTCCCCCAGAGGGCTCAGTGCCCGCGTGCGACGTACTGCCCAGGTACGGCGCACGGAACACGGAGTGGTGTGGGAGGCTCCCGGAAGAATGTCTGTCCCGGACGGGGACACGAAGCACCTCGCCATGGTGGGGTCGGGTGCAGACTTGAGATTAACACTACCGGATCCAACAAACATTCCCCCTCTCCAAATCCGGCAACCGCGTGTCAGGTCGCAAGCGGCAGCACGCTCGCTCCCTGAGCGTCCAGGCTCAGCCGGTTGGCGGCCCAGTCGGTGCCGGCCAGGGCCTCCACCTTGTCGGCGGTGTCCGCGTCGGTGAGGGCCATGACGGTGGGTCCGGCGCCCGAGATGACGGCCGGGATCCCGTCGGCCCGCAGCCGCTCCACCAGCGCGGCGCTCTCCGGCATCGCCGGGGCGCGGTACTCCTGGTGCAGGCGGTCCTCGGTGGCGGGCAGCAGCAGCTCGGGGCGCCGGGTGAGGGCCTCGACGAGCAGGGCGGCACGGCCCGCGTTGGTGGCGGCGTCGACGTGCGGCACGGTGCGCGGCAGCAGGCCGCGGGCGGTCTCGGTCAGGACCGGCTTACCGGGCACGAAAACCACCGGAACGATGGAATCGTCCGGCTCCATCCTGATCGCACGCGCGGCGCCGGCCTCCATCCAGGACAGCGTGAACCCGCCGAGCAGACAGGCCGCCACGTTGTCCGGGTGACCCTCGATCTCCGTGGCCAGTTCCAGCAGCGCGGCGTCGTCCAGCCGGGCCTCGCCGCCTATGGTCACGGCGCGGGCGGCGACGATGCCGGCGCAGATGGCGGCGGAGGAGGAGCCCAGGCCACGGCCGTGCGGGATGCGGTTGGCGCAGACGATCTCCAGGCCGCGGGGCTGCCCGCCCAGCAGGTCGAAGGCGGTGCGCAGGGAACGCACGAGGAGGTGGCTCTCGTCGCGTGGGAGGGTCTCGCCGCCCTCGCCCGCGATGTCGATGTGCAGCCCGGAGTCGGCCACCCGGACGACGACGTCGTCGTAGAGCCCCAGCGCGAGGCCCAGGGCGTCGAAGCCCGGACCGATGTTGGCGCTGGTGGCGGGGACGCGCACCCGGACGGCGGCGGCGCGGAAGGCGGGACCGGCCATCGCTCGAAGACTCTCCTTGAGCTGCGTGACTGTCGAGGACATCCGAGGGACTCGAATGCCGCTCGACCGATTCGATGGACATTCGATGACGTACGAGGACCCGTAGGGCCGCGGAGACGACGCGGCCCGCGCCCACACGCGGGGGCATATGCGGTAGGCGGGTTCAGTACAGCCTATCGAAGGAAGGTTCCGTGGCGACATAGGGCGCACAGGAGGCGCACGATGCGTGTCGTAAGCCCCCCGTGCACCCTGCCACGGAGCTGTTCCGACCTGGGCGGCCGACCGTCGGGCCGACCGTCACAGCGGGTTGTCGGACCAGGCCGTCGGACCGGCCGTCGGACCTGGCCGTAGGGCCGGGTCATCGGGCCGACCGTCCGATCAGGCCGTCCGGCCGGACCGTCGGACCTGGCCCTCGAACGTGGCCGTCAAACCTGGCCGTGGAGCGGGCCGTCAGGCCAGGCCGAGGCGTTCGGCCGCGGTGGCCGCGTCGACCGGGACGGTGACCGGCTGCGGAGCACCGGCGACGGCCCAGTCGGGGTCCTTCAGACCGTTGCCGGTGACGGTGCACACGATGCGCTGGCCCGGGTCGACCTTGCCCTGCTCGGCGGCCTTCAGCAGACCGGCGACCGAAGCGGCGGAGGCGGGCTCCACGAAGACGCCCTCCTGTGCGGCCAACAGCCGGTAGGCGCGCAGGATCTCACGGTCCGTCACCTCGTCGATGGCACCGCCGGACTCGTCCCGCGCGGCCAGCGCGTACTGCCAGGACGCCGGGTTGCCGATGCGGATCGCGGTGGCGATCGTCGAGGGGTCCTTGACGACCTCGCCGCGCACGATCGGGGCGCTGCCGGAGGCCTGGAAGCCCCACATGCGCGGCGTCCGGGTGGAGTAGCCGTCGGCGGCGTACTCCTTGTAGCCCTTCCAGTAGGCCGTGATGTTGCCCGCGTTGCCGACCGGCAGGACGTGGATGTCGGGGGCGTCCCCGAGCATGTCCACGATCTCGAAGGCGGCCGTCTTCTGGCCCTCGATGCGCACCGGGTTCACCGAATTCACCAGCGCCACCGGGTAGTTCTCGCTGAGCGAGCGGGCGAGCGTGAGGCAGTCGTCGAAGTTTCCGTCGACCTGGAGGATCTTCGCGCCGTGCACGAGGGCCTGGCCCATCTTGCCGAGCGCGATCTTGCCCTGCGGCACGAGCACGGCCGAGACCATGCCCGCGCGGACGGCGTAGGCGGCGGCGGAGGCGGACGTGTTGCCGGTGGAGGCGCAGATGACCGCCTTCGCCCCCTCCTCCTTGGCCTTGGAGATCGCCATGGTCATGCCGCGGTCCTTGAAGGAGCCCGTGGGATTGGCCCCTTCCACCTTGAGGTGGACCTCGCAGCCCGTGCGCTCGGAGAGCACCTGCGCGGGCACGAGGGGAGTGCCGCCCTCGCGGAGCGTCACGACCGGCGTGGTGTCGGATACCGGCAGCCGGTCCCGGTACTCCTCGATGATTCCGCGCCACTGGTGGGTCATTGCTGGTTACTCTCCTTCAACCCGCATGATGCTGGCGACACCCCGCACGGTGTCGAGCTTGCGCAGCGCCTCGACGGTCCCGCTCAGGGAGGCGTCGGACGCGCGGTGGGTGACGACGACGAGGGAGGCCTCGCCGTCCTTGCCCTGCTGCCGGACCGTGTCGATCGACACCCCGTGCTCCGCGAACACGGTCGCCACCTGTGCCAGGACGCCGGGCTTGTCCGCGACGTCGAGGCTGATGTGGTAGCGGGTGACGACCTCGCCCATGGACGAGACGGTCAGGGCGGCGTACGCCGACTCACCGGGCCCCGTTGCGCCGTTGAGTCGGTTGCGGCAGACGGCGACCAGGTCGCCGAGCACGGCGGAGGCGGTCGGTGAACCGCCGGCGCCGGGGCCGTAGAACATGAGCTGCCCGGCCGCGTCGGACTCCACGAAGACGGCGTTGTACGCGCCGCGCACGGAGGCCAGCGGGTGGCTCAGCGGAATCATCGCGGGATGCACGCGGGCGGTCACCGAACCGCCGTCCGCGGCCCGCTCGCAGATGGCGAGCAGCTTGATCGTGCAGCCCATCTCCTTCGCCGAGCGGAAGTCGGCGGCGGTGACCTCGGCCATGCCCTCGCGGTAGACGTCGTCGAGGCGCACCCGGGTGTGGAAGGCGATGCCGGCCAGGATGGCGGCCTTCGCGGCCGCGTCGAAGCCCTCGACGTCGGCGGTCGGGTCGGCCTCCGCGTAGCCGAGCGCGGTGGCCTCGTCCAGGGCCTCCTGGTAGCCGGCGCCCGTGGAGTCCATCTTGTCGAGGATGAAGTTGGTCGTGCCGTTGACGATCCCCAGCACGCGGTTGACCTTGTCACCGGCGAGGGACTCGCGCAGCGGCCGGATCAGCGGGATGGCGCCGGCGACGGCGGCCTCGTAGTAGAGGTCCCTGCCGTGCTCCTCGGCGACGGCGTGCAGCGCGGCCCCGTCCTGGGCGAGCAGGGCCTTGTTGGCGGAGACCACGGACGCGCCGTGCTCGAAGGCGGTCGTGATGAGACCGCGGGCGGGCTCGATCCCCCCGATGACCTCGACCACGACGTCGATGTCGCCGCGTTTGACGAGGGCGGTGGCGTCGGTGGTGACGAGGGCGGGGTCGATGCCCTCGCGCACCTTGCTCGGGCGCCGCACGGCGACCCCGGCGAGCTCGACCGGGGCGCCGATCCTGGCGGCGAGGTCGTCGGCGTGCGTCGTCATGATGCGCGCCACCTCTGAGCCGACCACTCCACAGCCCAGCAGCGCCACCTTCAGCGGACGCGTACGCATCATCCGACCTCGTTTCCTCTTACCGTCTAGGTTGACCCAGTCTCACTCACCGGACGGGAGTTTCTACCCTTCGTCCGGATCGTGAGACATCTATTTCATTTTTCCGGACCAGCCGGACCGGAGATCTTCCGGCCGGCTCCCCCCGGGGCTTCGCGGGTGCCCGGCGGCACCTCATCCGACGTCGAGACGCAGCAGGTCGTCCTCGGTCTCGCGCCGGACGACGACCCGCGCCTCGCCGTCCTTGACGGCGACCACCGGCGGCCGCAGCACGTGGTTGTAGTTGCTGGCCATGGACCGGCAGTAGGCGCCGGTGGCCGGCACGGCGATGAGGTCACCCGGTGCCAGGTCGGCGGGCAGGAACGCGTCCTTGACCACGATGTCCCCGCTCTCGCAGTGCTTGCCGACCACGCGGGCCCGCATCGGCTCGGCGTCACTGGCGCGCGAGACGAGGGAGACGCTGTACTCGGCGTCGTACAGCGCCGTGCGGATGTTGTCGGACATCCCGCCGTCGACGGAGACGTACGTCCGCAGCCCCTCCAGCGGCTTGACGGTGCCCACCTCGTACAGCGTGAACGCCGTCGGCCCGACGATGGCGCGCCCCGGCTCGACGGAGATGCGCGGGGTCCGCAGCCGGGCGGACTCGCACTCGCGCGTGACGATCTCGGAGAGCGCCTTGGCGATCTCGTGCGGCTCGCGGGGGTCGTCGTCGCTGGTGTAGGCGATGCCGAGGCCGCCGCCGAGGTCGATCTCGGGCAGCTCCACCCCGTGCTCGTCCCGGATGTCCCGCAGCAGTCCGACGACCCGGTGGGCGGCGACCTCGAAGCCGGACATGTCGAAGATCTGCGACCCGATGTGGCTGTGGATCCCGATCAGCTCCAGTCCGTCGAGCTGCAGCGCCCGCCGCACGGCCTCGGCGGCCTGGCCGCCCGCGAGCGGGATGCCGAACTTCTGGTCCTCGTGCGCGGTGGCGATGAACTCGTGGGTGTGCGCCTCGACGCCGACGGTGATCCGGATCTGCGCCTTCTGGCGCCTGCCGAGGGACTGCGCGACGTGCGCGACCCGCACGATCTCCTGGAAGGAGTCGAGCACGATCCGCCCGACACCCGCCTCGACGGCCCGGGTGATCTCCTCGACCGACTTGTTGTTGCCGTGGAAGGCGATGCGCTCGGCGGGCATGCCGGCGGAGAGCGCGGTGGCCAGTTCCCCGCCGGAGCAGACGTCGAGGTTGAGCCCCTCCTCCTTCAGCCAGCGCACGACGGCTCGGGACAGGAACGCCTTCCCGGCGTAGAAGACGTCGGCGTCGGCCCCGAACGCGGTCCGCCAGGCGCGCGCCCGGGCCCGGAAGTCGGTCTCGTCGAGGATGTAGGCGGGGGTGCCGAACTCCTCGGCGAGCCGGGTCGCGGGAATCCCGCCGACGGTCAGCACACCGTCGTCGTCCCGGCTGACGGTCTGGGCCCACACCTTGGGGTCGAGGGCGTTGAGATCGGCGGGCGGGGCCGAGTAGTGCCCCTCGGGCAGGACGTCGGCGTGACGGGGCCCGGCGGGGTGGGCGGAACGGCTCATGACGTGACTCTCAGACTCTCTGTCTCTCTCCGGGGCCCACTGCTCAGGGGCCTCAGAGGTGTTCGGGTGCGTCGATGCCGAGCAGGGACAGGCCACCGGCCAGCACCGTCCCGGCGGCTTCGGCGAGGGCCAGCCGGGCACGGTGGGCGGCCGAGGGTTTCTCCTCGCCGCACGGCAGCACGGTGTACAGGAACGGCAGCACGGCATCGGCGAGCGTGACGAGATGCCGGGCGAGCCGGTCGGGGGCACGGTGCCTCGCCGCCGCGGCGAGGATGCGGGGGTGGGCGGAGAGGGCGGCGAGGAGGGGGGTCAGGGGGGTGGGGGGTGAGGCGGAGGGAGTGGCCTGGACGAGGGGGGCGAGGGGGGTGGGGAGCGCGTTGTGGGGCTGGGCGGGGGCGGGCTCGTGAAGCTGGGTGGGGGCGGGGGCCTCTACGGGCGACGACTCACGGGCCTCGACGGGTCCGGGCTCGCGGAGGCTGAGGGGCTCGGACTCCCGGTCACGGTCACGGTCCTGGCCGGCGACGGTGACGGACCCGCGGACGCCGAGGGCCCCGGAGCCACCGTCAGAGTCCACGACGGCTTCAGACCCATGAACGCCGACGGACCCCGCCCCAGGAACGCCGACGGCCCCGGACTCACGAATGTCGATGTGAGTGTCGATGGGGCCGGGCTCGGCGGCGAAGCCCAGCCGGCCGGCGTTGCGGACGACGGACCGGACACGGGCGTGGGCGTACCGCACCCGGAACAACGGATTGCTCTCCCGCTGCGCGAGATGGTCGGCGGTGATACGGGGCCGGTCGTGCGGCGCGGGATGGAGCAGCGCCCACTGGGCGGCGTCGGCGCCGAGCGGCGCGGGATCCTCGGGCGCGGGCACGGGCCGCAGATTGACCGGCTCCCCGTGCTCGACCTCGGCGCGCCCGCCCTGGCTGGCGACGATGCGGACGACCGCGTCGGCGACGACCTCGGCCCGCACCTCGTACGGCACGCGCAGGACGACGACCTGCCCGGCGAGGAGGTCACTGTGCCCGTAGGCGGAACCGAGCTCCCGGATCTCCCGAACGAGCGCCACCGCGGGATCGGCCTCCCGGGCGAGGCTGATGTTGAGGAACCCGGGCCCGGTGACGACGACGTCCCGTATCCCGGGGCACTCAAGGAGGTAGGCCCGCAGCACCTCGGCGACCTTGAGCGGCGGCAGCCCAGCGGGCCGAGCAAGCCGCAGAGCGACGGTGGTGGCGAAGTCCCCGCACCCCCCGGCCCCCGGCTCCCCCACGACAACGCGCTCGGGCACCGGGACGACCAGCTCGCCGGCCTCCACAGCACGACGCACCGCGGACAACACGGTGCGGGAGAGCTCGACGGGGGTCACGGGACAAGCGTAGGGGAGGTGGGGGGTGGGTATGCGAAGTGGTTTTACGGGGTGAGACGGACGGGCTGGCGGCCGGTGGCTCCAAGCCCGAGCGAACGGGGGACAGCGCAGGCCGCTTACAGATCGGACACGACAGTCAGGGACGGCTGGCCGAACACGTCACACGAGTCGCGAGACCTACCGAAGGCCGGAAACTGGGAGCCGAACGCCGGCGGCGTCAGGAAACTCCACCGGAGACACCATGGGAGGGCTGGGAGGGCACCTCCCCGCCAGGCCGGTCGTCCTCACCATCCCCATGCCCCTCGGAGTCACCACCACCATCACCGTCACCACGGTCGCCCTGACCCTCTACGCCCCCGCTGCCCCCGACTCCCCTGCCGCTGCTGGGCCGGCGCTCGATGAGCTGTTTGACGAGCCGGACGAGTTCGGCGGGTTCGAAGGGTTTGGCGAGGAAGGCGTCGACGCCGACATCGAGCCCGGTCTCGACTTCGTACTGAGTACAGGCGCTGATGATGGCGAGAGGAAGGTGATGGGTGCGCGGATCGGCACGAAGGCGGGCGGCGGTCCGGAGCCCGTCAAGACGAGGCATGACGACGTCGAGGGTGACGACATCGGGCCGCACTTGGTGCACGACATCCAGACACTCGGCACCGTCGATCGCGGTCACGACCTCAAGCCCCTCCAGCTCGAGGTTGACCCTGATCAGCTGCCGGATGACCTTGTTGTCGTCGACAACAAGCACCCGGCCCGACGCGCCTGGCACAACTCGAGAGTAGGTCCGGACCGGCCACCGCGTCCGGCTTTTCCCCACTTCCAACCCCTGCGGGGGACGCCCCCGACCCGACCCCGGGAAACCTGTTCCTGATCACCCCGGAAGACCTGCTAGTGTTCTACACGTCGCCGAGAGCGAGCAGCTCAACGCCCGACACGCCCCCGTAGCTCAGGGGATAGAGCAACGGCCTCCGGAGCCGTGTGCGCAGGTTCGAATCCTGCCGGGGGCACCCAGTATGAGGTGCCCAAAGACCCCGTCACCAGCGGAAACGCTGAGGCCGGGGTCTTCGCGTATGTGCAGGCGTATGCGGCCCGGAGCGGGCGTATGACGGGGTCTGTGGACTATTCGTGGACAGGATCACGGAGCATCTGCCCAGGTCAGCCCTCACTTTGGGCGAGGAAGCCGTCACCCGGCATCCGGCCACTCGTCAGGGAGCTCCAGCGGCTCCGGGGCCTCCTGGCGCTCTACCCGTCGCGCGTTTTCCCCGCGGAGCGTCGTCAACCACGGCCAGAGATCCGGCAGCGGCTGTGCCGAGCAAGCCAACCGATGCTCGATACGACACCGCTGATATGGGTCCGGCGGCCCCACTCCATAGACGGCCACTCGACCGTCGGATAGCTCAATCCACCGATACTCCGCCGGCACCGTATGGGCCAGCGGAGACATGTCCGGCTCCAGTAGCACCCAATCATGCTCAACTGTGGGAACCCGGTCCTGCAGTAGGCCACAGTACGGACAGCGGAACTGCCCGCTGTGCAGTCGGCGCGGCCCCTCTTCTAAAAGCCCCATACGGTGAGCGTCGACAGCCCGGTGTCATATTCGTAGAAGCGAATTAGACAGGACCCCTGAGGCGGCCGCCCACTGATGATGCAGAAAGCGACGCGGCAGGTGCATCGAACATCTACCGGCCGCTCTAGATGCGGCTGATGCACGTCGGAGCCCCCCGCTCATACAAGCGGAGGGCTCCGACGTACCTGCGTGATCACTCGTATTCGCGCAACAGGTCTTCGATCTTGCGGTTGGCGATTTCCTGCCGCCCGTCGATGCACTTGGCGTATCGGCCCAGCAGGACCTCGACGCTGTTGCCCGCCCGTTCGGCGACCTCGGTCGGATCCACCCCGGAGTTGAGCCAGGTCGACAGGGCCGAGTGCCGGAGGTCGTACGGTCGCGCAGCGAGCGGAGAGGCAACCGCGGCCGGCGGAAGCGCCAGCGCACGGGCCTCCTGCCAGACGCGGTAGTACGTGGACGAGCCGACCACTCCCCCGCGCTCGTTGGTGAACAGCCGCCCGTCCTCGGCGGTGCCGAAGGTGTCGAGGTGCTGCCGGAGGATCGCGACGAGCTGGGGCGGAATCGGCACGATGCGAACCTCCTCCGCCGGCCGGTTCTTCAGACCGCGGTCGTCATGGGTCTCGCCGGAGTCCGTCCACTGCTTGCCGACACTGGGACGCGTCCGGTTCAGCAGGACCGTCCCCCAGCCGGTCCCGGACAGCTTCACGTCCGCCCTAGTGAGGCCGACCGCCTCGGCCGGACGCAGGGCGCCGTAGTACATGAGCGCGAACAGGCCGACGAGCCGACGGCCACGCGCACGGCCGTACCCACCGACGTACGAAACCGCCGTAAGCAGGGAACGAGCCTGCTCGGGATTGGCGACCACCCGAGGATCGACCTCCCCAGCGACCTTCGGCTTCTTCCAGCGGATACCCGTGATCGGGTTCTCTTTGAACTCCCCCAGGTCCACCGCGTAGTGCAGTGCGTTGACGAGGGTCCGACGCTTGCGCCGGACGGTCTCCGCGGCTGCCGCCGTCCCGTCGAGCTTCAACCTGAGCGAGTCCAGGACGGCCCTGCCAATCGCAGCGTCCCCGAGGTCCGAGAGAGGGCGTGACGCCTTGGCCACCCAGTGCAAAGCGTTTGCGACCTCGGTCGGCAATTCACGCTCGTCCGGGCCGGGAAGGACAAAGGCCCAGTTGCGAAGCGCCTTCCTGAGCAGTTCCTCGGACGGCTGCCCCGGACGCTCGTCGAGGAGGGCCATCGTCACTGCAGTCAGCGCTTCGTTGATCCCGTTTCGCGTGTTCGGCGCCGCGTGCGGCCACTTCATAGCGAGGTACTTCAGAGCGAAGCCGTACCAGGTCATCGAGGCCGCCTTCTCGACCATCGATTCCGGTAGCCCCGCCACCGTGTCGAATTCTTCACCGGCATGGGTAGCCCGGAGCAGCTTGGACCGGTAGTGGTCTGCCAGCCCTTTGGTGCGGAACTGCTCGGAGAAGACCTTTCCGGCGACCATCCACCGGACGTCATAGGACGGATTCTTGGTGTTCCGCTTGCGGACGCCCCACACCTTCACGTCTAGAGACTTCACGCCGCCGCCTCCAGCTGCCGCAGCCAAGCGGCGAAGTCAGCACGCCACACGCGGAGCTCGCCGTTGGGCAGCTTGAACGCAGCTGGCCCTTGCCCCAGTTCACGCCATCGGTAGAAGGTGCGGCGAGACACCCCACCCAGCTCCGTGAGGATCTGCGGGACGGTCATCAGTTCGTCGCGCCGGTGGTCCATGTCAGCGCTCCTTCCGTATCGTCGTCTGCCTGGCCTGTCGGGGCGCCAGTGCCGTGAGTGATGAGGTGTTCCGCCGCAGTTAGGCCCGTCCCGGCGAAGACCCAGTGCGAGAGGACGAGGACGGTGTCTGGGTCGGGCAACGGGTGACCGGCTTCGGCCGCGCGTTCGCGGGCCAGGGCCTCGTTGTGGTCGGCGCGCTCCTGGCGGAGGGCGCCGAGGGTGACGGAGTAGGCGCGGGACTTGGTGGAGAAGTGGCCGCGGAAGCCGAGCATGTGGGCCCACTTGCGCAGCCGTAGGTCTTCGAGTTCGGGGAGCGCGCCGAGGTGCCAGCAGGTGAGGATCATTCGCCGGGCGTGGTCGGTGACGCCGGAGCCGATCAGGTCCGTGATGGGGTTGCGGATGGGGCGGTCGAGGGTGCCCGCAGTCTCGGCGCCCTTGGTGGCGTACTTGGCGATGTACGCGGCCACGGCACGGCTGGACAGCTCCGAGGTGCCCGCGAAGTCGGCCGAGCGGATGGGGCGGATGTCGAGCTGTTCGCCGAAGCGGAAGGCGTACGCGTGGCCGTCGAGGTCCAGGCCGGGGGCCTCGGTGAGGTGGGCTGCCGAGCGGATTGCGTCGGTGAGCAGTTCGGTCGTGGCCCAGGCCGGCGGGGCGTCTTCGGCACCGTCCGGGCCGTCGAGGCGGATGACGGCGTGGAAGTGGACGGCGCCGCGCCGCTGGTACTCGGCGACCTTGGCGTACGAGACCTTCAGGCACTCGCGCAGGGCGGAGCGTCCGATGCCTGCGCGGGAGGCGAGTTGGTGGCGCAGGTAGGTGGTGAAGCGGGCCCACAGCGCGCCTGCGTGTGCGTTCCACAAGACGGCCGCGCGGTAGTCGTACCGGTCCGGGTCGAGCGGTGTGCCCAGGGCGGGGTCGTCCTCCAGGTGCCTCTGACCGCAGCGGCACCGACCGCCGCCGGGCCGGTTGTGGACGGGGCCGAAGGAGGGGGCGGTGAAGGTGGCGAAGACGCGGGGGTGTTGGGCGACGGCCGGGCCGATGCCCTTGCCGCCGCTCAGGCCAGCCGTGACGAGGTGGAAGGTGTCCTTGCGGTACACCTCGGCACAGGCGGCGCACCGGGTGGCCCGGCGATTGTTGCAGCGGATGAGGAGCTGTCCGGCGGGGAGGTCGCGGTCCACGATCTCCCGGACAATCTCGCCGGTCGCGGCATGGACGTCGAGCCGGTGGCCCTCCATCCGTACCGGCCGCTCACAGCCGCCCAGGCGCTGGATCTGTCGTGCGTAGGTGCTGAGGTCGCCGTGCTGGGCGAGGGTGACCAGGTGGCGGATGGCTCCGGTCGGAGCCGCGGGACGCATGTGCGGGTTCCTCCATGGAGAGCGGGGCTGAGAGCCCTCCGGCTTGTCCAGGGGGCTAGACACCGTGAGCAAGCCGGACAGGTAGGAGCGGATGCGGTCAGCGCCTGGTGAGAAGGGAGCGCGTTACGACGGCGCAGACGGCCACGGAGGTGGCCGTGATGGCGACGGCGAGGAGCATGGAGACCAGGACGGCGCCGACGACCAGGACCACGGCGGTACCGCCGCCGACGAGGGCGAGCATGGCGCCAGGGGTGAGCTGAACGGTGGGCCGGGTCAATGCCGGGGTAACTGCGGCCGGCGGAGTCGGGGCGGCCGGGGCGATGGTGGTCGGCTCGACGACGGCGGGCGGGGTGACCAGGCCGGTGGGCTGGGGCATGGTCGGGACGTTGGGGCGGAACATGGGCGGATCTCCTTTCGCGTTACTTGATGAGGGAGTCGATGACCGGGGCCAGCAGGCTGTCGGCGAGGAGGTAGCCGCCGAGGAGCAGCACGGCGATGAGCCACCAAGGCGGGCGGATGAGCTTGACGCCCAGGACCCCGATGCAGAGCAGGGCGAGCCAGAGCGGGACATCCATGCGGTGGTTTCCTCTCAGGCCGAGCAGCGGTGGGTGCGGGCGGCGAGTTCGGCGGCGGCACGGCTGTCGTACTCGGCGGAGAAGTCGCAGCGGGGCGCCGTGCAGGCGGCCAGGTGGCGGTTCTTCCCGCGATCGAGGAAGGAGGCGACGTTCACCGGGCCGATACGCCGGACGTTGCGGAAGCGCCGGTGCATGGTGGTGCTCCTCTCAGAGGTGGGCGGCGACGGATGCGGTCATGGACGGGGGCAGGCCGAGCCGGGCGCGTACGGCATCGGGGTCGGCAGGACGACCGGTGGCCGAGCGATGTTCGTCAGCCAGGGCACGAGCGCGATCGATGAGGGCGGGCGGGAGTGAGACGGCGGCAACGGGAACCGGGGAAGGGGCAGCGACCGGTTCGGCGGTAGCGGCCGTAGCAGCGAGTTCGGCGTCGTTGGACGGTGCCGGAAGCGCGTCCCGGTCGAGCGCGTCGGCAGTGGCCGGGGCCGGGCGCGACTCCTCAGCCATGTCCGTACCGTCGCCCGGTGCGGCTGGCGCTTCAGGACCGTGCGGGGCGTGGGCCAGGAGCGTTCCGCCGAAGAAGGCGACGGCGGGCCAGCCGGCGACGACCACGCGGAGCGAGGCGGGAACGTGGCCCAGGTCGAGGAGCCCGGCGGTGGCGACGTTGGCGCCGAGGGACGCGGCCAGGGCGACCAGGAACCACAGCCGCGGGCCCCCGGCCGGTCGTCCGGCGCGTTGCTGGTCGCGCATCCGGCGCCAGGCGGCTACCAGCAGCAGGTCGACGCTGACCGGGTAGGCCCATGCCTTCCACCCGCCCTGTCCGGACGCTTCGGCGAGGTCGTGGAGGTGGGAGAAGGACAGGGCCCCGGCGATGACCGCCTGCACGAGCACGGCGTCTACGCGGACCAGGTGGGCACGCATGGGCACGGCGCTCCTTCCGGTTTCGGGCATGGAGGGGGTAAGGACGTGGCGTGAGGCGGTCACGCCGACCGAGGGAAAGAACGCGGCTACCCGGTCACCGGGCGAGCTGTAGGCGCGGCAGCGGCAGGTGAGGCCGGGCTGGCGGACTCCACGGCGATGGCGGGCCGGAAGGAGTCGAGCCGGGCGAGTTCCGGTACCAGGCCGGAGGTGTCGCGGCACACGGCCGCCGCCTCGTCGAGGGTCAGGTGAGGCGAGCGGACGCGGGACCAGCCGCCAGAGGAGTCCCCGACGATCGCGACGCCGGGTCGTTCGGCCGGGATGGAGGTAGCGGCCAGGGCCGCTTCAGGGGCGATGTCGGCCAGCGCCATGTTCGCCGACGCCTCGTCGTTGACCCGGTGGCAGACCCGTCCGGTCAACTGGGCGCGAAGCATGGTGGCGCCCTTGCCGAGTTCGGAGCCGAAGCGCTGTCCACACACCTCCAGGTAGATGCCAGCGGCGCGGCCGAGCTGGGCGAGGCGGATGAGCTTGGTGACCATCGCGTCCCGTCGCTTCTCGTCGTCCTTTCCCGCGGCGAGGAAGAGTTCCGCCACCTCGTCCACGACGACCACGACCGGCACCGGCCGTACGTCGTCCGGCAGCCCCCACACATCCGAGGTGAGCACGGCGTCCGGGGCGGCCCCGCCGCTAAGGCCGATGAGGCGGAAGCGTGCCTCCATCTCCGCCAGCAGGGCGTCGAGGAGTTCGTTCGCCCGGTCGGGGTTGTCAGCGAGCGCGGACAAGCGGGGCGCGAAGGGCGCGAGTTCGACGCCCCATTTGCAGTCGATGCCGACGAGGACGACCGACTGGCGGGCCAGGCCGCACAGCAAGTTGCGCAAGTAGATGGATTTGCCGGACTGGGTGGCGCCGAGGATCAGTTCGTGCGGCACGGTACGGAAGTCCCTTGAATGCCATCGGCCGTCTTCTCGCAGCGCGAGCGGAAGGCAGAGTGGACCGGCCGCCAGCCGACGGCGGGAGGGCCGTACGTCGGCGAGTACGTCCCAGCCGACCAGCCGCAGTTCGAGCCACCCCGGTTTTGTGGGGTGCACGTACACGGCGTGGGCGCCCCAGGCGTGCCGAAGCCGGTCGGCCGAGGCGGTGAAGTCCTCGGGCGCCTGCCCGGTCGCCATGCGTAGCCGCATCACGAGCCCGGATCCGGTCGGCAGTGGGAACGAGTGGCGAGGCGGTACGGGGGCCGCCTGCCGCCCCATCATTCGGGCCGTGGCCCGGCGGACGGCCGACGCCGGTACCGTCAGGCCGCAGGCGTCCATCGTCGCCCGGTACGAGATGAGCACCCGCACAACGACGACCGGATACCCGACGAGCCACCAGAACAAGACGGGCATCCGCCGGCGCAGCACCAGCAGCGCGAACAGGACCAGCAGAACCGGTAACAGCACCCGGACGGTGTCAGCCATGGCCGTCAGCCCTGCATCGCGGCCGGGGCGTTCACCATGACGGCGTCCGCCCGGTAGGCGATGCCGTGACGGGTGCGGCCGCCGAACTCACTCTCCCAGGGCCGAGCCACCAGACCGGACAGGATGACCGGGGCGCCCATCACCAGGCCGTCGCCGATGCCCTGCTCAGGAACGGTGACCTTGATCATGTCGGAGCCACCGGCCGCAATGAAGACCAGCTCCAGCGTCATCAGCCGCTGGTTGGTCACCGGGTCCACGGCGATCTCACCGGTCTGCCGGTCCCTCACCTTGACCTCGGGCAGCTTGGTGACGAGGAGCGTCGCGGCGGAAGTCTCCACGGGGATTACACGCATTGCCTGTACCTCACTGGGCTGTTGGCGCCCTTGTTGCTCGGCGCCATCCGGTCTGAATACCCCCCTAGACAGCCAAGGAGGGAGCCCGCCCTAACTGTCTAGGGGGGTTGACGGTAAAGGTAGCCGACGACCCGTCAACTGTCTAGGGGGGTATACGAGCGTGTCTCAGAGCCGGCGGGAACGCGCTACGGCAGGACCCAGTGGAGGACGGTTGCGTCGTCGCGCGCCTTGCCACGCGGCCAGCGCCGACCGTCGGGGTCGCCGGCCTCAGCGGCACGTACGCGACCGATCAGCCCATCCGGGCCCGACGAGTTAAGGAGGCCCAGCGCGGCTTTCCAGTCGGCGAGTTCGAAGCTGTCGACGAGGCGTGTCGCGCCATCGCTCAGCAGCGTCACGGAAGCCAGTGAATCAAGCGGCACCGTCCCCGTAAGGGCGTGCTCGGCTGCCTGCGGATCGGGGCCGGCGATCCAGAAGCCACCTGGCCGGTTGCGCAGGCCGGTCAGGGCGTCCCGGTACTCCGCTAGTGCAGCGGAGTGTGCGGGCGACCCCGTGGGCAGGGCGTCGACCGGTCCACGCAGGCGCTTGCCCACCTCGTCCAAACGCTGGTCGGTGATGGCGGCCGTACTCCCGTCCGTCTCGGCGAGGAGGAGGGTCGAGTCGCCGAGAACGAGGTATTCCAGAGTTGCCGCATCGGCCCGGACAGCGACGACCGTACTGGTCGGACTGGCTCGATTGGCCAGATCGCACGTGTCCTCATGCAGGGAACGGACAGCCCGGATCGAGTCGGCGAGACAGTCGGCGAGCGGCCGGGAGGGATGCGCCGCGATGTCAGCCAGCAGCAGGCCGCCCAGCGTGGAGGAGAACCAGGCGATGCCGTGTAGGCACCCGGTCTCCGCACCGGCCACGCCGGCGCCGTCGAGGAGGACGGCCGCGCCGAATGAAGCGGCGGCGAAGTCCTCGTTTTCCCGTCCCGGATCGGCCGACTGTGAGGCGAAGGCGACGTTCACGCCGTCGCCTCCTCGTCGTGCAGGTAGAGGGGACAGAGCAGCTCCACGGATTGCGGCTCATCGGTCTCGGGGTCGTATTCGACGCTCACCAGCGTGGAGAAGTGGCGCTCGCCCACCTGCCCCCAGAGCGTGTTGAGGTCGGAGGTGAGCAGGTGGACCACACCGAGGGAGCCTGCCGTATGGATTCCGGCAATGGCGAGCACCGAACCGTTGCCGTCCGGTCGGGGCAGCCTGCCGAGGTATCCGACGTCGTGCGGGCGGCGCGGCTCGATGTCCGCCCCCGCGTGATAAGCCGTGCTGGTGCGCCGGTCCACCAGCGCCCACGGTTCACCTTCCGGGTGTTCCCAGCTGAGTACCGGGTCCTGGGCGTAAAGATCCTTCATCGCCTCGGACATCCCCGGCCCGCAGACGACGATCAGGCCGTCACGGTTCAGGTCGATCTCACCGCTCACGAGCACGTGACCGGAGCTGACGGCAAGCCCGTAGGACTTTGCCAACTCCTCCAGCCGCTTCCCGGAGTTCATGTCGGCCATGGCGACGACCGGACGCTTCTTCTCGCTGTCCCACCGCAGCGGAGTCGCAACGGTGACGGCACCCGCACCAAGGAAGGCCCCCTCGGGTGCCGGGCCGGTGTGCCGGATCTGATGAATCCGCCCACGGCTCAGGCCGGCCTTCTCGGCGATCTGCGCATACGACAGCCCTTGTGCGTGGAGGTCCTGGACCACACGGCGGCGGAGCCGGGCGAGCTCGGTCACCTCCTGCTGCGCGTCGGCCAGCCTCTTCGTGACCTCACGCAGGAGCAGATACGGATCATCGATCGCCGTGATCCGCTGCAACTCGTCCGACATGACCACACCTCCCAGCAGTACCCAGGAGTCTAGGGCCCTAGACGGAATCGGCGGGAGCCGCCGTCCTGTACGGACGCCGACCACGTAGAACCGGGACCGCCGCCGCGGCACGCCCCGAGGACTCACCTGTCACCGCCCGTGAAGCGGCCGCCGACCGCCGACGAATTGAGCGTGATCACACCCCCTCCCGGGCCAGCTCGGCCCACACGGAGCGCCCGTCGGGCCAGTTCTTCACTCCCCAGTCCTTGGCACAGCCCGCGATCAGTAACAGTCCGCGGCCGCCCTCTTCCTGGCTGGTGGCGTCGCACAGGCGCGGTTCGCGGTCGCCGCCCTGGTCGACCACCTCGATGCGCACGAGGTCTTCGCCGAAGCCCACGATCACGAGGAACCAGCCGTCGGCCGCGCCGCTCAGCGAGTGCCGTACGGCGTTGGTCGCCAGCTCGCTCACGACCAGGACGGCCTCGTCGACCGGGCCATGTTGTGCGGTGAGTGATGCGACGAAGTGCCGGGCGTGAGCCACTTCCTCGGCGAGGCCGGGGAAGGCGCGGCACCACTTAGTGAGCATGGGAAACCACCTCTCTTCGTCTAGGGGGCTAGACAGCGCAACGGCAGCGTATTCCCAAGCTGGGCCAGCAGGCCAGGCATCTAGAGGAATTATTCCTCTACTGGGTGACTGTGTCTCCCAAGTCGCGGAACTCCCTCATCACCCGCAACAGCAGCCCACGTACGTCGTCACCGAAGACGGCAGCCCGCTCGAACTGATCGAACGTCTCCTCGTACGCGGCCACGTCAGCGACGTCGGTCAGCATCTGTTCGCCAGTGAACGCCTCAATGACGACCGCCTGTCGATCGCACAACGTGAAGCCGAGCCGCGGCAGCACCGGCACCGCCCTACGCCACGGGATCACCCCGAGACGGACCGAACTGAGACTTTCGACGGCCAGCAGCCGGTCGAGCTGAGCGAGCATCAGCGTCGGGGTGCCGGGCCAGGTGCGCAACACCGCTTCCGTCAGCACGAACACCGACTCGCGCCCCGGCTCGTACAACACACTCTGCCGCTCAACACGGGCAGCGACAGCCCGGCCGACCGTCTCAGGCGTCGAGTTCGGCGCGCTTTGGAAGACGTGGCGGGCGTACTCCGCACTCTGGAGCATGGCCGGCAGTACCACGCACTGGAACGACCGCACCAGCCGAGCCGACCGGACAGCGTCATCGAGCACCGCGCCGGCGACTCCGCCGTCATCGGGTACCAGCCCGGCGTCAGCGGCGGCCTCGATGGCGACCAGGAGGTCACGCACCTCACCAGCCGACGAGTCATCTAGGCCGAGAGCACGAGAGAGCCGGTCAAGGACATCGAAGCTCGGCACCATGCGCCCGTTCTCCACCTTGGACACGGTTGGCTGCCCTACGCCGGCCCGTTGCGCCAACAAGGCTCCGGTCAGGCCAGCTTCAGCACGCAGCCCCCGAAGACGCATCCCAAGCGCCTTCATCCGCTCCTGTCGCTCACTCCCCATACTCAGGGTTGTACACCACGGAGCAGTAGACGCCGGAGCGAGTGCGCGAGCCGCAGCGATCAGCAGCGGTCACGAGCATGATTCAAACTTTCTCTACTGGTTCAAGGCGGCTCGCTCCGCTCACCGCGCGCGGCCCGGCCCCCGGCCGGGCCTGCGCTCCTGTCTCCGCCCCGCTCCAGCCCGGCCGGCGCCCATGCCGCGCACTTAGCAATCGACCCCCTGATGCCAGAGAGGGGGTACGTCGTGGCTGGGGCGGTCGGCTCCGCGGCTTTACGGAGCCACTTTGGCGCGAGCCTCGAAGATCATGGCCCCAACGTCGTGCTTTAGCGGGCAGCTCCACAGACTGCCCGACGCGCCGGAAGCTTACGGGGCCATGATCACTCGCGCCAAAGCAGCGCCACCCCAAAGCCGCTGCACCGCCCGCTCGTTCCCGGAACTCCCCCCACAGGGCTGCTCATATGAGTATGTTGGACATACTCCGCCGAGGATGTACCTGACCACCTAAGAGACAAGGACAACGTGTCTACCCCCGTCGCACCTACCGAACAGCGGACGCAGCTTGCAGCTCAGCGGCGCAAAGTCGATTTCGACACTTACGACGTCACTGTGGATGAGCTTCTGCGCCGAGTGAGCAGGAAGCGGATCGACATCGCTCCTGTCTACCAGCGACAATTTCGATGGGACAAGTCACGCCAGTCGCGCCTAATTGAGTCAGTAATGCTAGGGATCCCTGTCCCTCCGCTATTCATGGCCACTAACAGTGCCAGCGGGGAACAGACCCGTTGGGAGGTAGTCGATGGCCTTCAAAGACTGCTAACTCTAGCGAATTTCGCCGGGGACGAGAAAACGAGAAGCGCCGCAAATTTGGATGGTGACCCTCTTCGCCTCACCGAACTTGAGAAGCTGACCACTTTCGAAGGTTACGCCTTTGATGGATTGCCCGAGGATATCCGTACCGCCTTCGAAGACCGGCCGCTCAAAATCATCATTCTCAATGATAAAAGTGAACTGCAGGTGCGCTACGATTTGTTCGAGCGTTTGAATACCGGCGGGATCGAGCTAACCAATCAGGAGATCCGTGAGTGCGTATATCGCGGAGAATTTGTCGATCTCCTTGGAAGGCTTGCCGAAGATCCTGACTTCAACACCGTTGTCAAACTTCCTGCCGCCCGCCAGAAGGATGGGACGCGCGAAGACTACGTTCTTCGATTTTTCGCCTTCCTTGACCGCTACCAGAAGTTTGACCACTCGGTCAAAGACTTCCTTGACAACTTCATTGCGGAGGCCCACAAAGCGCCAAAGATTTCATCGAGGGAAGCCGTATTCCACAGCACCTTCTCATACTTGGCCTCATGCTTCCCCGACGGCCTAAAGAGCAGGAAGGGGCAAACGCCTGTCAACCTCTTCGAAGCCGTATCCGTTGGCGCTGCTCTGGCCCTTCGCGAGAATCGGAAGATCAAGGTTCCCAACATGGATTGGGTATTCTCGGACGAACTTCGATCCCTTGTAACTGGTGCCACTAACAGCAGGCCGCGCGTACGTGGTCGCATCGAATTCGCCAGGGACAGGTTCCTTGGCTAGGCGCCCGATCTTTGACCGTAGCCCGCTGGAGAAAGAATTTCGACAGCGCATCGCAGTCGTACGTAAACTTCTCGACGCTACGGACTCATCTCTAGGGGCGCCAGGGGCAGCATCCCCTATCGACATCTCGCGAGAAACTAGAGGCCTCAGCATCGTACTCCTGTACGCTGCGTACGAAAATCTCCTGAAAGGGATATCTCGTAGCCTCCTGGAGTCCGCCGTTCAATTGAGACTCGGGAACAGGCGACTCAAGCCAAACTTCCAAGTATTCGCCATTCACGCGAAGCTGCAGGCGCTTACCGATATCTCTGCGTCCCAGATTTGGAAGGGTCCGGGTAGAGGGGTGGTCGATGCGCTCCTAGACAAGACCTGTTCCATAAACTCGAACATTTTCCCAAATGATGGCAGTCACATGAAGACCGCCCAGGTAGTCACACTATGCGAAGTCTATGGATTAAACCCCCCCGGTCCCATTCTCCGGGAAGCATGGGGGCGTATCAACACGGTCGTATCGGAACGGAACAGCATTGCTCACGGCCAGCGCACACCCGAAGAAGTTGGCCGAAACTATTCAGTTGGTGAACTCAGGAATTTGGTAGACATTTGGGAGCGAAGATGGTGTGAGTTCCTTGCAGACGTGGAAAGTAAGGCGTCAAACAGGGACTTCTATCGGGAGCCTTGCTAGGCGGCCCTCTCTCGGTCGAACCTGGCGCATATCGTCCCCCGGGCCGCGCTCTGGGTGCTTGCGACGAGCGATGCGCCCAGTTCGTACGTCCCCCCTGCCGAACGAACACCCCACGGTCTGACATCACCGACTGACATCAATGTCATCGGACTACGGCGGCCCCCGGCAATTGAAACCGGACTACGGACCGCCCGGTGAGTACGAGCCAGGGCCGTCCGTACGGCTGAGGGATCGAACCCCTAAAGCAGTGGTCGCACGTGAGTGGTCCTCAGTCATGGTGGGGCAGCACAGCACTGACCGCCTCGGGAACTAGTGGCTCAGCGGCCGGTACAGGTTGGCGTTCGTTTGACGCAGAGAGCCCCGCTGCTCAATCACAGCAGCAGGGCTCGAACTAGCACGGCGGCGCACGGCCCGATCGAGTGGGGATCATCGGTGCCTCCGCCCGAACGTACTGAGGATGCGTTCGGAAAGGAGGCGGGCGGCTCGCCTTCGAGCGGCCCTGCGCGACCACACGGCCGGCAGGAAGATCGCAGCTAGCACGATCAGCGGAAGGCCGAGCAGGATGGCAGTGATCCACCAGGGGGCGGCTGCTATCAACGCTGATCCACTCAACGTGATCAGCAACCCACGGGTCACGGGTCGATGGTGCTGGCCATCGCACATAGTCCTTTCGATCGGACCGGAGATGGCGGTCTCCAGTTCAGGGCAGTCAGGGCTTCCCGCCCTGGCAGTGGCGGCGGGAAACAGAGAGGCCAGGGACCCATAGTCATATCCGCGAGTCTCGGACAGAAGCCTGGCCTGGCCCTGGTCGAGTAGCTCGTGCATGGACATGCCGTTTGGTGTAAGCCGCTCCGTTCAGAATTCTGCTCTGCGACTCATGACAGAAGCTGAAAGTCCCGTTCGCTGTTACACACTTGTGAAACTGTTCCGCCAGGGTCCTAAAGGCGAAGGCCAGCGAGGTGTCGGCTCAGGCCGGTGGGGGTGCAGCGAGGCGTACACGTGCATTGTTGGTTGGTGTCCTCAGCATCGTTGCTGACTGTCGTCGGCTGAGATTCAGACGGGTCGCGTCGAAGGTGCCGGCCGCCAGTCGAGCGCGCCAAGGTTGGGCCGTCCGGGGTCGCTTGAACAGTGGCCAATGACGACCAGCGACGACCACCAGGTGCACGCGCCCACCGCCCCTGAGCAGCAAGACCCGACTTATCAAGATCCCCGACAAGACCCAAAGCAAGAAGACAGGTCTTAGTCGCCCACTGAGACTCCACAGACCTTCGAGGGGTGACCCGCACAAGAGCCACCGCTGCGCTGGATCCATGTAGCTTAGGTCGTGACACAGGTTGTAGCTCAACTTGCAGCTCAGTGTCGATCCAGTAGGACCGCTCCGGGACACAGTCCGGCTTGGGTGCCACCAAGCCGGACCAGTGCCCGCGGAGCAGCGAGTGAGCCCGGCCGTTTATAGGGCGGCCGGGCTCACCGCCTCACTTGTTCCACGAGAGCAACGACGGCTACGGCGAGGCTTAGCGCGGACAATGCGACTTGCCAGCGATCCGGCCCAGGCCAGCGCTTCCGTGGCCTTCTATACCGTCGGTCCCGCATTCGCTCGTTCCCTTCTTCCCAGTGCACCCTCAGCGGGTGCTCCAGTCGGTCTCTTGCCAACCGGAGGTTCATGAGGAGGGGGAACCAGCGCGTAAAGCGTAGCGCGTCAACTCGGCACCTAACGCGCTGTCTTGGCCATCGCACGCCCGTTGGCACACCACGGGTAATACATTCTCGAGGATCCGCTTGAAAACTCTCGAGCTCTAGGGATCATTTTTGACCTCCGAGCACCAGAACGGCCGTTAGGGAGCCACACAGCGCTTGAGCGTGACAAGACAAGAGCTTGATCACGAGAGTGTGATGCTCGCCACACTATGTGTGCCGCATGATAGGCAGGCGCAGGAAGTCTGTTCAGGGGGCTTCTGGCATGGCGACCTGACCGGTTGATCGAATGTCAGTGCTAAGTGCTAGCTTGCGCTGACGAAGTGAGGGGGAGGGGAACCCGTGCCGTGTCAGACCGACAGCATCACGTGTCATAGGAAGAGCCTGGCCGCTACTGTGCTGCAGAACCTGGTCCAGCGGACAGCGAGGGCCATCGGCGTCGCCCAGCTACAGAGGGCAGACAAGAACCTCAGCCGCGCGCGCTGCGCGAACTCCTCGCATGCGGTCAACGCGTTCGGGGGGGTGATATGTGTGCGATCTGGTCATGTGCCGCGGGTCACTGGCGCGGCGGCGGCCGTCGAACCCGCTCTGCGTCTCACTGCAAAGCGTGAGCGCAGGCTGGAAGCGGGTGTCGATAAGAGTCCCACTGAGCCACGTCTCACCCGCGTGTTCTCTGTTGCTTGCCGGCCACGAACCCCAACGGGCGCAGACCGAGCTGCCAACCAGCGGACCCAAGGCGACGCTCCCCACAAGCTAGGCTCCCTCGCGTGACGAGCAAGATGAGGCAACTCCCACACCCCAGCGCAATCCCAGCCGAGTCCATTAACCACGGTGAGGTGTACACGCAGCGCTGGGTCGTTGATCTTATTCTTGACCTTGTCGACTACACACCGGACAGAGACCTTTCCAAGGTCGTAATCACGGATCCGGCCTGTGGTAGTGGGGCCTTTCTTGTGGGAATCGCTGAGCGCCTCAGCGAGTCATGCAGGAAGTTCGGCAAAGAACTCCCCGTCGACGGCATCCGAGCCTTTGACATCCTGGCTCGCAACGTGACTTCAAGCCGCGAAAAGATCAGCTCAATACTTACAGCAGACGGCTGGGGACAACGTAGCGTCGAGATCCTCACAGACAAGTGGGTCACTCAAGGCGATTACCTACTTTCAGATACCACACCAGCCGACATTGTGGTCGGCAATCCGCCATACATCCGTCTGGAAGATGTCCCCGCAGACAGAATGCAGAGCTATCGCGCTCGGAATCGGACCATGACGGGCCGCTCGGACATCTACGTCGGATTTTTCGAGCGCGGCCTTGAATCCCTCAAGGAAGGTGGAGTCCTCGGCTTCATCTGCGCTGACCGTTGGATGAGAAATCAGTATGGCCGCGAACTCAGGAAGCTAATCGCAAGCAGATTCAGCGTAGATTGCGTCGTTATCATGCATGACGTTGACGCCTTTGAGGACCGAGTAGCGGCTTATCCTGCAGTCACGATCATTCGCAATAGCCCTCAAAGTGACACGATGGTGGCAGACACCTCAAGAGAACTCGGGCCGAAACAAGCAAGAAGACTGCTCTCATGGCTTCAGAAAAGGGAGCCGACAGAAGTGGGCGATGTGGGATTTACGGCCGCCTGCCTTCCTCATTGGTTTTCTGGAGGCGAATCCTGGCCGACAGGAAGCCCGGCCCGACTGGCGCTCCTGGAACATCTGAACGACACATTCCCCGTACTTGAAGAAACGGATACCAAAGTTGGCATCGGAGTCGCCACCGGTGCAGATTCTGTTTTCTTGACCACCGATGCGAATCTCGTGGAATCAGACCGCCTTCTCCCACTCTCCATGGTCAAGGATGCTCGGTCTGGCGTCTTTGACTGGACCGGCTCGTACCTCGTGAACCCGTGGACGGCTGATGGCGATTTGGTTTCGCTGGATAGCTACCCTCGGCTCAACAATTATCTACAGAAAAATCGTGACCTGTTGAGCCGCCGGCACGTCGCGAAGAAGCGCACAGATCAGTGGTATCGCACGATCGACAAGGTTGATGCGAGCCTAGTTGGCAAGCCCAAACTGCTTCTGCCCGACATGCGACTCACTATCCATCCCACCTTGGAACAGGGCGGCCACTACCCCCACCACAATCTCTATTACGTAACTTCGGATAGTTGGGATTTGGAAGTGCTGGGAGGGTTGTTGCTTTCCCGTGTCGCTCAACTTTTTGTGGAATCCTATGCCGTACGCATGCGAGGTGGAACGCTGAGGTTCCAAGCTCAATACCTCCGTAGGATTCGGGTGCCACAACCAGATTCGCTGAGTGCAAGGAATCGGCACGACCTGATCGCAGCTTTCCGTAGTCGAGACGTTGAGGCGGCGACAAGTGCCGCCCTACGCGCCTACGGAATTTTTACGAGCCTTCCGAAGTAGTTTCCTCCGGGTGATGCGCTGCTACGTCCTCGTCATGCACAGGCAACTCGCGGATTTCCCTTCGCTCTCTCACCTGCACATGCATGTCAATCGGCGTCCGCGCCAGTACCGCATCTATAGACACACGAAAGAATTGATGGATGCTCAGGTCTTCCGGCACCAAGTCATGGCGAACATTCACAGTCGATCCGTCTCCCGGGGTCCAATCTGCTATCAAGACAGCTGTGGAGTCGTAGACGTCATATTCAGCTCGCAGTTTGCGTAGCATATCTAGCGCACGCTCATAGGATGCCGGCTCGTTAGCCGCAACCGAGGAGTGAAGGAGGAAAACAAATCCTATCGCTGCTAGCGGGTGCCGCCCCCGGAGATTTTTTGCATCTCCGTAAGCTTCCTCAAAGCGATTAGGGAGGTTTTTTGCGAATGATGACGCCATAGTCTTCGTTGAAATTAGGATCTCTGGACCACGCGCCCATTGGGCAACTACTACATCGACCTGCTTAACATACGCTTTCCCCAGAATGCTAGCGTTCGAAGGTGCTGTAGCTTTATCTTTCACCAAGTAATGCTGCGCTTGCGCGCGCAATTTTTGCGGCAGCTTACTGATGAAGATTCCCACCTCACGCGGCAAGACCCTGGGGGCGTCCCGCCGTGGCCATACCTCGTCCGCGTCGAATCCGGCCCTCCGGAGCTCGTGAGCTACCCAGGCATCTAGCGCCTTCGCGAGGCGACCACTTTGCGAGTCAGCGTCCTCCTCGACGGGGATGGCAAGCAACTTCTCAAGAAGGGCAGTGTCGGCCTCATAGGACGGCCCCGTGTCCGTCATCGTCCATGGGGACGCCGACGACGCTCCTGACAAAATCGGATGTACTAGGTCAAAGATATTGTCCAGCTTCTCAGGCACTCAGATTCCTATGGTCGCTCCGATGGATGGGCCTGGGCCCCTCGGCACGCTAGAGGATCTTCAGTCCTAGCGACAGCCAAACCGTGGACAGGTGTGGACTGCTCTCCCGAAGACCGGGCCCAGCACCCCGTGTGAGCTGTTCAGATGCGAGCACGTCAAGGGGCCTCAGGAGACGAGTGTCGATAGGATCAGGCTGACCGCGGGAGTGCTTCCAGTGATCGGTACGCGCCTGCGGGACCCTACGGGTCAGCCCTACCCTCCCGACGAGCCTGTTCGCGCCGATCTTCTTCCTGCGCCTCCAAAGTGAGCCGCCATTCCTCCTCGTGCGTCTCTACTGACTCCTTGGCCCGCCGATAGGCATTGTTCGGCTCGGGCATCGCATCCTCTCGCTGCCAAGCTCCGACACACGCCACAGCGTCGTCGACGATGCCGCCGAGGACCCACGCCCGCCGGCTTTGGAAGTAGGCGTACTCAAGCTCGTACTCCCACTGCTCAAGCAGGCTGACGCCCTCTTGGAGGCGATGACGCAACTCCTTGTCACGCATAGCTTCCACAGCGATGCGTACGGGACCTAGCAGGTCTCGTAGCTGCCGATCCCATGCTGCTTGTGCTGCTGCCAGTTCTTGTAATGCCTGTGTGCCCAAGTGGGGTTGCGAGGATTCAGGCACGGACCTGATGTGCTTGTGTAGCTCGGCGAAACCATTGGAAAGTAGGAGGACAGCGGCATCCTGCTTCGCTTCCACCCTCGACTGACGCGCATCTTTGATCGCTCGTGCTTGCGCCTGGTGCGTACCGAGGTAGGAAGCCGCCGCCCCGACGATGGCGCCCACGAGGCCCGAGAGGGGAGAGAGCCAGTCCATGCAGGACAGTGTTTAAGACGTGGCGTCCGCACCGCAGCCGAACGTGTTGAAGTTAAGCGCCAGCCCGCTCAGGACGTCATGATCTAGCGATGGCTGAGGACGCGTGGCTCACGTGCCCGGAAGTGCCGGCCCGAGACATAGTGCGGCGGAGCTGGGCGGCGACCGTCGCGGCTCTGCCGGTGGGCACCGCGATCACCGGAGAGGTCATCGGTCGCCTACGTATAAACGGTGCCGAACGCTGTGGCGCTGGCGGAGATCACGGAGATGTCGCGCGGGATGGGCGTGCGTGCCCTCGGAGTCTCTGTCAAGGGGGCACGCCCACAAGCGCCAGGTGAGGGCCGGCCCGATGCGGGGCGGATGGCTGACGGGTGATCGTTCCTGGGCCGTCCCTGGGCCGTGCGAGGCCGCTCGACGCCGACCAACGGCGACCAACGGCGACCGACAGTGACAGGTGAGTCGCAAGCCTTCACCGGTGAACCTGCAGGTCAGAGCGCCCAGCGAGATCGGGTTTCCATCTAGGGGTGGCGGTGAGGCAAGATGGGGCGCTTCTTTCCGCCGGCCAGCAGCGCCGTCCGGCACGTCCTGGGGGGACTTCCGTGATCATCGCTGTCTCGGACGGGCATGACCCGGCCTACCTACTCCAGACGAGCTAGCTCACGCTGATCTTTGGCATAGCACTCATCAGCGTCGGACGGACGCTACGGCGAACCGGACGGCTCCCTGCGTATCTCGACTTCAAACAGCAGGCGTCGGGCACGCTTGTGCCGCAAGAGGGCAAGAGTGCCGGCGCTATGAAGCTCGGGGCAGCCGCGATAGCCATGGGTGGGTTCTTCCTCTTCGGTACCGCGTGCCTCGTACTCGGCGCGCTGGGTGTGCTCGGTCCCTGAGGGCAGGCCCTGCCAGAGCGCGCGCCAGCCAGCGGTCTTGAGACCCGTCATGCGGCATGCACTGATCACCGCCCGGTCTCGCCTCGTCGGTGGCCGGTTCGACGGAACGGGCGCCCTCAGTAGTGCGAAAGCTCAGTGCTGGCGTACTGCCTGACGAATGTGGGGGTCACTTGTACGGTCGTCTGCGAGGTGGCTGAAGTGGCTGGCGGAGCTGGGGTAGTCACGGAGGACCGCCCCAACGGTGGCTGCAGCATCGCCCTTGAGGGAGGCGAGCCAGGGGCCGATCTTGCCCTGTGCGTTCCATTGGTCCCAAGCGCCGTCCCAGGTGCACATCGCCTGCATGGCTTCTTCAAGGAGATCCCACTGCTGTACGGAGGCCGCGTGAGCGGCGATCTCGTAGAGCCAGATCGTTACCCGGGAGGCTTCTGGGAACTGCACCCAGCGTGCGTCACCTCCGTCCACGTGTTCGGTCAGGGCTCTGAGGATGTTCTGTGCTTGGGGAAGGTTCCGGACAAGTGCCGGTCCAGCTTGGCGAGCGGTGAGCTCGGTGAGCGATCCGACGTAGAGGTCGTAGTCGCCAGTGTGGTCGGTAAGCAGCGTGAGAAACGCGTCAGCGGCACCGGTGTTGCCGCCGTTGGCCCGCTCCAGCAGCGTCGTGGCTCGCTCGAGGGGCTCCACCGGAATGGCCTGATGCTCCCGGTCGATGAGATTCACCAGCTCGCTGATGCTCTGAGGACGACGAGCGGGCGTATCCTGTGTGGCCGCTCGGACGATGTTTCGCCAAGGGCCAGGGGCAGGTAGCAGCTGTTTGTTGGGCTGGGGCATGTCGCCAGTCAGCGCCCACGCAATCACTCTGCCTACGCTGTATACGTCGCCGCATGCCTGTGGGCGATCCTGGCCTGCAAGTACTTCGGGTGCCGAGAAGCCTTCGGTGCCGATACCGATTGCAGTCCGGTCGATCTTGGTGGTCTGTCCAGGGGGTCGTCGGACGGCACCCCAGTCAGCGAGGACCCATCGGCCGCTCAAGCACAGGATGTTCGGCGGTTTGATGTCCCGGTGGATCCATCCGAGCTTGTGCGCCGCGTGCAGTACCGAGGTCAGGGCGTCCACCAGAACACGCAGCTGCTCGGGGTCCTTGAGAACTTCCTTGTGGTCCGCGGCGGTGCTGTCGGCCCAGGGCATTACGAACCATGTGTGTTCGTTGCCGTGATCCAGGATGGGCATAGCGTGCGGATGTCCGCTCAAGGCTTTCCCGGCCTCGATCTCCCGCTTCATCCGAGCGATCTTCTGCTCTCGCGGGTACCTTCCGTGCAGTTGTTTCAGCGCCACGGTCACGTCGGTGTTCTTGTGTGTCGCCTTGAAGACGTCCGCCTGATTGCTCTCGGGGTGAGGGTCCTTGTCACGCCGATACGCTTTGGGGTCACCTGACGCCTGGCTACGCACTTGCTCGTAGCGGTCCTGAGTGGCAGCGGAAAGCTGGGGGTCCATGCCGGTCGTCTGATGAGGGGCGTCGCCCCTATCCTGCTGCTGACGAGCCTGGTGCGTCAGGGAGCCACTGGTCGGCCGGGCGATGGTGCCCACCGTGTCCGCGCCGGCCGCGCTGGCGCGGCCTTGCACACGCTCTCCCGACAGGGCCCAGCCGACGCCTGCGCGGGTAATAGCAACGGTGATCGGGTCAGTGTCGATGTGTTCGATGAAACTGCGCTCTGCCAGGTAGGCGAGGGCCTGGTCGAGGTCTACTGCGGAGACATCGGCTCCCGCGAAGGACGATCCGGGCGTCGTTAGGAACGAGACCGGATTGGTGGGAGCCTGGTCGCCGGCAGTGTCGAACAACCACTGCAGAAAGGCCCCCATCGTGTAGCGCAACCGGGCGGCGCGGTCTCCCTGCAGCTTCTTCAGCTTATGCACGGTGACGCGGCCTTCGTCGCTGAGGTAGACATCGGGGATGCCTGCGAGGTTGCGGGCAATGTTCACCAGGCCGCGCTGTTCTAGTTGGAGAGCGAGGACAGTCGGGTCCTCTTCCTCCAGTCCAAGCTCCTCAACGAACCGGGTGACGTCCGAGTACTCTCCTGGATGTTGCTGCGCTTGAGCGTCCAGCCACAGCAGCAGCCGGGCCAGGTAAGCACTGCTCTCGATGGCCTCGCCAGGGAACGCGACCGTGGTAGTGGGTGCTTCGAACTGAGCCGGTGCACGTTCGCCCCCGTTGACAGGGACGGGCATGGACTCAGACTCGAACGCCGTGAAGGGAAATGGAACGGGGGTTGGAACGCCGACATAGAGCGATCTATCGGCCTCAACGACATCGTTCACGTGATGGCTGACGGCCCTCACATAGTCATGCAGTGTCTTGACGTCCTTGTACTGCATGACCTGCCGCGGAATCTCCATCGCCCAACTGTCGTCTGACTGTCTGCTGCGAGAAGCGGACAGGAAGGGCTCGTTGGCGAAGATCTCGGGGATCAAGCTGATGGTGCGGGCACGCAGATTCGGGAACGCGGCCTGGAGGTTCTCTGATGTCAGCGCGATGCGGGTGACCTCGTTTGGAGAACGCGGCGTGTCCCGCCACAGCGCGATCATGTGGTGCATCACTTGCAAAAAGGGGTCACCAAGGTCTGATCTCGCCTCGTCTAGCGCCCAGGCCGCAGCAACCGTCAGCGCCACCCGTGTGTCATCCACGAAGGAACGCGGAAGCGCTGTAGTGAACCCGTAGGAGAGTCCGAAGGAATCGGCCGGGGTGCCGATCCGCGGGAGTGAGTTGAGCAGCGCACGGGGATTCTCCAGCCCGAGGGAAGCAGCTCTGTGTTCCACCCACTCCCACAAGGGCCACCGGCCAGCCGGATCCTTTGCCTGCTGCGTGCCGATGGTGACCAGCAAGGCGCACTGCTGCCGGTCAAGTTGTACTTCCGCCAAATCGCGCACCGGCATCTTCGGGATCCCCCAGTATGACTGAGATGGTGATATGCCTCGAGACGCTAGCGGATGATGGTCCATCAGGGCATCCGCACTGCTCAAAGAGCTTGGGCGTGACCATGTCTGGTGAGACCTGGCCACCCTTCTGGAGACCGGACGTCAGTGACCTCGTCGGGGTCATACCCCGTATCCGACGATCGCCCCCGTTGTCCTGCATCCGTCGGACCAGCCGGGGACGGCACCAGGAGCGGGCGTAGATCGAACTCCTAAAGCGGTGCTCATCCGTCGCGATCACTTCTGAGCCATGCACGCCGTCCGTAAACGGCCCAGGACTCCTGGGGTAGGACTCAGACTGCTGCCTGAACCGCTCCCAGGAACTCGGTCCACAAGGGCGCCCTCTGACCGGGCAGGGCGTGTTTCAGGCTGAGTTGCAGTGTGCGGCGCAGGGGATGGGGGGACTGCATGATTGCGTCATTCCGGGCCGCGAGGCGGGCGAGTTCGGCCGGGGTGGGCAGTCGGTCGCTCTTGGCTGCGTTGCAGATTGCATGTGCGGGGGCAAGGTTCCACAGGGCGTCCAGATCTGGACCGTGCCAGGAGCCGACGCTGTCGAAGCGACGCATCAGGGAGAACGGGAAGACGTGGTCGACGGCTATGGCTTCCCCCGGGGCGAGAACATCGCCGCAGATCAGGCAGCGGCCGTGTTGAAAACCGACCGTGGCGTCAACGATGCCGGTCACCGAGCGGCGCCGGCGTTTGTCGGTGATCTTAAGGGTGTCCCAGTCGACCGTGACACCATCCTCGACGAGGCTGCGCCCGACGCCGGCAGCGAAGGAGCTCTCCACGATGCTCCAGCGCGCACCCAACTCCGCAGCCAGGCCTGGTGCTTGCTCCGACTGCGCCAGTCGCAGCAGGGCAGGAGTCAGGCGCACGACACGCTGCCGTCCCGTCCCTGCCAGCTCGTAGAAGATGTGGGGCACCGCAGTTTCACCGCGGAGATTGTGGAACTTTTGCATCACCATCATCGGCATGGAACGCACTGCGGCTGCAAGCAGACGCTCGGTGGGCTGGGCGGCCTCCAGCGTCGCGGCCCTCTCCTGCTCAGCGACGGTGAGGAAGTCCTTCTCGCCCAGCTCCACCGTCTGCGGCGCCTGCGGGTCCTGGGCCAAATGCTGTACTAGGCCCAGGCTGTAGGCAGCGGCGAGCTCGGCAAGCGAGATCTCCTCACGCCCGGTCCGCCCGAACTCCAGCAGGGCTTGCCCAAGAGCAAACTTGTAGGTGCGCGAGTTGGCTCCCATCAGCACTGCCAACCGCCACGACGCGCGCGCCGAGGAATCCTGGGCGTAGAACTCGCGCCCGCTCACTCGCCCCCCTTGCGCAGGACAACCGTCTGCCACCACACCTCGGCGCGGCCGAGCCGGTCCGCGCCCTCCTCTACCAGTCGCACCAACCGCAGCGCCTGCCGCTCCCCGTCCCGCACGACCTCCTCCGCGGGCACATCGAACATCACCCGGTCTGTCGGAGGGACTCCGCGCCGAAGCGAGACGACCAGCAGCCCCGCCGGAGTCAGCAGCGTGGCCAGCCGCTCCATCGCCTGCTCACGCTCGGCCGGCGCCAGGTGCATCCAAACAGCCGACAGCAGCACCAGGTCAAAGGGCCCTTGCAGGTGGGACAGTGCGGGCAGCGAGTCCTCGACCCAACGGACGGCCTCGCACGGGCTGAGGCTCTGCGCGACCTCCCGAAGCTCACGGACCGGCTCCGCCGCCACCACCTGGTAACCGCGCCGTGCGAGTGCCACGGCGTCCCGCCCAGTGCCAGCACCTACGTCCAGCACCTTCGCCGACGTCGGCGGAAGCAGATCCAACACCCCGCCATGCACTTCTTCGAAGGTGACGCTCCCGTACCTCTGCCCCAGCAATGCGGCGCGCTGCGCGTAGTAAGGCTGGACGCCCGCAGCGGGCTGGCCCACCGCCGACGACTCGTCGAGGTGAGGGAAGTTCTCGCCTATACCAACCATGGCCTCAAGCTACGGGACCGCACTGACAACGGCCGACGCATGAAGACGAGGGGTGGGTGTGGAGTCATTCGGCACCCCGGGCCGACGTGCCAGAACCGTGCCAGGTCGTGCGGGAAGCCACGGGGAACACCGAGAAACACGCGTGATCAAGGTGTCAGTGCGAGAGGGTCCAAGAGGAAACGTGGCCACGAGCTGCAGGCCCAAGAAATCGGCTCCTGCCCAAACTTGCTGGTCAGGAGCCGATACCTACAGCTAGAACCGTCCGCGGATCTGCTTACCCGTGTCGCTCTCCGGGTGGTTCAGCGCGTCGTAGACCTTGTGTCCGGAGTCACGGGCACCGCCTGCCCAGGAGACGGCCCCCCGGTCGGTCACCTTGGCCGCGATGCCGCTCCAGTACTTCGCCTCACGCTCCCACTGGATACCTTCCAGCATTCGCTCCAGGGTGATGCCCTCGGGCATGGGGTCGGCGCTCCAAGACATGGTGCGGTTCATGGTCGCGCCGAGGCCGGCCACGACGGCGGGCGCGGTGACGGCAGTCTTGGCATGGAAGAGCGCGGCGTTCTCCTGAAGAAACGCGCCCACCGTCTCCATGACTTCACGCTGAACGATCGCCTTGTCCGGTCGGTCGCCACTCTCGTTGGAGGGGATGTCCTCATACTCGATGCCGGTCGACGCGGCGTGGATACCGGCCTTGCCGAGCATGGCCGTGGCGATGAGGGTCCGCAGGACCGACATCGTCATCCACTCCGGGGCCTTGTCCGACACCTGGCGCTTACCGGTGAGGATCAGGCTGGACAGCGGAACCGTGGTCTCCCCGGCCGGCACCTTCAGCGACTCCATCAGCTTGCGCGTGACGGTGGTGCCGAAGTCGCGGCCGTCCATGGACATGGCCAGGGACTTGTCGACCGGAACGCCCTTCAGGTTACGGTCGTGGAAGATCTGGCGGGCGGCCATGACGCTGATGCCGTGGAAGATCTCGAACGACAGCGGGATCGCGCCGAAGTCGCAGTCCTCCAGGCCGTACGCGCCCGGGTGCTTCTTGATCCGGTGCCAGGCGGTGACCTGGGTCTCGCTGTCGAGAGCGTAGAGGCCGTCCTTGATCGGCAGGGCCGACGAGCCGTCCTCAGAGATGATCAGCGGGCGCGGCGACCACAGGGTGATCTGCGGCAGCGACCAAGCGTCGTCATAGTCCCCTCGCAGGCCGGCCGCAATGTAATCGGCGTACTCGCCGACGTTTTTGGCCTTCTTGCTGCCCGCAGTACCCAGGAGCCGCTGGATCTCGGCGCGCGTGCGGGCATACTCGCTGATCGGCTGTCCGGCCTTCTGTGCGCGCTTGGTGGCGTCCTCGATCTCCTGGGGATCGTTGACGATCGCCAGGAGGTTTTCACAGTCAATGACGCCGTTAGCCATGACCCCCTTGCGGATCTCTCGAAGGTCGACGGGCAGGCCGGTGGTCACCGGCTTCAAAGACGTAGGCATGCTCAAACTCCCCACCCCATGGGCGCCACTTTGACGCACCGTCACGTGCGATGACGCTAGCGGACACACCGTCAGGGCGTCAACTGAGGTGACCGAGTATCCCCTATCGCTGTACCGCAGTTAGGGATTTTGGACTGCGGTGGAGTCATTTACTCTGCAGATGCGACCGCGGCGGGCAATTCTCGGTCACTTAAGTCATCCGCGGATACAGCGGCGGCCCCAGCTGGAGCGCACCTTGATCAGCTAAGGTGATGACGGTCCCGCTTGCGTATCTGACTCC
This sequence comes from Streptomyces sp. WI03-4A, assembly GCF_033792105.1. Lineage (NCBI taxonomy): Bacteria > Bacillati > Actinomycetota > Actinomycetes > Kitasatosporales > Streptomycetaceae > Streptomyces > Streptomyces sp. WI03-4A. The sequence goes on from NZ_JARAUO010000025.1 coordinate 79,881, forward strand.
ACCGCAACCGCTCCGGACGACGTCTGACCACCAGGGGCTGTTCCGGTCGATTCGCCTAGTCCAGACCAAGGGGAGATGGAGCGTACGAAGATGCGGATCAGAAACATCGCTTGCTCTCCCAGTTTCGGGCAGTGCCCCATGCGTGCCCGCTCAGGCAGGGAAAGACCCGTGGGCGGGTCACGGCCTCTGCGAGGTACTCACCGGCAGCCGTGGACCGGCGAGCTTGAGCAGGTTGCCGCGGATTACGGGTTTGCCACGACGCTCCGCAGTGGCAGGGGCCCGGGGACCTTCACGCACAGTGATGTACGCGGTCAGTGTGGACTATCCGTGGACGAACCTCGGGCCGTCGTGGGTTCATAAGGGTCTGACCGGTGCTTTTCTCCAGGACTCAAGGGCCCTCCGGAGCCGTGTGCGCAGGTTCGAATCCTGCCGGGGGCACCCAGCATGAGGTGCCCAAAGACCCCGTCACCAGCGGAAACGCTGAGGCCGGGGTCTTCGCGTATGTGCAACCATATGAGGCCCGGAGCGGCCGTATGCCGGGGTCTGTGGACGAGGCGTTGATGGGATCTTGGAGCATCGCCGCAGGTGAGGTCCATGAAAGGGCGAGGCCAGCACCGGCGCCAGGTGCCGCTGCCTTGATACACATCCTCACGCCATCAGGGCTACCAGCGGGCTCCCTCAAGGACTGCCGACACCTAGTCGTGGTTGTTGCTGCGGGCCTGGCGTGCCGCCTCCTCGCGCTGCTTCCGGAGGGCGGTGGCGCGTGGGGGCCTCGTGCCTTGCGACTCGCCACCGCCGCCCGGGGCTGTCCCGAAGGGACGGGTCAGCGCGCCAGCCACGAGCCGAACACGACGCCCTTCTCCGGCGCGCCGAGTGCCTTGGGGCCGAACGACTTGATGCCGGTGACCGTCAGGCCGCCGACCGCGCCCCGCAGGTGCCAGGCGGCGCCGGAGTCGGCGTAGGTGCCGTCCTCCAGAGGCGCGGTCGCCGTCAGGTCGGCCTTGCCGTCCTTGTTGGTGTCCGACAGCAGGACCTGGCTGCCGAACTTGTCCTCCTTCTCGGAGACGCCGGGCACGCCGGTCGTGGACTGCTGGAAGGCCTGCGCGCCCGTGCCGGTCAGACCGGTGCGGGAGCCCTTGAGCAGCACCGTGCTCCCCGCGTCCGCGACCGACCCGATGTCCTCGCCGGGGATGCCGACCGCGACGTCGGCGTAGCCGTCGCCGTTGACGTCGCCCGCGCTGATCGAGGAGCCGAACTCGTCGCCCTTCTCGCCGACGCCGGGCACGCCCGCCGAGTCCTGCGTGATCTTCGCGGTGCGGGTCGTCGAAGGCCCGTTCGCGGTGCCGTACTTGATGAGGATCGTGCCTTTCTGGTACGGCATGTCCTCGAAGTTGTTGCCGATGTCGCGGACGATCAGGTCGCCGTAGCCGTCCTTGTCGACGTCCGCGATCGCCCCGCCGACGGAGGCCGCGAGCGGCTTCGGGGTGGTGTTCACGCCGTCCTTGCCGCCGGCCCAGAACTTGCTGCTGTACGCCATCTCCTCGAAGCCGTGGTTGGAGACGATGTCGTCGGCGCCGTCGCCCGTGATGTCGCCCGTGACGAAGCCGCCGGGGCCGAAGGTCTGGCTGGTGGCGACCGCCTGGGTGCTCGCGGCCTTACCCTCGCGCGTGAAGGGGCCGTAGGAGATGAGCATGCCCTGGTCGTCGTTGTCGGGGTCGTCGCTGCGCGGGAAGTCCACCGTGACCAGGTCGCGCTTGCCGTCGCCGTTGAAGTCGCCGGCGGTGACGTGCCCGCCGTTCCAGGGCAGCTCGGTGCTGCCCTGGCCGGACAGGCCGGCGGCGGAGCCCCACAGGACCACGGCCTTGCCGTCGTAGCCGTTGACGACCAGGTCGGTGTACCGGTCGCCGTCGAGGTCGGCGGCGGCCGTCTCCTGACCGAAGCGTCCGCCGCTCCGCGGGTCGCCGGGCACGCCAGGGGTGGCGCGGCTGAAGGTCTTGGCGTGCGCGGTGTCGGGGCCCGACGCGGAGCCGTAGACGACCGTCACCCGGCCGGGCGTCGACTCCTCGTAGCCGCCGACCGCGGAGAACACGAGGTCGGCGTACCCGTCGTGGTTGAAGTCGACGAGCACGAGGGGAGTGACGAGCGTGGTGACCGCGAGGGCGGCCGCGAGAGAGCCTCGCACTGATCCTCCAGAAGAGAGAAAGACAGGGAAAACAGAAGGCGAGAGAGAGGGAGGGGGTCAGCCGCCGAGCGTGTGGCCGAACTTGGCGTCCTTCTCGGGAGCGCCGAGCTTCACGGGGCTGAGCGTGCCGGCGCCCGTCGTGGTCAGGCCGCTCGCGGAGCCGTAGAGGTTCCACAGGGCCCCCGAGTCGGCGAAGGCACCGTCCTCGCCGGGGGCCGTCGCGGTCAGGTCCGCCTTGCCGTCCTTGTTCAAGTCGGAGAGGCTCACCTGGCGGCCGAAATCGTCGCCCGACTCGGAGACACCGGGCACGTTCGCAGTGGACTGGCTGTAGGCGATCGCGCCCTTGCCGGTCATACCGCCGGCGGCCTTGGGCGCGCCCTTGAGCAGAATCACCGCGCCGGTACCGGTGGCGGCGCCGAGGCTCTCGCCGGGAACGCCGACCGCGACCTCCGCCTTGCCGTCGCCGTTCACGTCACCGGCGCTGAGGGACGCGCCGAAGGCGTCGTTCGCCTCGCTCGCCCCGGGCACCCCCGCAGTGGCCTGGGTGATGACCTTCTTGCGCGTGTTGCTCGGCCCGGTGGAGCCGCCGTACTGGATGGTGATGCTGCCCGGGGCGGAGTCGATGACCTCGGTGACGGAGCCGATGTCGCGGGTGATCAGGTCGCCGTAGCCGTCGCCGTCGACATCGCCGACGGTGCCGCTGTACGCCGTGCCGAGGGCCTTGGAGGTGTGGCCGACGCCGGTCCTCGACCCCTTCCAGAAGCGGGCCTGGTGCTGCATCTCCTCGAAGCCGTGCGTGGTGACGATGTCGTCGACACCGTCACCCGTGAGGTCACCGGTGATGAAGGAGCGCAGACCCGAGGGGCCGTCGTCCGTGGTGATGCTGTCCTGGGTGCGCGTCTTGCCGTCGCGGGTGAACGGACCGTACTGGATCGTCATCCCGGAGACGTCCGGGTCGTCGCTCGGGTCGGAGTTCACAACGAGGTCGCGCTTGCCGTCGCCGTTGAAGTCACCGAGGGCGAACTCGGAGTACCGGTACGGCAGAACGGTGTTCTGGCCGGTAAGGCCGTCCTTGGAACCCCAGAGCACGGTCGGCTCGCCTTCGTCGCCGCCGCTCGTCACGAGCAGGTCGGTATACGAGTCACCGTCGAGGTCACCGGGGAGCGTCTGGACACCGAAGGCGAAGGTGCCCTGGAGGTCGCCGGGGACGCCGGGCGTGGCCCGGCTGATCATCTGGTGGCGCGCCGTTCCGGGCCCGGAGGCGGTGCCGTACACGACCGAAATGTAACCGGCCTTCTCCACACCGCCGACGGTGCCGAAGGGCGCCGCGACCGCGAGGTCGGCGTGTCCGTCGTGGTTGAAGTCAGTCATCGGCGTGCGGGGCGGCACGGGCGCGGCCGACGCCGCGCCGGAGGCGGCGAAGAGCGCGAGGGGGGTCGCGAGCGCGGTGACGGCGATCGCGGCCGTGAGAGTGCGGCGGGGCACTGTGCCTCCTGTGCGGAACGTGTGGGACGTAACGGGAGACGGACCACTTCGAGTGAAGGTTGTACACCGCTGGAACTCCGTTGCGAGATACGGACGTTCCATCGAGTACGGCGGCCGTTCACCAGGTAGGGCGCAAACGAGGGAGGACCCAGGCGACATGCCCGAGGCTTCAGCGTGATGCCCTTGTCTCACTCGTACTCGCGCAGCAGGTCCTCGATGCGCCGGTTGGCGACGTCCTGCCGTCCGTCGAGGCACTTCGCGTAGCGCGTCAGCAGGACCTCAACGCTGTTGCCGGCGCGCTCGGCAACCTCGGTGGGATCGACTCCGGCATTGAGCCATGTCGACAGCGCCGAGTGCCGAAGGTCGTACGGCCTACTCGCCAGCGGCGAGGCCGCGACGGCCGGCGGAAGGACGTTATCTGGAACCTCCCGGTCTCTGGGCCCTGGCAGCACGAAGGCCCAGTTGCGTAAGGCCTTACGGATCTCCTCGTCGGACGGCCGCCCTGGCCGCTCCAGGAGAAGTTCCATGGTCACGCTCGTAGGAGATTCATTGAGCCTCTTCAGCGTTGCCGCTCCAGGGTGAGAATGGCTTTGGCGATTGACGTCATGCGGTCCTACCTTGCTCGTGGGTTGGACGGGCCGTCGTAAGGTCCAGAGACCCAGAGACACCGGGTAAGGCTTTCATGCGGTTGCCCTCGATGGTTCCCCTAGCCTGGCCGCCCGGTGTCTCACGACGACTCGGCCGCTGATTAGGGGCTGCGAACCTGAAGTGTCCGTGGCACTCGACCTGAAGGCTCTCGACGTCAAGGTTTGGGGCCCTCGAACCGGCCCCCGGAACGGAAGGAGAACCGACAATCTCCGGAAGACCCGACTTGTGAAGTGTCGACCGGGGCGGCGCCTGGCGGCTTTTGGCCACTTCAGCAGGGCCGAGAGGTGACGGCAACCTGCCTCACCTGCCGCTGTGTGCCGCCTCGAAGAAGCCGTTGTCACAAGCCGGCTTCGGTGGCCGCCGCCTAGAGCTCACCGGTGTCACCGTCCGGCCGGCGGCGGCCCACACCGCAGACGCCCCGCCGCAGCGATTGTCGTACGATGCGTCACTGTGGCGATACCGAATCAGTATCCGTGGGGAGCACCGTACGGGGGCCCGCCGCCTCCGCCGTTGAACGTCCCGGCGAAGGATTTGCGGCCCCGGCGCGTCTGGTATCTGGTGGCCGCACTGCTGGGTCTCGTACTGGCCGGCGTCGGTACCGCTTTCCTCGTGACGACAGTGCGGACCGCGGTGCACTCCGTCGACACGGCCCGGAGCTTCTCCAGCGGTGACTCGCAGACGTTCAGCTTCGTCGAGGGGAAGACCAAGGCGATCTACGTCTCGCAGTCCGGGAAGGCCCGGGTCGACTGCCGGATCCCCGGGATGCGGTCCGGGTCGATCACCCCGCCGGGCAGCAGCTTCCGCATCACCGTCGGGTCCCGCACCTGGGAGCGCGTCTTGGAGGTGAAGCCCGGCAGCAGCGGCGACTACACGCTCACCTGCACTTCACAGCTGCCGGCCGAGTTCGCTCTGGGTGACCAGCCCCGTGTGGGAGCCGCGATCGGCGGTATCGCCGCGGCGATCGGCTGCTTCCTCGCCGCGTTCGCCTCGGTGGTGACCATCGTCGTCGTCACCGCTGTCCGACGCAGCCGCCACCGTCGACGGCTTGCTTCTGCATGGGGCGCTCCGCAGCAGCAGTGGGGCCAAGCAGCCTCCGGTCCCGTACCGGGGCCTCCGCACAACCCGCCGTTCTAGTCGGTCGGTGCGATGGGTTAGTCACGAGTCGGCACCCGTCATCCCCCGTGCGACGAGAGGATCGTTTTCTGGGCAGGTGCGCGCCAGGCCGCGGCTGTCGCCAGGATGAAGTCCCTGCCGCTCGCCGGCGAGTAGCCCGCCTGCTTCGCCATCTTGATCCTGCCGCGCGCCTGCCCGGATCGGCCCAGGGCCTCCCGGTGACTCGTGATGGTGCTCCCGCCGGCGGACCCGGGGCCTGGCGATAAGGATCACCGGTCGGGAGCGGCCAGCCAGCGGTGCTTCTGTCGCATGCGGAATCGTCTGTTCACTCAGGCCCCGGGCACGTGGTGTTCATGACACTGGCGCGCTCACTCCCGGACAGTCCCGCCGAGTGGTGGATCTTCCTCGGCACGATTGTCCTCTACACGCTCGCCCGCTGGTTCTTCACCTGGCAGCAGGCCCGCCGCGACGGTGACAGTCACCCTGTGCGCGCCGTGTTGGCCGAGGAGGACGATCCCGATGCCCTCAGGGCGGCCTCGGTGGGAGGGTTCCGCTCCTACCGCCAGTTCTTCGGCTTCGTCGGCAGCACCGTCGCCGTCGTCCTGGTCGCGACCGTGACAGGGGGGCGGCTCCGTGTCCTCCTGCTGTGGGCCATCATTCCGATTCTGGTCCTCGCCCTGTCCTACCTCGACTTCCGGCAGGCCCGGAAGGACCGCCGTACGGCTGTTTAGGCGATACAGCGCGCCCGTACGGCGCCTGCACCCACTGGGCCCGCGCCCCGTCCGCGGTCGTCATCCGCCAGCCGGTGTTTCACCTGGCGGTCAGCGCTCCTCCGGCGCCTGGCGACGCGCTCGGCGCGCCGGCTTTGACGACCCTCGGCGCCGTTTCCCGCGCGCCCAGGGGCTCGATCCCTCCGAGGCGAGGCTCCGCGCCCGCCCCTTTGCTGGATCCGCACCGGTTGCCTGCTGTTGCCGTTGCCGTTGCAGGCATCGAGCGAGACTTATCAGACAACAGCCACCACCCCTGGCCCAGCGGACGCCGCCCCCGAGCCCCACCTACGGCCTCCACCGCTCCCCTCACCTTCCCCGCCGGCTCCGCCGCCCCCCTCACCTCTCCCCAAAGCCGCTCGACCGATGCCGTCATCACAATCCTGTTCCAGCAGAAGGGGTAAATCGGCTCATACGATTCCCAATCACTCCAAGCCACGCCACTGCCCCATCGACGTGTCATGTCCCGGTCGGTACAGTCGTCATCGGTGCGGCTGATACAGGGCGATGTGACGTCCCGCTCCTGCCCTCCCCCTGCCGAAGATGGTGGCGCGCAGGTAAAGTCCCACCACTCACTTCATGAAAAGAACATCCATACGTATCGGCTTCCGGGCTCGGCCTTGATCGGGCCAGTCAGCAAGTCCGTGCCCGGGGATGTCGAGTTGCCTGGAGCCCGCGAAGTTGTCAGCATCGCCCTTGTCCGCACGGTTGCGCACCGCCGCGGCACGCCTCCTCCTGCCCACGCTGCTCGCCCTGTCGTTCGCCGGTCAGGCTGCCGGGGCCTTCCTCCCGAGCATCCCGCTGCTCATGGCGTCCTTCGCCCTCGGGCTCGCGGCCGACATAGCCCTGCACCGCTGGCAGCGGAGCCTCGCCAGCAGCATCGGCAAACTGCACGCCACCGTGACCGTGCGCCAGGTCGTCCGTGACCTGCTCATGGTCGCCGGCCTGCTCCGCCTCGAGGAGCAGGACTACGAGACGCGGTACCTCGCCCTCGTCTGCGGCCTGCTCGTCTTCTACGGCCTGCACTTCGCCTGCCAGGCACTGGCCATAGTCGTGCGCCGCACCCGCACCCTGCCCGTGCTCACCCGCAACGTCGACGCCTCGGCTCTGCGGCTGAGCGCCGCTCCCCCGGCGCTGGTCATGCAGCGTGCCGGGCAGCGGCTGCTCCTGTTCGGTCTGCCCTCGGCGGCCGGCCTGCTCGCCGCCGCCGCGACCGGCTCGGCCCGGCTCGCCGCCGCCGGCATCGCCCTGTCCGTCGTCCTCGCGGCCGTGGCCGTCGGCATGCTGCTGGTGCGGCTCCTGCCCTCCCGCCGGCCCGCGACGAGCGAAGAGACGCTGGAGTGGTTCGAGGCCTGGCTCGCCGAGTACCAGCCGACGGTCGGCATGTACTTCTCCGGCGGCACCAGCTCCGCCTACCAGGCCAACATGTGGCTGGAGCCGCTGGCCCGTCTCGACGGCCGTCCGCTGATCGTGCTGCGCGAGCGGTTCATGGTGAAGCGGATCGCCTCCACCGACATCCCGATCGTCTGCCTCCCCAAGGTCGCCGACCTGATGCGGCTCGAGCAGTCCACGCTCAAGATGCTCATCCACCCGTCGAACTCGGGCAAGACCTCCCAGGTCCTGCGCATCCCCACCATCAAGCACGCCTTCGTCAACCACGGCGAGAGCGACAAGCTGTCCAGCTGCAACCCGTACGCCAAGGCCTACGACGAGGTCTGGGTGGCCGGTCCCGCGGCGCGTGAGCGGTACGCCCTCGCCAACGTCGGCGTCGACAACCGCGACGTCGTCGAGATCGGGCGCCCCCAGCTCCACGCCATCGAGCCCTACGCCGGTGCGCCCACGGGCGAGTACACCACCGTCCTGTACGCCCCCACCTGGGAGGGCTGGGACGGCAACCCCGGCAACACCTCCGTCGTCGAGGCCGGCGAGAACATCGTCCGCGCCCTCCTCGCCGACCCCAAGGTCCGGCTGCTGTACAAGCCGCACCCGCTGACCGGCTCGGTCGACCCCCGTGCCGGCGCCGCGAACGTCCGCATCCAGGACATGATCCGCGCCGCCAACACCGCCCGTGCCGCGCAGCACGCCCAGGAGCGGCCCGCGCCCACCGCCGCCGCCGACCTGGCCGCCCGCACCGCCGAGCTCGGCCGGCTGACCTCCTCCTCCTACCGGGCGGGCGCCGACGACGCGGAGCGGATGCTGCTCCAGTCCGCCCCTGAGCCGGGCCGTGCCGACGCCGTCGCCGCCGCGACCGCCGCCTGGGAGGCCGCCTACTGGGCCTCGTTCCCCGTCTGGGAGCACCAGATCGTCGTCGGCGCCGGCCCCACCGTCTACGCCTGCTTCAACGTGGCCGACCTGCTGATCAGCGACGTCTCCAGCGTGATCTCGGACTACCTGGCCAGCGAGAAGCCGTACGCCGTCGCCAACACCAGCGGTCTTCCCGAGCGCGACTTCCGGGAGACCTTCCCGACCGTCCGCGCCGGTGCCGTCCTCACGCCGGACGCCTCCGGTGTGCCGGCCCTGCTGGAGTCCGTGCGCCACCCCGAGAAGGACGCCTACGCCGCGGACCGCACCGAGCTCAAGCTGCACCTGCTGGGTCCGTCGGACCCGCCGTCCGTCGTCCGCTTCAACGACGCCTCCCGCGCGCTGTGCGCCAGGGCCGACGAGCACCGGGCCGGCATGGCCGTGCGCACGCTTCCGGTCATTCCGACGCAGCGGGACAACGAGGCCGTGCTCGACAACAGCAGCGATCACGTCAAGGGCTGAGCGCCGGATCACCGGATCACCGCCGGCTGACGGCTGACGCCTTCCGGCGCAAGCCTTCCAGCCCACGGCCGCCGTACCGTTTCGGTACGGCGGCCGTGGTGTTTTCCGCCGCCTTCCGGAAACTGTGCGGTCCGTGCGCTTCAGGCGCTTCAGGCGCTCCTCGGCTTTCGGGGCGTCGTCTTCTTCGCGCGCGTCGGCTGCTTCCCCGCCGTCGTCGTCTTCTTCTGCGTCGTCGTCTTCCCCGTCGTCGTCCTCTTCGCCGTCGGCTGCTTCTTCGCCGTCGTCTTCCGTTTCGGGCTCGGCAGCTCGTGCACCTCGGCCGGTTCGCGCTGCTCGCCTCGGGACGCCCTCGCCTGCTGGACGGATGCGTTCAGCGCGGCCATGAGGTCGAGCACCTGGGCAGGCTGCTCCGGCTCGGGCGCCTCCGGCAGCGGCTTCTCCTCGCGTTTCGCCTCGATGATCTGGGCGAGTGCCTCGGTGTACTGGTCCTGGAACTCGGGGCCTTCCAGGGAGTCGGTGGTCATGGTGTCCATGAGGGCGAGCGCGCCCTCGATCTCCTCGTCGGTCACCTCGACCGGGGGCGGGAGCAGCTCGGCCGGGTCGCGGACCTCGTCGGGCCAGCGCATCGCGTGCAGCACCAGGACGTCGTCCCGGACGCGCAGCAGACCGAGCCGTTCCCGGCCGCTCCACGCGTACTTCGCGACGGCCACCTTGCTGGAGCGGCCGAGTGCCTGGACGAGCAGCTTGTACGGCTTGGCGGCGACCTGGCCCGCCGGCTGGAGGTAGTAGCCCTCGGCGATCCTGATCGGGTCGATCGACGCCAGCGGGACGAACGCGTCGATCTCGATCGCCTTCGCCGTCGGCAGCGGCAGGTTGCTCAGGTCCTCGTCCGTGATGGGGATGACCTGTGTCTTCGTCAGCTCGTAGCCCTTGCCGATCTCGTCCTGCGCGACCTCGCGGTCCTCCAGCTCGCACACCTTGCGGTAGCGGACCCGCCCCATGTCCTCCAGGTGGTACTGGTGGAAGTGGATGCTGTGGTCCTCGGTCGCGCCGACCACGTGGATCGGCACGGTGACCAGGCCGAACGAGATGGCTCCTGACCAGATGGTCCGGGGCATGGCAGACCTCCGCTGTCGCCCCGAGCATCATCAGGCTACGGAAGTCTCCCCCCGCCCGCAGGCCACGTACGCCCGACCGGGGGGCGGCTCAGGGGGTCTCTGGCGGACGCCTCCGGACCGTGCGCCTCCGGACCGTGCGGCGCCGGACCGTGCGGCGCCGGTCAGCGGGCCGTAGGGCCCTGCAGGGACTCCTCGTCGTCGTGTGCCGCGTACGGGTGGACGAATCCGGCGTCCCCGTCGTCGTCGAAGGGGGTGAACCAGTCCTCGGCCCCGAGCGGTGCCAAGTCGGTGGCATCGGCGTCGGGGCCGGCGCCGATGCCCTCCGCGAACGTCTCCAGGGCCGTGGCGACCTCGTCGGAGAGGAGGTCGTAGAGGTCGGCCGTCACCTCGGCCTGGGTGATCAGCAGGCGCAGCAGGATCTCCTCGGCCACGCAGGACGGGCGGACCGGGCGGGGCTGGGCGAGGCGGCCGGTCAGGGTCACGGCGGTGACCGTGAGGCGGCGGGCGAACAGGACGGTGTACTCGTCGGCGGACTGTGGGGGCAGGTCGTCCAGGAGCATGAAGGCGGCGTCGCTCTCCGCCACCGTGGGGCCGTCCTCCTCCAGGGCGGCGAGGTCGGTGAACAGTTCGTCCACCAGCAGGTCGACGGCGAACACCAGGGCGCCGGCCGCGATCTCCGCGGCCTCCCGGCCGACCGTGCGTTCCTCGGGGTCGTCGCCGTGCCCGAACGCTTCCAGGGGAACGGCCGCCAGGGTGGGCGCCAGGGCGCGGAGCCGGGCGCGCATGGCCTCGACCTCGGCGGGGTGGAGCCGGTCGGGACCGGTCGTGGTGTCGGCGGCGGCGTGGCGCCGCGCGCGTTCCGCCGGGTCGGCCGGGGGCGCGTCGGGGCCGTCGGCCGCGTCGAGGCTCTCCTGGAGGAGTTCGGAGTTCAGTTCCACTCCGCACCGGGTGATCCGCCAGTCTGCGAGCGCTTCGGTCCGCTCCAGGAGTTCCGAGACGACCTCACGGGCGGCGTCCTCGGCGAACTCCAGCGCCGGCGCGTCCACGAAGATCCTGAGCAGGGCTCCCGAGGGGCCGGCGGCGATGAGGTCGTCCAGCAGTTCGATCTCCATGCCATCGGGTCCCTCGATCGCTTCGAGTGAGTCGAACCCCTTCCGCAGCAAGAAGATGACGCCCTCGCGCTGGAGCGCGTCGAGTTCCGGGGCCCCCGGGGGGTGGGCCATGGCCACGGTCACCACGTAAGTCACGCCTTCATCGTGCCCGAGTCCTCCCCTTCGGGGGGAGGGATGGCGGTTTCAGGCCGGGGTCTTGCGGGGCGCCGCCTTCTTCGCCGGGGGTTTGCGTCCGCTCTTCCGCTCCTCCTGGGCGGCGGTCTTCTGCGCGGAACCCTGCGCAGACCGCTGCGCCGTCCTCCTCGCCGGGGGCTTCCGCTCCGCCGCCTTCTTCCCCGTGACCTTCTTCTCCGCTGCCCCCTTCTCCCCGGCCTTCTTCTCCGTGGTCTTCTTCGCCGGGGCCTTCTTCCCCGCGGTCCTCTTCTCCGGTGCCCTCTCCGGAGCCTTGCCGTCGCCCCGGGACTCTCGGGCCGCGCGCACGCTGTTCTCCAGGGCCGCCATCAGGTCCAGCACCTTGCCGCCGGTGTCGGGCTCGGGGGCCACGGGCAGCGCCTCGCCGGCCGCCTTGGCCGCGATGACCTCTTCGAGCGCCGCGCGGTACTCGTCGTGCAGGTCGTCCAGGTCGACGTCGCCGAGGGTCTCCATGAGGGCGTCCGCGAGGTCGAGTTCCTTGGCGCGTACGGTGACCTTCTCGTCCGGGGCCACGCCCTCCGGGGCGCGCACCTCGTCCGGCCACAGCAGACCGTGCATCGTGAGCGCGTCGCCCACCACGCGCAGCATGCCCAGGCGCTCCCGGCCGCGCAGCGCGTACTTGGCGACGGCGACCCTGTTGCCGCGTTTGAGTGCCTCGCGCAGCAGCGTGTACGGCTTGGCGGCGGGGGCCGAGCCGACGGCCAGGTAGTAGGCCGTGCCCATCTGGAGCGGGTCGATCCGGTCGGCCGGTACGAAGGCGACGATCTCGATGGTGCGGGTGGTCGGGATCGGGAGGTGGGCCAGGTCCTCGTCGGTGATCGGGATGACGGTGCCGTCCGCGTCCTCGTACCCCTTGCCGATCTCCTCCGTGCTCACCTCGCGGTCGTCCAGCTCGCACACCTTGCGGTAGCGGATGCGGCCGTTGTCCTCGGCGTGGATCTGGCGGAACGAGATCGAGTGGCTCTCGGTGGCGTTCACCAGTTTGACCGGGATGCTGACGAGACCGAAGGAGATGGCACCGTTCCAGATGGATCGCACGGGCACCAGCCTTCCTTCCGGTCTCCGGTGTTACGTGACTGAATGTCTGGGATTGTCATCTTATGACGCCTATCACAGAGGTGGACGGGCGACGGGTCGCGCTCAGCAACCTGGAGAAGGTGCTGTATCCGGAGACGGGCTTCACCAAGGGAGAGCTGGTGCACTACTACGCGACCACCGCCGCGGTGCTGCTGCCGCACCTGCGCGACCGCGCGATGTCCTTCCTGCGCTTCCCGGACGGCCCGGACGGGCAGCGGTTCTTCGCCAAGAACGTGCCGCCGGGTACGCCCGAGTGGGTCACGACCGCCGAGGTCCCCCGCTCCGAGGGCCCGGCCCGGATGGTGGTCGTACAGGATCTGGCGAGCCTGGTCTGGGCGGCGAACCTGGTGACCGAGTTCCACACGCACCAGTGGCTGGTGCAGTCGCCGGAGGAGGCCGACCGGCTGGTGTTCGACCTGGACCCGGGGGCGCCCGCGACGATCGTCGACTGCTGCGAGGTCGCCCTGTGGCTGCGGGAGCGGCTGGCCGCGGACGGGATCGAGGCGTACGCCAAGACGGCCGGGTCGAAGGGGCTGCACCTGCTGGCGGCCGTGCGCGGGGCGTCGTCCGAGCGGACGAGCGAGTACGCGAAGCAGCTCGCGGTGGAGGCCGAGCGGGCGATGCCCCGGCTCGTGGTGCACCGGATGACGAAGAGCCTCAGGCCGGGGAAGGTGTTCGTCGACTGGAGCCAGAACGCGGCGCGCAAGACGACGGCGGCGCCGTACACGCTGCGGGCCCGGCCGGCCCCGCTGGTGTCGGCGCCGGTGCGGTGGGCGGAGGTCGAGGAGTGCCGGGAGCCGGGGATGCTCCGGTTCCTGGCCGGGGACGTCGCGCCCCGGGTGCAGGATCACGGGGATCTGCTGGCTCCGCTGCTGGACGCGGGGCGGTCGGTGCCGTTGCCCTGAGCCGGCCGGGCCGCACCGGCGCCCGCGGTCGCGCGGCCCGTCACACCGGCCCCGGCCCGCACCGGCGCCCGCGGCCGGCGGCCCCTCACACCTTCTCCCACGTCCTCCGGTCCCGTGCCATCGCGTGCAGCGCCTCCACGTCCGCCGGTTTCAGGACTCCGCCCAGGCCGGCCAGAGCGGCCAGTTCCGCTTCCTGGAGGACACGTACGCCCCGGGGTGGCAGGGTGAACCGCACGTCGGCCGGCGGGCCGACGAGGGCCAGCACGGGCTGGACCTCGGCGGTCAGGGCGTAGGTGGCGCGGACGGCGTCGGCGCGCAGGCGGCGCAGCAGCGGCAGGGCCTCGCGGCGGCCCACGGTGACCAGGGGGTCGGCGACCCTGACCCGCTGCTTGCGGGCGTACAGGGCGTGTACGGCGAACAGGCCGCCGGGGCCGATGAGCAGGTGGTGGAGGCGGTCGCCGCCGGGCAGCGGGACGGAGTGCAGGGTGTGCCAGCCGGCTCCCTCCAGGCGGTCCAGGGCCTCGCCGGCCGTCTGCTCGGCGGTGAGGGCACGCCGGCGTGGGTCGGGGCGGAGCCGGTGGCCGGGTCCGGGGTCGCGTTCGAGGCCGACGAGCAGGGCCTCGCCGGGGCGGTTGGGCGCGAGGTCGTCGTCCGGGTGGAGGGACAGCCGGGCCAGTTCCGCCGGTGTGGGCACCGGGGGCGGGCCCACGGTCACCGGGCCGGCCAGGAAGGGTTTGAGGGCTTCGAGCACGGCGTCCCTGCGGTCCTCGCCGATCAGGTTCACGCGGCTGGTCTCCCGGTCGTACCAGGCGACGTTCTCCCCGTCCGGGCCGCAGACGTACAGCCTCTCCCGGCCGTGCCGCCAGGTCGGTACCACGCGCAGTCGGCTCATGAGCCATCACCCCTCGACCATGGGAACAGGCGGGGTGCTCCCTCGGCAAGAACCCGGCTACCTTGGAGGCAGTCCGGTCGGTGGGACTTGGGGAGGCACCCTTGCGGACCCGCGGAGAGCAGCCAGGCGTGCCGGCTCCGGACAGCCCGTGGAACGAGATCGAACCCGGCCTGTGGATGGGCGGCCACGAGTTCCGGGGGCGTTCGGGCGGGCTGGAGTTCGCCGTCGTGCGCGACCAGTTCGACGTGGTGCAGAGCCTGCTGCGGCTGCCGGGGCACGGGCCGGGGGCCGGGACCGAGCACCACGTGTGGCCGATCCCGGACGGGCCGCTGGACGGGACCCAGCTGGCTGGGGTGATGCGGCTGGCCCGGGCGGCGCAGGAGGCGCTGGACGCGGGGCGTTCGGTGCTGGTGCGCTGCTACCACGGGTACAACCGGTCGGGCCTCGTGGTCGCGCACACGCTGGTGCGGCGGGGCCGGACGGCCGAGGAGGCGATCGCGCTGATCCGTGCCCGGCGCTCCCCCTGGGCACTGCACAACGAGCTGTTCGTGGAGTACCTGACGGCGGGACTGACCACCGCCCGGCTGCTGGAGGAACTGGCCGAGTAGCCTCTCCCCAGCGCCGCCCCGAGTGCGCAAAAAGGACTTCCGTACGAATAAGGTGTACGAGGTCCGTGATCCCGCCAGTCCCAGGAGCACCGTGCCAGCCCGTCGTCCCGTGCGCGCCGCCGTCGTCGCGGCCGCCGTCGCCCTGCTGTCGGTGATGGCGGTGGCCTGCGGGGACGCGGGCGGTCTTGAGGGCGCGGGGGCCACCCCGACCGCGGTGAGCCCGGCGCGGCTGTGGCCCGATCTGCGGCCGGCGTCGAGTCCGGCGTACGCGTACGACGAGGGCAGCACGGAGATCGTCAAGGGCGTCGCGGTGCCGGACGACGACATCAGGAAGGTCGACCCGGTGGACGTGGTGCGGGCCGAGTTCGCCGCGCATCCGTCCGACTACGGGTCGAAGGGGACGTACCACGCGACGGTGGACCGGATGAAGGAGTGCGCGCCGGGCGGGAACCGGGCGCGCTGCCCGCTGCTGAAGGCGTACTACCGGGATCTGACCGGGGACGGCCGGGCCGACATGACGCTGGGCTTCCGGCTGTACCCGACGAACCAGACGGCGGTGCGGGTGTACGCGGTGGACAAGCACCGGCTGGTGCAGGTGCTCGCCGACAACGACGCGATCCTCGGGGTCGAGCTGGCCGGCCGGGCGGTGATCGTCCGCTCCGCGGCGGGGATCACCGGGTACGAGTACCGCACCACCTGGACCTGGGACCCGGAGCGGCGGGCGATGGTGTTCTCGCGGGACGAGTTCCTGCGCACCGGGCGGGGCCGGCACAGCCACGCGCCGTCCCCGTCGGCCACGGCCGGCGTCTCTCCCTCGGCATCGGACACGGCCGGCGCGTCTTCCTCGGCCACGGCCGGCGCCTCCCCCGGGGCCACGTCCGGCGGCGCCTCCCCCTCGGGGGGCCTCCGGTGAGGCTCGCGCTGCCGCGGTGGGCGGGGACGCTCGCGGTGAAGACGGCCGCGTTCATCACGGTGATGTGCTGTGCGCTGGCCGCACTGCTCGGGGTGCTGGTGCATGTGTCGGTGACCGACCAGACCGTCGGGCAGGCCCGGGACCTGGCGCTGTCCCGGCTGCAGGACGCCACGCAGGCGTACGAGGCCGGGGACGCGCTGCCGCCGGGTGCCGGGGTGGACTCCCGGGGGCTGCCGGCGCGGCTGCGGGCGCTGGCGCTGACCGGGGCGCGGGGCACGATGGTGACCTCGGACCAGGGGCGGCCGATCATGTGGGCGGCGGGCCCGGCCGACGGGCGGCGGGCGCTGGCGGTGGAGGTCGACTACGCGCAGCAGTCCCGTACGATCGCCGGGCTCGACCGGTCGATCCTGTGGTCGTCGGCGCTGGCGATCGGGGCGACGGTGCTGGTCGGCGCGTTCGCGGTGACCCGGGTGACGCGGCGGCTGCACGGCACCGCGCGGGTGGCCCGGCTGATCAGCGCGGGCGATCTGGACGCGCGGGTGAACGATCCGCGGGCGAAGGACCCGACGCGCCCGCAGGACGAGGTGGCGGTGGTGGCGGCCGCGCTGGACTCGATGGCCGCGTCGTTGCAGGGCAAGCTGCTGAGCGAGCAGCGGTTCACCGCGGACGTGGCGCACGAGCTGCGGACTCCGTTGACCGGACTGCACGCGGCGGCCGAGCTGCTGCCGCCGGGGCGGCCGACCGAGCTGGTCAGGGACCGGGTGGCGGCGCTGCGGACGCTCACCGAGGACCTGCTGGAGATCTCCCGGCTGGACACCGGGCGGGAGCGGCTGGAGGCGGACACCGAGGAGCTGGGCGCACTGGTGGGCCGGGTGGTGCGGGCCTCGGGGACGGACACCGAGGTGCGGGTGGTGCGGGACGTCCGGGTGGAGACCGACCGGCGGCGGCTGGAGCGGGTGCTGGGCAACCTGGTGGCCAACGCGCACAAGCACGGGGCCCCGCCGGTGGTGCTGACCGTGGACGGGCCCGAGGTGACCGTGCGGGACCACGGCGGCGGCTATCCCCGGTACCTGGTGGCGCACGGCCCGCAGCGGTTCCGCACCGAGGGCGGGGCGAAGGGGCACGGGCTGGGGCTGACCATCGCGGTCGGACAGGCGGAGGTGCTGGGCGCACGGCTGACGTTCACCAACGCGGTGGACGGCGGCGCGGTCGCCGTACTGGCCCTGCCGGGAGCCGAAGGCGAGTAGCGGGGCCCTGGGCGGCCCCGCGACCGGCCGCTGCCCTCGCCCCGCCGCAGGCACCGGCCGGCACCGCACCCGAGCCGGACCCGCCCCGCACCGCGGCCCTCCGCCCCGCCGGTGCCCCGTGACTCCGGGGCGCCTGTCCGGCCGGGCTCGGTCATTTCGGTAGGTTCCGGACATGACCAAGGCCGGAACCGCCGTGGCGACACCTCGGGAACGTGCCCGCGCCGTGCGCCTCCCCCGGCGCCGTGGCGTCGAGCTCGCGCTGATCGTGCTGGCCGTGCTGCTGTCGGTGTACGGCTACTGCGCGGTGGGCCTGGCGCGCAGCGGTACCGTGCCGCCCGGGGCCGTCGGCTACGGTGCCGGGCTCGGGGTGCTCGCCCTGTTCGCCCATGTCGCGGTCCGTATCCGGGCGCCGTACGCCGATCCGCTGCCGCTGCCGATCGGGGTGCTGCTCAACGGCCTCGGCCTGGTGCTGATCTACCGGCTGGACCTGGAGACGCCGGGCGACCGGGCGGCCCCCGCCCAGCTGGTGTGGTCCACGCTGGGGGTGGCCCTGTTCATCGCCGTGGTCCTGGTGCTGCGCGACCACCGGGTGCTCCAGCGGTACTCGTACGTGTGCGTGGTCGCGGCCCTGGCGCTGCTGCTGCTGCCGATCCTGTTCCCTGCGGTCAACGGGGCCCGCATCTGGATCCGGATCGCCGGTTTCTCCATCCAGCCGGGCGAGTTCGCGAAGGTGCTGCTGGCGGTGTTCTTCGCCGCCTACCTGGCCGCCAACCGCAACGCGCTCGCCTACACGGGCCGCCGGCTGTGGCGGATCCAGTTCCCCACCGGCCGGGTGCTCGGCCCGATCGTGACGATCTGGCTGCTGAGCGTCGGGGTGCTGGTGCTGGAGCGGGACCTGGGCACCTCACTGCTGTTCTTCGGGCAGTTCGTCGTGCTGCTGTACGTAGCCACCGGCCGGACCGGCTGGATCGCGGTGGGCCTGATGCTCGCGGTGCTCGGCGCGGTGGCCGTGGGCCGTCTGGAGCCGCACGTGAACGGCCGGATCGAGGACTGGCTGCACCCCTTCGCCACCATCGAGGCCGGGCTGGGGCCCAACCAGCTCGCCCAGTCGCTGTTCGCGTTCGCGGCGGGCGGGCTGCTCGGCACCGGGCTCGGGCTGGGGCACTCCATCCTGATCGGCTTCGCGACCAAGTCGGACTTCATCCTGGCGACGGCAGGGGAGGAGCTGGGGCTCGCGGGCCTGGCGGCGATCATCCTGCTGTACGCGCTGCTGGTGGAGCGCGGCTACCGGGCGGGGCTCGCGCTGCGCGAGCCGTTCGGGCGGCTGCTCGCGGTCGGGCTGTCCTCGATCCTGGCGTTGCAGGTGTTCGTGATCGCGGGCGGGGTCACCGGCCTGATCCCGCTGACCGGCATGGCGATGCCGTTCCTCGCCCAGGGCGGCTCCTCGGTCGTCACCAACTGGGCGATCGTGGCGCTGCTGATCCGGGTGAGCGACTCGGCGCGCAGCCAGTACGACGGGCAGGAGGCCCCGTGACGGAGTACGGCAACGGCCGGCCGATGGCGCGGTACATCCGGCACGCCTGCGCGTTCTGCGTGCTGCTGCTGGTGGCACTGCTGGTCAACGCGGCCCGGGTGCAGCTCGTGCAGTCGTCCTCCTACGACGCCAACCCGGCCAACCGCCGCCCGGCGATCGCCCGTTACCAGCAGCCCCGGGGCGACATCCTGGTGGGCGGCGAGCCGGTCACCGGCTCCACGGACACCGGGGAGCAGCTGCGCTACGAACGCACCTACCGGGACGGCCCGTTGTACGCGCCGGTGACCGGGTTCGCCTCGCAGCTGTACGGCACCACGTTCCTTGAGCGCGCCGAGGACGGGGTGCTCTCCGGCACCGACCCGATGCTCGCGCCGCTGCCGCTGTGGAACGACGTGACGCGCCGGGCGAGCCCCGGCGGGAACGTGGTGACGACGCTGAACCGGAAGGCGCAGCAGGCGGCGTACCGGGGGCTGCACGGGCGCAAGGGCGCGGTGGCGGCGATCGAGCCGGCCACGGGCCGCGTCCTGGCGCTGGTGTCGACGCCGTCGTACGACCCCGCCGAGCTGTCGGGCAACAGTGAGGCGGCGGCCTCGGCGTGGGCGCGGCTGAACCACGATCCGGAGAAGCCGATGCTGAACCGGGCGGTGCGGCAGACCTATCCGCCGGGTTCGACGTTCAAGGTGGTCACCGCGGCGGCGGCGCTGGACGCGGGGGTGGTCACGGATCTGGACGGGCGCACCCGCTCCCCCGACCCCTACCGGCTGCCGGGGACGGACACGCGGCTGACCAACGAGGGCGACGGCTGCCGGGACACCACGCTGCGGGACGCCTTCGCGTGGTCGTGCAACACGGTGTTCGCGAAGCTGGGCGTGGACGTGGGGGTGACGGACATGGCGGCCACGGCCCAGGCGTTCGGCTTCAACGACACCCGGCTGCGGGTGCCGTTCGCCGTGGCGCCGAGCACCTTCGACACGCACGTGGACAAGGCGCAGCTGGCGCTGTCGTCGATCGGGCAGTACAACACCCGGGCGACGCCGTTGCAGATGGCGATGGTCGCGGCGGCGGTCGCGGACGACGGGCGGCTGCGGACGCCGTACCTGGTGGAGCGCACCACCCGTCGGGGCGGCGAGACGGTCGCGGGCGGCGGGTTGCGGCCCGAGCGGCAGGTGATGCGCCCGTCGACGGCGGTGCGGCTCAGGGAGCTGATGACGGACGTGGTCCGGGAGGGCACCGGGACCAACGCGGCCATCCGCGGTGCCACGGTGGGCGGCAAGACGGGGACGGCCCAGCACGGTCTGGGCAACGCCGGGGTGCCGTACGCCTGGTTCGTGTCCTGGGCGCAGGGCGACGACGACCCGGAGCCGAAGGTCGCCGTCGCGGTGGTGGTCGAGGACGCCTCGGCGGACCGGGGGGAGATCAGCGGCGGCGGGGACGCGGCGCCTATCGCCAGGGAGGTCATGCGGGCGGTGCTCGGGCTGTGAGCCGAGGGCCCGGCCGGGCCCCGGCGGGCGGTGGTCGGCTCCCGCCCGGGCCCCGGCGGGCCGTGGTCGCTGCCCGCCCGGGCCCGGCGGGCGGTGGTCAGCGCCCGCCCGGGTCCCGGCGGGCGGTGGTCAGCCGATCGGCCGGACCGTCTCGGAGCGGACCTTGGCGGTGAGCCGGGCCGCCGCTTCGAGGTCCACGTCGGCGGGGTCGGCGGTCAGGGCGCCGGGGGCGATCTCGCCGACCATGGCGGCCGTGTTGCCGTCGGCCCAGGCGCAGACCGGGTAGGTGGCCTTCAGACCGGAGTGGTTCTCGGTGACGACCTCGCAGCTGATGGTGGTGTCCGTGCCGGGCGGGGTGACGTCCTTGGCGGGCTCCACGACGGTCACGCCGTCGGCCTTGCCGGCGCCCTTGAGCATGTTGGCGCGGCCGTCGGCCGTGTTCTGGAAGCGGCCGTACAGGCCGGAGATCACCAGGCTGCCCCGGCCGTCGTTGCCGCCCACGCCGTAGCGGGCCACCACGGAGTCGGTGACCTTGGCGTCCCAGGCGCCGTCGACCTCGTCCTCGATCTTCTGGCCCTCGGTGCCGGAGAGGTCCTGGGTGAGTTCGTACTTGCCGTCCACCAGAGTCCGGGGCGCGGTGAGCTTGTTCTTGGCCGCCGGGAAGTCGTGCTCGACCTTCAGCCCGATCAGGGCGAGTGCGACCACGCCGAGCACGACCAGTCCGACGACTCCGCCGACGATGCCGAGCACCAGCCCGACCCGGCTCTTCTTCGGGGGCGGGCCCATCGGGGGCATGCCCCAGGCGGGGTACGGCTGCTGCGGGTAGGACCCGGGAGCCGGGGGGTAGGGCTGCTGCTGGGGGTACGGGGAGCCGTACGGGCCCGGCGGCGGTGGAGTCTGCGGGGGCTGCTGACCGTAGGGGTACTGCGGCGGCTGGGGCGGCGGAGGCATGGACACGCCAGCACGTTACTGCACCTGAGTGACGTTCAGGACGGTTCGCCGGCTGCTTCGATGGTCTCCCGCACCTCGGCCACCCGTTCCCGCTCCTCGGCGGCGAAGCGCTCCGCGTCCAGCCGCTCGGCGATCTCCTCGTCCTGGGTCATCAGCAGGTCGAGGCTGGCGTCACCCATCTCGAACACGCCCAGGTCGAGGTAGGCCTGCTGGAGCCGTCTGCCCCACAGCCCGATGTCCTTGACGCAGGGCACGATGCGGCTGAAGAGGAGCTTGCGAAAGAGCTGGAGGAACTCCGAGTCCTCACTGATCCGTTCGGCCTCCGCACGCGGGATGCCGAAGTTCTCCAGCACCTCGACCCCGCGCAGCCGGTCGCGCATCAGGTAGCAGCCCTCGATGACGAACTCCTCGCGCTCGCGCAGTTCGGCGTCGGTGAGCTGCCGGTAGTAGTCGCGCAGGGCCATACGTCCGAAGGCGACGTGCCGGGCCTCGTCCTGCATGACGTAGGCCAGGATCTGCTTGGGCAGGGGCTTGTCGGTGGTGTCCCGGATCATGCCGAACGCGGCGAGGGCGAGCCCCTCGATCAGCACCTGCATGCCCAGGTACGGCATGTCCCAGCGGCTGTCGCGCAGGGTGTCGGCGAGCAGGGACTGCAGGTTGTCGTTGATCGGGTAGAGCATGCCGATCTTCTCGTGCAGGAAGCGGCCGTAGATCTCGGCGTGCCGGGCCTCGTCCATGGTCTGGGTCGCCGAGTAGAACTTGGCATCCATGTCGGGCACCGACTCCACGATCCGGGCGGCGCAGATCATCGCGCCCTGTTCGCCGTGCAGGAACTGGCTGAACTGCCAGGAGGCGTAGTGCTTGCGCAGTTCGCCCTTGTCCCGGTCGGTGAGCTTGTCCCAGTACCGGGTGCCGTAGAGGGACATCGCCTCCTCGGGGGTGCCCAGCGGGTCGTAGGGGTCCACCTCCAGCTCCCAGTCGATGCGCCGCTGCCCGTCCCACTGCTTGTCCTTGCCCTTCTGGTAGAGGGCTAGCAGGCGGTCGCGGCCCTCGTCGTACTCCCAGCTGAAGCGGGCCGCGCCGGACGCGGGCACCTGCCACGGGGAGCTTCCGGGGTCGTCTGTGTACAGGTCGTGGCTCGGCATACCTCGCAGAGTCACACGTAGACGGTGAGTCAACAAGTCATGCGCGAGGGATTGACGGCGTTGCTGACACGCAGTCTCATAAGAGGCGGACGACGTACCCCCGGGTAACGAGGTGAGGGAGCCATGACGACCCTGACGGAAGCGGACGCGCTCGACGGACTGCGCGACGCGCTCGGCCTGCTCAAGGACCGCGAACAGGTGGCCGAAAGGCTGCTCGTCTCTTCCGCCAAGCACTCCTTCGACCCCGACAAGGAGCTGGACTGGGACGCGCCCTTCGAGGAGGGCAAGTGGTTCTGGCCGCCGGAGCTGGTCTCGCTGTACGGCACCCCGATGTGGCGGCGGATGAGCGAGGAGCAGCGGATCCTGCTCTCCCAGCACGAGGCGGCCGCACTGGCCTCGCTCGGCATCTGGTTCGAGATCATCCTGATGCAGCTGCTGTGCCGGCACATCTACGACAAGGCGGCGACGAGCGCGCACGTGCGCTACGCCCTCACCGAGATCGAGGACGAGTGCCGGCACTCCAAGATGTTCGCGCGGCTGATCGAGCGCGGTGACGCGCCCTGGTACCCGGTGAGCCGGGCGCACCAGAACCTCGGACGCCTGTTCAAGACCATCTCCACGACCCCCGGTTCCTTCACGGCCACGTTGCTCGGCGAGGAGGTGCTGGACTGGATGCAGCGGCTGACGTTCCCCGACGAGCGGGTGCAGCCGCTGATCCGCGGGGTCACGCGCATCCACGTGGTCGAGGAGGCCCGGCACGTGCGGTACGCCCGCGAGGAGCTGCGGCGCCAGATGCTGACCGCGCCCAAGTGGTCGCAGGAGTTCACCCGGGTCACCTCGGGCGAGTTCGCCCGGGTGTTCTCGGTCGCCTTCGTCAACCCCGACGTCTACACCAACGTGGGCCTGGACAGGCGTGAGGCGATGGTCCAGGTGAAGGCCAGCGGGCACCGGCGGGAGGTCATGCAGAGCGGGGCGAAGCGGCTGACCGACTTCCTGGACGACATCGGGGTCCTGCGCGGCGTCGGCCGGCGGCTGTGGCGCTCCTCGGGCCTCCTGGCCTGAGACGCGCCGTCCAGGCGGATTCCGGCCGCCGGATAAGCCGGCGGCCGCGAGGAACGGCGTGATCGGCCACGACCGGCCGGCACCGGGGCCGACTACGCTGAACCCCATGACCCCCACCGTCCCGGCCTACCGCAGGCTGAGTGTCGAGGAGCGGCGGAGCCAGCTCCTCGACGCCGCGCTCTCCCTCTTCGCGCACCGCGCGCCGGAGGACGTCTCGCTGGACGACGTGGCCGAGGCGGCCGGGGTCTCGCGCCCGCTCGTGTACCGCTACTTCCCCGGCGGCAAGCAGCAGCTCTACGAGGCCGCGCTGCGGTCGGCCGCCGAGGAGCTGCGCCAGTGCTTCGACGAGCCGCGCCAGGGCCGGCTGCTGCCCCGGCTGTCCCGGGCGCTCGACCGCTACCTGGCCTTCGTGGACGGGCACGACACCGGTTTCAGCGCGCTGCTCCAGGGCGGCAGCGTGGTGGAGACGTCCCGGACGACCGCCATCGTGGACGGGGTGCGCCGGGCCGCCGCCGAGCACATCCTCGGCCACCTCGGCGTCCGCGACCCCGGACCGCGGCTGCGCATGACCGTCCGGATGTGGATCACGGCCGTCGAGGCGGCCTCGCTGATCTGGCTGGACGAGGGCAAGCAGCCCGAGGCCGGCGAACTGCGCGACTGGCTGGTCGAGCAGTTCGTGGCGGTCCTCACGGTGACCGCCGCCCGCGACCCGCAGACCGCGGCCCTCGTCGGCACGCTCGCCGGGGATGGCCGAGACTGAGGGTGTGAAGAGTCAGGACACCCCCTTCGAGGGCGGCCCCATGGACGGGCGCGTGCTGCCCGTCCTGCTGGGCATGACCGGCCACCCCCCGAAGACGTACCGCATCCCCGTCCCGGACGCGGCCGGCGGCCCGCCCACGGTGCTCGTCTACCGCCGCGTGGCCCGCGCGTACGGCAGGCGGACCGGCGTGGTGCGGGGCTGGAAGTACCGCTACGACCCCGAGGGCGGCAGCGGCAGCGGCCGGATCAGATGGCCGTGGGCCAGGAAGGACGCCACGCCGTCCGGCAAGCCGGGCGGCCCGACCGGGTGAGAAGGCTGCGCCGGACGGCGTACGCATGCTCCACACGGCACACCGACACGTCTGATTATCACCGTGCGGAAGCGGGCGGAGGGTCCGCCCGTACCGCACCGGAGGTGATGACGTGTCAGGAGTGCTCGTGCGCCTGGCCTGTACGGCAGCGGTCGCGGCCCAGGCGGTCCTCGCGCCCGTGCCCGCGGTGGCCGAACCCGCGCCGCGGTCCGTCTCCGGACTGCTGACGGACCTTCAGCGGCTGTACCGGCAGGCCGAGCAGGCGACCGAGACCTACAACACCACCGCGGAGCGGCTGAAGCGGCAGCAGGCGGAGGTGGCCCGGCTCGACGGCGAACTCGCCCGCGCCCGGCTCGCCCTGCAGGGCAGCCGCACCGACGCCGGGCGCCTGGCCCGGCAGCAGTACCAGAGCAGCAGCGACTTCTCCGCCTACCTGCGGCTGCTGCTGGCCCGCGACCCGCAGCACGCGCTGGACGAGGGCCATGTCATCGGCCGGCTGACCCGCGAACGGGCCGAGACCATGACCCGGCTCACCGGGACCGAGCGGAAGCGGGACGAACTGGCCCGCGCGGCCCGCCGGGCGCTGGACGCCCGGCTCACCCTCGCCGGGCGGCAGAGGAAGCAGCGCGACGACGTGCGGGCCCGGCTGGCCGACGTCGAACGGCTCCTGGCGACCCTCACACCCGAACAGCTCGGCGCGGTGGCCAGGCTGGAGCGGAACTCGGTCGCCGAGGCCCAGCGCGGCCTCACCGCCTCGGGCGCCCTCGGCGGCGACGACCGCCCGCCGTCCCGCGGCGGCGACCGGGCCGTCCGCTACGCCCTCGGCCAGGTCGGCAAGCCCTACCGGTGGGGCGCCCAGGGCCCGGAGTCCTTCGACTGCTCGGGCCTGACGTCCCGGGCGTGGCGGCAGGCGGGCACCCCGATCCCCCGCACCAGCCAGGAGCAGTGGGCCCGGCTGAAGCGGGTCCCGCTGCGCGAGCTGCGCCCCGGCGACCTCGTCGTGTACTTCCCGGAGGCGACCCACGTGGCGATGTACGTGGGCGACGGCGAGGTCGTCGAGGCGCCGAGGCCCGGCGAGAAGGTGGAGGTCTCCCCGCTGGCGTCCTATCCGGTGCTCGGCGCCGTACGACCGGACGGCTCCGCCGCTCAGGCCCCGGCGACCGAGGCCAGGTAGGCCTCCGTGCGCTCCGGCTCGTAGAAGAAGTTCTCGAAGTCGGCCGGGTCGTCGAAGCCGTTGGCGAAGCGGTCGGCCACCGGCTGGAGCCCGCCCGCGGCGCCCAGCAGGTTCAGGACGTGCTCCGGCGGCGGCGCCAGCATGGCGTTCGTCCACTTGGTCACGTGCTGGGCGGTGGCCCAGTAACGGTCGAAGGTGGCCCGCATCCACTCCTCGTCGAACGGCTTGTCCCCCTGCTCGAGGATGGAGCCGAGGTACGCGGCCGCGCACTTGGCCGCGGAGTTCGAGCCCTGGCCGGTGATCGGGTCGTTGGCGACGACCACGTCGGCGACGCCGAGCACGAGTCCGCCGCCGGGCAGCCGGCCGACGGGGTTGCGGACGGTCGGCGCGTACCGGCCGGCCAGCGTGCCCCCGGCGTCGGTCAGTTCGACCTTCGTGGCCCGCGCGTACTCCCAGGGCGTGAACTTCTCCATGAGTTCCAGGGTCAGGGAGAGGTGCTCCGCCGGGTCCTTGACGCCGCCGAAGACGTCGAGCGGGCCGCCGGGTATGCCCTCCCAGAACAGGATGTCGGCCCGGCCGGACGTGGTCAGCGTCGGCATGACGAACAGCTCGCCGACACCGGGGACCACGTTGCAGCGGACCGCGTCGAAGTCCGGGTGCTCGGGGCGCGGGCCGAGCCCGTGGACGTAGGACACCGCCAGCGCGCGCTGCGGCTCGGTGTACGGGGAGCGCTCCGGGTCCCGGGCGAACATCGACACCAGCTCGCCCTTGCCGGCCGCGACCAGGACGAGGTCGTAGGCGCGGGAGAAGTAGTCGAGGTCGCCGACCGCGGCACCGTGGATGACGAGCTGGCCGCCGCGCTGGGCGAAGGTCTCCATCCAGCCGGCCATCTTCACCCGCTGGTCGACCGACTGCGCGTACCCGTTCAGCCGGCCCACCCAGTCGATGGCCCGC
Source organism: Streptomyces sp. WI03-4A (assembly GCF_033792105.1). NCBI lineage: Bacteria > Bacillati > Actinomycetota > Actinomycetes > Kitasatosporales > Streptomycetaceae > Streptomyces > Streptomyces sp. WI03-4A. Next base: position 106,274 of record NZ_JARAUO010000025.1, read on the forward strand.
TGGGTGGGCCCCGGGTCGTGCGAGCCCGGGGCCGCGACCGAGACGCCGAGCCCCTCGATCCTCGGGGCCTGGGACTCCCAGAAGTTGAGCTGGAGGTCGCGCTCGTGCTGGAGCGCCGTGTCGAACATGCACTGCGTCGACATGACCCGGCCGGAGCGGATCTCGTCCGCGGTCCGGTTCGACATCAGGGTGACCTCGTAGCCGTGGGACTGCAGGCCGAGGGCGAGCTGGAGACCGGACTGGCCGGCTCCGACGACGAGTATCTTCCGCATGCGGGTGAGGGCTCCTAACGGGGACTTACTCGGGGGTTTCGTCGAGCGCGTGGCCGACGAGGGCCAGGAGGGTCTCGATGGCCGAGATCCGGCGCCGCGCATCCATGATCATGACAGGGATGTGGGCGGGGATGGTCAGCGCCTCGCGCACGTCCTCCGGCTCGAACAGCTCGCTGTCGTCGAAGTGGTTGACCGCGACGACGTACGGCAGCCCGCAGCTCTCGAAGTAGTCCAGGGCCGGGAAGCAGTCCTTCAGCCGGCGGGTGTCGGCCAGCACGACGGCCCCGATCGCGCCCCGCACCAGGTCGTCCCACATGAACCAGAACCGCTGCTGGCCCGGGGTGCCGAACAGGTACAGCACGAGGTCGTCGTCGAGCGTGATGCGGCCGAAGTCCATGGCCACGGTGGTGCTCAGCTTGCCGGGGGTGGCGGACAGGTCGTCGGTGCCCTCGCTGGCCTCGGTCATCAGCGCCTCGGTCTGCAGCGGCGTGATCTCCGAGACGGCCGTGACCAGCGTGGTCTTGCCGACCCCGAAGCCCCCGGCCACCACTATCTTGGTGGCTATGGGGGCCCGGGTACGGTCCTGCTGCCAGGCTTTCAGGTCCTCGTCGGGCTCGGCGAAGCCGGCGACGAGGGGGGCGACGCCGGTGGCGTCAGAGACGGCGGAGTCCACTCAGCACCCTTTCCAGCAGAGCGCGGTCCGGACGGCCGGTGCCGTGACCGGTGCCGGTGCCGTACACACGGATCTTTCCCTGGTCCGCGAGGTCGCTGATGAGGACGCGGACCACGCCGAGCGGCATCTGCAGCAGCGCGGCGATCTCGGCCACCGTGCGCATCCGGCGGCACAGTTCGACGATGGCCCGCATCTCCGGCATCACCCGGCTGGAGAGCGGGTTGTTCGTCAGTTCCTTGCGCTCCTCGGCGGCTTCGAGGGCGGCCGTGGTGCCCACGAACGTCTCCACGAGGAGGACGTGGCCGAAGCGGGTGCGGCCGCCGGTGAGCGAATAGGGGCGCACCCGGGCGGGCTTGCGGTCGCCGCCACGCACGGGCAGTTTGCTCACTGTGCCGCTCATCGGGCGCTCCCGGTCGACTCGGCCTCCAGGGACTTGCGCAGCTCGCTGCGTAGTTCGGGGGTCAGCACATGGCCGGCGCGGCCGACGAAGAGCGCCATGTGGTAGGCCACCACGCTCATGTCGCACTCCGCCGAGCCGTGCACCCCGAGCAGCGAGCCGTCGCTGATCGACATCACGAACAGGCTGCCCTCGTCCATGGCGACCATCGTGTGCTTGACCCCGCCGAACTCCATCAGCCGGGCGGCGCCGACGGTGAGGCTGCCGATGCCGGAGACGATGGTGGCGAGGTCGGCGGAGGAGCCACGGGGGCCCTTGGCCGGACGGGCGCGACGGGACTGCTCGGTGTGTCCCGGGTCGGAGGACAGGAGCAGCAGACCGTCCGAGGAGACCACGGCGACGGACTGGATGCCGGGGACCTCCTCGACCAGGTTGGTCAGCAGCCAGTGCAGGTTGCGGGCCTCACTGCTCAGTCCGAAGGTACTGGGCGCGGTCAACTGCTTGCCTCCTCGACTGTGCCCCCCGTGGCTTCTTCGGTACGTTCCGCGGTCTCCGCCGCCACCTCGCGATAGCCGGCCTGTGCTCCCTGGCGGAAGCCGCCGAGCCTGCGGCGCAGGGCTTCGGCGTCCACGCCCGCGGCGCGCTGGCGGGGCGGTGCCGCCGGCGCGGTGATCCTGGGCGTGCGCTTGGGCAGGCCCTTGCTGGTGACCGGCTCCGCCTCGGGCGCGGCCTCGTCGTCGCCGGCGGCCGCCGTGCGCTTTCCGTCCCCGGCCGCGAGCGGTCCCCCCGGGGTGTCTCCGCCCTCGGCGGACGCGGGGTCCGCGAGCTCGGGGAGGAGAAGTTCCATGGTCGTCTCGGCGGGTGTCTCCCGCGGCCCCTTCGGCCGGGCCGGCGCCCGCGCCGCGTCCGGTTCCGCTGCCTCGACGGCTCCGGTGTGCGGCTCGGCGGCCCGTGCGTGCGGCTCGGACGCCTCGGCGGCCGCCGCGTGGGGCTCGGGGCTCCCGGCGGCGCGGGCGTGCGGCTCAGGGGTGCCGGCGGCCTCGGCCGACGGCTCCTGGTCGTCCGTGGCGCGGGCGTGCGGCTCGGGCTCCGCGGCGGGCCGGGCGTGCGGCTCCGGCTCCGCGGGCTCCGGGGCGGGCTCCCCGGTCGCGCGCGCCGCCCGCTCCGCCAGTGCCACCAGCGGGTCGGTGTCCTTCGGGCGGGCGTGCAGGACGTTGGAGTTGGCCTCGGCGTCGGCGCCGGGCAGGGAGAAGGTCTGGGTGCTGTCCGGGCGCCTGGCCGGGGGCGGCACCGCCGCCGCGGGGGCCTCGGCGAGCAGGGACTGGGGCAGGACGACGACGGCGGCCACCCCGCCCTGCTTCTGCTCGCGCAGCTGGACGCGGATGCCGTGCCGGTGGGCGAGGCGGGCCACGACGTACAGGCCGAGGCCGAGACCGGCCTCGCCCTCCCGGTCGTAGGGCGACTCGGGGTCGAATTCGGCGAGGCGGGCGTTGAGGCGGTCGAGGCGGTCGCCGGCCATGCCGATGCCCTCGTCCTGGACGGACAGCATGACCTCGCCGGACTCCAGCAGCCAGCCGGAGATCTCGACGGGCAGGTCCGGCGGGGAGAACGAGGTGGCGTTCTCCATCAGCTCGGCGAGCAGGTGGGAGAGGTCGTCCGCGACGAAGCCCGCCAGATGGGCGTGCGGAGGCAGGGCGGCGATGCGGACGCGCTCGTAGCGCTCGATCTCGCTGACCGCCGCGCGGACCACGTCGACCAGCGGGACCGGGCCGTGGTGCTGCTGGACGTGCTCGGTGCCGGCGAGGACCAGCAGGTTCTCGCTGTGGCGGCGCATGACCGTGGCGAAGTGGTCGAGCTTGAAGAGGGTGGCGAGCCGGTCGGGGTCCTGCTCGCGGTCCTCCAGGCCCTCGATGACGGCCAGTTGCCGCTCGACCAGGCCGAGGGTGCGCAGCGCGAGGTTGACGAAGGTGCCGCCGATGCTGGTGCGCAGCCGGTCCAGCTGGGCGGCGGAGTCGGCGAGTTCGGCGCGCAGTTCCTCGCGGGCGTCGGCCATCTTCTGCCGCTGGCCGACCAGGTGCTTGCGGTCGGCCTCCAGCGTGGCCACACGCTCGTGCAGGGCGGCGGCGTGCGCGTGCAGGGCGTTGACCGAGCGGACGACCTGGGCGAACTCGTCGTTGCGGCCGGTGAAGGCGATCGGCTCCTGGCCCGCGGGGTCCTCGGCGTCGGCCAGGCGGGCGGAGCCGCGGCGCAGCACGGAGAGCGGGCGGGTGAGGGTGCGGGCCATGGCGGTGGCGATGCCGACGGCGACCAGCATGAGGGCGCCGAGGACGGCGACGCGGATCTCCAGGGCGGTGACGTCGTCGTCCCGCAGCCGGGCGAGGTCCTTGGTGCGGTGGTCGTAGAGCGCCGACTCGGCGCCGCGCATGAGGTCGACCCGGGCGGACAGGGCCGCGTCCAGCTTCTTGGTGCTGGTGGACAGTTCGCCGTCGGTCAGGGAGGGCTGGTCGGTGAGGGCGGCCAGGTACTTGTCGGCGGAGTTGACCTCGGGGCCGGTGACCGTGGAGTCGTAGGAGGTCACGGACGCCTTGGGGGCCGTCTCGCGGAAGTCGGCGAGGGCCGCGTCGGAGCGCAGCCGGGCGATCTGCGCGGCGGCGGTGAGCGCGTCGCGCTGCTTGCGGTCGGCGGCGGTCGTGGTGGTGGTCGTCGTCGGCAGGCCGGTGGTGGGGTCGATGACCGTCTGCCGGGTGGACGGGACGCTGAGCGCGGCGAGCAGCAGGCCGCGGGCGGCCGCGGAGTCCTGGACGGCGGAGTCCAGTTCGGCGAGGGGGTGGACGCCGGTGCCGGCCCGCGGGGGCAGCCGTTCGGCCAGTTCGTCGGCGAGCCGGTGCAGCGCGGCGATGGTGGCCGAGTACGTCTGGTGGGTGCGCAGCGCGTCCGTCTTGCCGGTGAGCGCGGACCGGCGGACCGCGGCGATGCCGTCGAGGTCCGCGCGCAGCCCGGCCGGGGTGTCGGTGTCGGCGCGCAGCTCCTCGACCTGGCGGTCGACGCGGGCGCTGCGGTCCTCGGAGGGCGCCTTGGACTTGGGGCGGCCGGCCGCGACGTAGGAGGTGACCTCGTCGCGTTCGTCGGCGAGCGAGTGGGCGAGCGCGAGCGCGTCCTCGGTGCGGCCGGCCAGCGTCACCAGGTCCTGGGAGTCGCTGAGGTCCTGGGATGCGGCGAGCAGCGAGGGTGCTCCCGCTCCGGCGACGGCCGCGGCCACCACGGCCACGGCGACGATCAGCCGGGTGCGCACATGGGTGGGGCGGCCGGCGCCCACCGGGTTCTGCGGGGCGGCCCCCTCGGGGGTCGTCTGCCTGCCTGTGCGCCGAGGCCGCTTCATCTGCACCGGTGCTCGCAATCCTGAACTCGTCTACCCATGGGCCCGGGTGGCGCCCCGACGTCTGGGTCCTGGTGCCAAGTGGTGCGTACACCCGGTTCGTACGGTTCCCGACCCTCCCAGCGCCGGTGAGCAGTGGTCGCGCATCACCTGACCCGCCACCCGAAGGAGTGAACATCGAAGGGAAGTTGGCGGGCAAGTTCCAGCGGCCTGTGCGCGGCCGGTGCGCGGCGGGCCGGTTGGACGCGCGCGGCAGGCTTTGGCAGTATTCGCCGCCACGTCTTCCCGGAGTGCTCCCATTACCGCGCATTACCCGCAAACCAGGCGGCTGACCTGGGCGGGGGGCCGATTCGGCGGCGGTTGCCGGCGTGCGGCGGAGCCTGTGAAGGGCTCGTGCAGACTGGCGGGATGCGAACAGATCTCGTTTCGGAACCCGGTGACCCGAACCGCCCCAACGAGGACTTCGCAGGTGTCGGACTACCCGCCTGCGGTCAGGGTGGTTGCGTGATCTTGCTGGACGGAGTGACGCCGCCGCGGGACGGCACGGGCTGTGTGCACACGGTCCCCTGGTTCGTCCGGCGGCTCGGCGGCGCGCTGACCGAACTGACCGTTTCGCGGCGGGATCTGACGCTCCCGGAGGTCCTCGCGGAGGCGATCGAGCGGACCGCCGGGGCCCACGCGGGCACCTGTGACCTTTCTCACCCGCGCACGCCTCAGGCGACCGTGGCGCTGTCCCGCTGGTCGGACGCGGCCGTGGAGTACCTGGTGCTGTCGGACTCCGTGCTGCTGCTGCGGTCGCCCGGCGGTGCGGTGACCCCGGTGCTGGACGACCGGCTCGCCCGGCTGCCGCGAGCGGCGCTGGCCACCGACGCGCTGGTCGACACGCATCTGCGCAACAAGGAGGGCGGGTTCTTCACGGCGGCGGCCGATCCCTCGGTCGCCGTCCGCGCGGTCACCGGCACGCTGCCCCGCGCCGAGGTCGGTGCCCTGGCCGCGCTGTCGGACGGCGCGGCCCGCTGGACGGAGCGGTTCGAGGAGGGCGACTGGACGGCGCTGTTCGGGTTCCTCGCCGAGGCGGGCGCCCGCCGGCTCGTCGGCCGGGTGCGCGAGCTGGAGGCGGCGGACCGCGAGGCCCGGGTGTTCCTCGGCCGCGCCAAGACGCACGACGACGCGACGGCGGTGTTCGTGGAGCTGTGAGGACCACCGCGGGGGCCGCCGTGCGATTCACCGCGAGGGCCGGCGTGGGGACCAGCCGGCCTAGCGCTCCATGACGTTGTTCAACTGGTGGATCAGACGGGCCAGTTCCGCCACCTCGCGGCGGTCCCAGTGGGCGAGCTGGCGGACGTAGCGGGCGCGGCGGGCCTCGCGGACCTTTCCGACCCGGCCGCGGCCCTCGTCGGTCAGGGTCACCAGCCAGGCCCGTCCGTCCGCCGGGTCCGGCTCGCGGGCGATCAGGCCGAGCTCCTCCAGGGCGCGCAGCTGGCGGGACATGGTGGCCTTGCCGACGCCGATGTAGGCGGCCAGTTCGGTGGCACGCTGGCCGCCCAGCTCGTCGAGGCGGATGAGCAGGCCGTAGGCGGAGGACTCCAGGTCGGGGTGGACCTCGCGGGCCATCTCGCCCTGGCTGGCCCGGGCGCGCCGGAGCAGCACCGTCAACTCGCGCTCCAGCGCCAGGAACTCCTGGTCTGCACCACTGGGCGTCGCTTGGCCGACGGTGCCGGACGCACCGCCGTTTCCGTCCTCGTGCACGTCAGCACCCCTGCTCGGTTTCGCGGTCCTGAAAGTTTCTGTCAAACGTCGTCATTGCCGCAGCTCCGTAAGTATTTCGCAGGCGTAGACCAACGGCAGCCTCCGGACCCTCTTCCCACGCCGTCATCTACGTGCGTAGCTTCTTCAGCAGGCAAGTAATGACATGACCACGCCAGTGAAGCAACGGTCACTTCGGTCACCCCACGCGCCCCCACACCTCACTCCCCCGGAGACACGTCATGCCCGTGCCCAGACCCGGTTTCCTGCGGCCAAGCCCGCTCGCCGTCCTCCTCACGGCCCTGCTGTCGGCGCTCGCCCTCTCCGTCCCGCTCACCACCGCCCGTGCCGCGACCACGCCCGGCCGGGGCACGGCGTACATGGGCATGGGGGTCCTCGCCCACGACGGCCGGGCCGGCACCCCCACCACCGGTGACGTCACCCAGACCGAGGGCGTCGACGTCGCCGGCTACCAGGGCAACGTCGCCTGGAGCACCCTGTGGGGCAGCGGCGTCCGCTGGGCCTACACCAAGGCCACCGAGGGGACGTACTACACGAACCCCTACTTCGCCCAGCAGTACAACGGCTCGTACAACGTCGGCATGATCCGCGGCGCGTACCACTTCGCGACCCCCGACACCACGAGCGGCGCCACCCAGGCCAACTACTTCGTGGACCACGGCGGCGGCTGGTCCCGGGACGGCAAGACGCTGCCGGGCGTGCTGGACATCGAGTGGAACCCGTACGGCGCCGCCTGCTACGGCAAGACGGCGAGCGGGATGGTGAGCTGGATCGCGGACTTCCTCGCCACCTACAAAGCGCGCACGGGCCGGGACGCCGTCATCTACACGGCGACCAGCTGGTGGACCCAGTGCACCGGCAACTACGGCGGCTTCGCCGTGAACAACCCGCTGTGGATCGCCCGCTACGCCACGGACCCCGGCACCCTGCCGGCGGGCTGGGGGTACTACACGATGTGGCAGTACACCTCCTCGGGCCCGACGGTCGGCGACCACGACAAGTTCAACGGCGCCCTCGACCGGGTGCAGGCACTGGCCAACGGCTAGCCCCCTCGCGTGTCGCCGAAGCGGCGGTCGTCCCCGAGGGACGGCCGCCGCGTTCTCGCGCCGCCGCCGTGCGGGCTTGCGTTGGTGCTCCGCGCCGGCCGGGATCATGCTGGTCAGGAGAGCCTGACGAGCAAGGGCGAGATGAGCGGCGATGGAGCGACAGTCGACGTACACGGCCACGGCCACCATCGATGAACAGGGCATCCTGACCAGCTGGAGCGAGGGTGCCCGGCGACTGCTCGGCTACGAGTCCTCGGCCGTCGTCGGACGGCCCGCCACCGCCCTGCTCGCCGCAGAGGGCGCGGCCGCCCGGCGGGTCCTGGCCGGGCGCGACCGGTGGAACGGCACCGTGCCGCTGCGGCACCGGGACGGCCACCGTCTGGAGCAGGGCCTGCTCGCCCACCGCCGCACCTCCGGCACCGGGACCACCGACTGGCTCGTGGTGTCCGCCGTGGGCGACCGCCCGCAGCCGCCCCGGGGCGAGCCCCTGGAGGAGTGGACCTTCATCCAGTCGCCGTTCCCGCTGGCCATCTTCGACACCGAACTGCGCCTCATGCGCGCCAACCGCCGCCTCGAGCGGGCCCTGTCGCTGCCCGAGGCGGCGATGCGCGGACTGCACCTGGCCCACATCGCCCCCGGCCGGGCCAGCGACGACGCCGACCGCACGATGCGCGAGGTGGTGGAGAGCGGCGAGCCTCGGGAGCTGCGGACCGGTGTCGGCGCGGGGCTCGGCCCGCCGACCGTCCTCACCCCGCTCAAGGACGGCACCGGCCGGGTGCGCGCCGTCTGCCTCGCGGCGCAGCGGCGCGCGGCGGACCCCGCCGCCGGGCCGGACGACGGGGACGCCGGCCCAGGGGACGCCGACACAGCCGGCACACGGGCCGGCACCTCCCCCGAGCTGCGGCACACCGCGCAGGAGCTGGCCGACGCCACCGTCCCCCGGCTAGCGGACTTCATGGCCGTGGACCTGCTCGACGCCCCGCGTGGCCGGGCCGAGCCCGGCGACTCCACGGCGAGCCCGCTCGTCCTGCGCCGCGCCGCGGTACGGGCCGTCCCGGACGGCGACGGGCCCGCGCCGGGGGCCCGGGTGGGCGAGGCGACCGCCTACGAACCGGGCTCACCCCCGGCGGACTGCCTGATCTCCGGCCAGTCCGTCCTGTACGCCACCTCGGATCCGGTGGTGTCGGGATGGGCGGCGGTGGACCCGGCCGCCGCCTGGCTGCACGCCTACGGTGCCCACTCGCTGATGGTGGTGCCGGTGCGGGCCGAGGGCAGCACGCTCGGGGTGGCCCTGTTCGGCCGCCACCGGCGGCGCGAGCCGTTCGGCCCCGAGGACCTGCGGCTGGCCGAGGAACTCACCACGAAGGCGGCCACCGGCCTGCGCACCGGCCGCCGCGCCGCCCGGGCCCGCACCACCACCATGTCCCTGCAGCGCAGCCTGCTCCCGCACACCCTGCCCGACCAGGCGGCCCTGGAGATCGCCACCCGCTATCTGCCCGCGGCCACCCGGGCCGGGGTGGGCGGCGACTGGTTCGACGTGATCCCGCTGTCCGGGGCGCGGGTCGCGCTGGTCGTCGGCGACGTCGTCGGCCACGGCATCCGGGCCTCGGCCACCATGGGCCGGCTGCGCACCGCCGTGCGCACCCTGGCCGACGTCGACCTGCCCGCCGACGAGCTGCTCACCCACCTCGACGACCTCGTGCTGCGGCTGGCGGCGGACGAGGGCAGCGCCGACCCGGCCGCGGAGACCGCCGGGGGCATCGGCACCACCTGCCTGTACGCGGTCTACGACCCGGTCTCCCGGCACTGCACGCTCGCCCGGGCCGGGCACCCGCCGCCCGCCGTGGTCACCCCGGACGGCACCGTCCGCTTCCTGGACGTGCCCGCCGGGCCGCCGCTCGGGCTCGGCGGACTGCCGTTCGAGGCGTTCGAGACGGAACTGCCCGAGGGCAGTCTGCTCGCCCTGTACACCGACGGGCTGCTCGAAGCCCGCGACCACGACATCGACGAGGCGCTGGACAAGATGTTCGCCGCGCTCGTGCGCCCGGCCCCGAACCTGGACTCGGTCTGCGACCGGGTGCTCACCGAGCTGCTGAGCCACCGCCCCGAGGACGACATCGCCCTGCTCGTCGCCCGCACCCGGGCGCTGCACGCCGACCGGGTCGCCGCCTGGGAGCTGCAGAGCGAGTTCACCGTGGTGGCCCTGGCCCGCAAGTACACGACCGACCAGCTCGGCGCCTGGGGACTGGAGGAGGCCGCCTTCACCACCGAGCTGATGGTCAGCGAACTGGTCACCAACGCCATCCGCTACGGCCGCCCGCCCATCCAGCTCCGACTCATCCACCAGGACTCCAAGCTGATCTGCGAGGTCTACGACTCCAGCGGCACCACCCCGCACATGCGGCGCGCCCGGATCTTCGACGAGGGCGGCCGCGGCCTGCTGCTCGTCGCGCAGCTCGCCGAGCGCTGGGGCACCCGGCACGACCGGGTCGGCAAGACCGTGTGGGCGGAGCAGTCGCTGCCCGGGCGCTGAGGCGACGGCCTGACACGACGGCCGCCCCGCCGCGGGGCTGCGGGGGCGGGATGTCGGTGGGTCCCTTGGGTCGGTCTTCCGGTCGGTCGGTCTTCCGGTCGGTCGGTCTTCCGGTCGGTGCGGTCGGGGCGATCCTCAGGCTGTCACTTGACGACCACGTCGCCGCCTCCGGGCGGGGACTGCGGGGCGGGCGCGTCCGGCGGCGGGGTGCTGCCGGTGCCCGGACCGGGGTCCTTGGCGGGCGCCGCGTCCGGGGTGGTGGAGCCGCCGGAGCCGGTGCCCCCGGTGCCGGGGGGAGGCGTCTTGTCGGGGCAGGGCGGGCCGTTCTTGCCGTTGGTGCCGGTGCCGTTGCGGCCGTTGGTGCCCTTGCCGCCGCACGAGCCCCGGCCGCGGCCGCCGGTGCCGCCGGTGCCCGTGCCGCCTGCGGCGGTGCAGACCGTGGCGTCGCCGCCGGTGGCCCTTATAAGGCCGGAACTACGCCGGTCCCCCGAGGACCGGGGCGGCCCAGGCGGGTGGCTCGGGCACCGCGGGGGCGGCCGGCCGGGCCGGCTCCAGGCGCACGTCCACCAGCGTCGGCGTGCGTTCCCGGTGGGCGGGGCCGGCCACGGCGGCGCGCAGCGCGGCGACGAACTCCAGACAGGAGCCGTACCGGTCGTCCGGGGCCTTGGCCAGCGCCCGGCCCAGGACGTCGTCGACGGCCGGCGGCAGCCCGGGCCGGTCCTCGCTGAGCGGGGGCGGCGGGTCGTACTGGTGCGCCCACAGCAGTTCGAGGTCGTCCTCGCGCCGGAAGGGCGGGGCGCCCGCGAGCATCTCGTGGACGACGCAGGCCAGGCTGTACAGGTCCGACCGGCCGTCCACGGGGCGGCCCGCGACCCGTTCGGGCGCCACGTAGTCGAGGGTGCCGACGAACTCGCCGGCCGTGGTGAACCCGGTGAGCGACAGCGACTTCTTCGCCAGCCCGAAGTCGGTCAGGTAGACGTGCTCGGGGTGGTCGCTGTCGACCCCCTTGGCGACCAGGACGTTGCCGGGCTTGACGTCCCGGTGCACCAGGTCCCGTTCGTGGGCCGCGTCGAGCGCGGACGCGAGCTGGGCGGCGATGCGCAGCGCGGCGGGCACGGGGAGCGGGCCGTCGCGGTCGAGCACGGCGCGCAGGTCGAGCCCGTGGACGTAGCACATCGCGATGTACAGGATCCCGTCCGTCTCGCCGGCCTCGAAGACGGGGACGATGTGGGGGTGCTCGATGGCGGCCGCGACCCGGGACTCCTGGGTGAAACGGCGGCGGAAGGCCTCGTTGCGGGTGTACTCCGGGGCGAGCAGTTTGAGGGCGACCGTACGGCCCAGGCGCAGGTCCTCGGCGCAGTAGACGACGGCCATGCCGCCGTGGCCCAGCTCGCGCACCACGCGGTAGCCGGCGATCTCCGTCCCGATCGGGCCGGAGGGTTGGACCGCCTGCCCACTCACGCCCGAATTCTATCGATCCGGCCCGGACACGCGCGCGCGGACCCGTGCCGGGGCCGCCGGGGCACGGGGCGGGTCGGGGCGGGTCGGGCCAGGACAGGGCGAAGGCCCGGGCCTCCCTCACGGGACCCGGGCCTCGCTCGTCCGGCGGCGTCCGTCACGCCGCCACCGGAACCTCCGGCGCCGCGTCGTTCGTCGCGGGCGCGAGCGCCAGTTCCAGGACCTGGCGGACGTCGGTCACGGCGTGGACGTCGAGCCTGTCCAGCACCTCGGCCGGGACGTCGTCCAGGTCGGGTTCGTTGCGCTTGGGGATGATCACGGTGGTCACCCCGGCGCGGTGGGCGGCGAGCAGCTTCTGCTTCACCCCGCCGATGGGCAGCACCCGGCCGGTCAGCGAGACCTCGCCGGTCATCGCCACGTCCGTGCGCACCAGCCGGCCGGAGAGCAGGGACGCGAGGGCGGTGGTCATGGTGACGCCCGCGCTCGGCCCGTCCTTGGGGACCGCGCCCGCCGGGAAGTGGATGTGCACGCCCCGGTCCTTGAGGTCGGCGACCGGCAGTTCCAGTTCGGCGCCGTGGCTGCGCAGGAAACTCAGCGCGATCTGCGCCGACTCCTTCATCACGTCGCCGAGCTGGCCGGTCAGGGTCAGTCCGGCCGCGCCCGTCTCCGGATCGGCCAGGGACGCCTCGACGAAGAGGACGTCGCCGCCGGCCCCGGTGACCGCGAGGCCGGTCGCCACGCCCGGCACGGACGTCCGGCGCTCGGCCGGGTCCTGGGCGGACTCGGGCACGTGGTGCGGACGGCCGATCAGTGCGCGCAGGTCCCCGTCCCGGACGGTGAACGGCAGTTCCCGCTCGCCGAGTTCATGCTGGGCCGCGACCTTGCGCAGCAGCCGCGCGATGGACCGCTCCAGGGTGCGCACGCCCGCCTCGCGGGTGTACTCCCCGGCCAGTTTGCGCAGCGCGCTCTCGTCGAGGGAGACCTCGTCCCCGGCGAGGCCCGCCCGCTCCAGCTGGCGCGGGAGCAGGTGGTCGCGGGCGATGACGACCTTCTCGTCCTCGGTGTATCCGTCCAGTCGCACAATCTCCATACGGTCCGCGAGGGCCTCCGGGATTGCCTCCAGGACGTTGGCGGTGGCGAGGAAGACGACGTCGGACAGGTCCAGCTCCACCTCCAGGTAGTGGTCCCGGAACGTGTGGTTCTGCGCCGGGTCCAGCACCTCAAGCAGCGCCGCCGCCGGGTCGCCGCGGAAGTCGGAGCCGACCTTGTCGATCTCGTCGAGCAGGACCACCGGGTTCATCGACCCGGCCTCCTTGACGGCGCGGACGATCCGGCCGGGCAGCGCGCCGACGTAGGTACGGCGGTGACCGCGCACCTCGGCCTCGTCACGGACGCCGCCGAGGGCGACCCGAACGAACTTGCGCCCCATGGCGTGCGCGACGGACTCGCCGAGGCTGGTCTTGCCGACGCCGGGCGGGCCGACGAGCGCGAGCACCGCGCCGCCGCGCCGCCCGCCGATGACACCCAGGCCGCGCTCACCGCGCCGCTTGCGCACGGCCAGGTACTCGGTGATGCGCTCCTTGACGTCCTCCAGGCCCGCGTGCTCGGCGTCCAGGACCGCCTTGGCGCCCTGGATGTCGTAGGCGTCCTCGGTCCGTGTGTTCCACGGCATCTCCAGGACGGTGTCCAGCCAGGTGCGGATCCAGGAGCCCTCGGGCGACTGGTCGGAGGCGCGCTCCAGCTTGTCGACCTCCTTGAGGGCGGCCTCGCGGACCTTCTCCGGCAGGTCGGCGGCCTCGACGCGGGCGCGGTAGTCGTCGGACTCCTCGCCGTCCTGCTCGCCGTTCAGCTCGCGCAGTTCCTTGCGCACGGCCTCCAGCTGACGCCGCAGCAGGAACTCGCGCTGCTGCTTGTCGACGCCTTCCTGGACGTCCTTGGCGATGGTCTCGGCGACGTCCTGCTCGGCGAGGTGGTCGCGCAGTTGCCGGGTGGCGAGCTTGAGCCGGGCCACCGGGTCGGCGGTCTCCAGCAGCTCCACCTTCTGTTCGGTGGTCAGGAAGGGCGAGTAACCGGCGTTGTCGGCGAGCGCGGAGACGTCGTCGATGGCCTGGACGCGGTCCACGACCTGCCAGGCGCCGCGCTTCTTCAGCCAGCTCGCGGCGAGGGCCTTGTACTCCTTGACGAGGTCCGCGACCTGGCCGGGCAGTGGTTCGGGCACGCTGTCGTCGAGGCGCGTGCCCTCGACCCACAGCGCGGCGCCCGGGCCGGTCGTACCGGCGCCGATCCGCACCCGGGCACGGCCGCGGATCAGGGCACCCGGGTCGCCGTCGGCCAGCCGGCCGACCTGCTCGACCGTGCCCAGCACACCCGTGGCGGCGTACGTGCCGTCGACGCGCGGGACCAGCAACACCCTGGGCTTGCCGGATCCGGACCGGGCGGCGGCCTGGGCGGCCTCCACCGCGGCGCGCACCTCGGTGTCGCTCAGGTCCAGCGGAACCACCATCCCGGGCAGCACGACCTCGTCATCGAGCGGCAGCACGGGCAACACGAGCGTGAACGCCGTGGACTCAGCAGCCATGATCTCCCCTTAGGCAGTCAACTTGAGCTATGCCGACTCAATGCATGGCGTTGCTCGAATGTTCCCCGACGGCTGTTCGCCGTGAGCGATCACCCGCCGAGGACGGCGTTCCGGCAGGCCGGGGGTCCGGTGACGGGTCGTCGGCGGCACGGCCCCCCGCCCGGAGGGGAGTTCAGGCGCGGGCCCGGGAACGCCGCACCCACGGCCAGGTCGCGACGCCGATCGCGAGGGCGATCAGGTGGCCCCAGTCGGTCATCGGGTCCCGGCAGGCCATCAGGTCGCCGAGGAGCACGCCCGTGACCGGGACGAGCAGGAGCCGGCGCGGCCAGCGGGCGAGCAGCCCGGCCAGCGCGCCGACGGCGGCGGCGACGCCGAAGCTGATGCCGTAGTCGAGGCGGTGCAGGGAGCTGTCCGGCAGGTGGCCGGCCAGCACCGCGAGGCCCACCGGGACCTCCGTGGCGAGGGTGGCCAGGACGTGTCCGGCCAGGAACACGCCGGCGGCCCGGGCCGCCCCGATCCGCCGCTCCAGGGCGCTGAGCACCAGCACGAAGGCGGCCGCGTACGGCGAGACGACCCCGCCCGCGATCCACAGCGCGCTGGCCAGGAGCACCAGGACCGGGGTGCGCACCAGGTGGGCGACGTCGGTGCTGGAGCCCTGCTGGAGCGTGTGCACGAACGCGGGGTCGGCGAGCGCCGCCACCAGCGAGGTGACGGCGAGGACGGCCGTGTAGGCGAAGGTGAACGGAGTGCCGGTGGGCGTGGGCAGGAAGTGCCGGGGCCGGACGCGGCGCAGCCGGGAGAGCGCGGCGAGGCGCGGGGCGGTGTTCGCGGTGGGGGCCGTGACCCGCGCCTCGCGCGGCCCCGGGACACCCTCGAGGAGGTCGTCGAGGAGCCCGGTGCTGTCCGGGGCGGGTCGCGGGCGGGCTCGGCCGGCGGTAAGGGGCGTGCCCGGGGGCGGGGACGGGGCCGTCGCGGGGCCCGGCACGGTCCGTTCCACGGTGAGGCGCTCCTTCCGACGCGCCCCACCCTTGGCGTTCCGGGGGCGGCTGTCCATGACCCGCGCCACACGGCAGCCGACTCACGGCGGCCTCCTACCCGTGCGGTGCGCCGTGGGGCGCGTCCGCCCCCGGGCGGCTGCGGACGTCACCCACAGGCGGCCTCCCGTTCAATTCCCGTGAACCGCGCGTCCCGTTCGAGCAGGATGGACGCATGACTGCCATGTACGACGCTCCCGTGGTCCTGGACCGCCGCGAAGGCCCGTACGGCGAAGTGGTCCTGCGCAGACAGGGTGACCTGCTGCAGATCATCGCCAACGGCTGCTTCCTGATGGACACCTCCGACGGGCGTTCGGAGCGCCTGCTGGTCGACGCCGCGTACGGCGCCCTGAAGGGCCGCCCCGCGCCCGCCGTGCTGATCGGCGGGCTGGGTGTGGGATTCTCGCTCGCACACGCGGCGGCGAACCCGGCCTGGGGCCGGATCAGCGTGGTCGAGCGCGAACCCGCCGTCGTCGCCTGGCACCAGGACGGGGGCCCGCTGTCCGCGCTCTCCCGGGACGCGCTGGCCGATCCGCGGGCCGAGATCGTCGAAGCCGACCTCCTGACCTACGTCAATGAGACGTTCGACACGTTCGACGCGCTCTGCCTCGACATCGACAACGGCCCCGGGTGGACGGTGACCGAGGACAACGACGGTCTCTACACCCCCGCCGGACTCGCCGCCTGCGCAAGGGTGTTGAGACCCGGAGGCGTGCTGGCGGTATGGTCTGCCGAGCCCTCTCCGGAATTTGAAGGAACCTTGCGGAATGCCGGGTTCCGTCACGTGCGTACCGAAGAGGTGCCCGTTGCCCGGGGCGTTCCGGACGCTGTCCACCTCGCTGTCCGCCCTGGATAGCGACGGCGCGGGGTGTCCCCGTAATGTGCTGCCCTGGCGCCGATCATTCAAGCGTCAAACGCAGTCATGGGATCACCCCACGGATTCCGGAAAGCAACAGGGGCGGGCGATGGAGCAGACACACACCTCCCAGACCGGCGCGGCGACGACCACTCCGGGCGCGCAGCGCCGGGTACTGGTCGTCGAGGACGACCCCACGATCGTCGACGCCATCGCGGCCCGGCTCCGCGCCGAGGGATTCCTCGTACAGACCGCGGGTGACGGTCCGGCCGCGGTCGACACGGCCGAGGCCTGGCAGCCCGACCTGCTGATCCTCGACATCATGCTGCCCGGCTTCGACGGTCTGGAGGTCTGCCGCCGCGTGCAGGCCCAGCGCCCGGTGCCGGTGCTGATGCTCACCGCGCGGGACGACGAGACCGACATGCTGGTCGGGCTCGGCGTCGGCGCCGACGACTACATGACCAAGCCGTTCTCGATGCGGGAGCTGGCCGCGCGGGTGCACGTCCTGCTGCGCCGGGTGGAGCGGGCGGCCGTCGCCGCCTCCACGCCCCGCTCGGGCATCCTGCGGCTCGGCGAGCTGGAGATCGACCACGCGCAGCGCCGGGTCCGGGTCCGCTCCGAGGACGTCCACCTCACGCCCACCGAGTTCGACCTGCTGGTGTGCCTGGCGAACACCCCGCGCGCGGTGCTCTCCCGGGAGCAGCTGCTGGCCGAGGTGTGGGACTGGGCCGACGCCTCCGGCACCCGGACCGTCGACAGCCACATCAAGGCGCTGCGCCGGAAGATCGGCGCCGAGCGGATCCGCACCGTGCACGGTGTCGGCTACGCCTTGGAGACACCGACGCCATGAGCGGCGGGCGGGAGGCCGCACGGAGGAGCCCCGGGTCCCTGGGAGAGGAGCCCTGGGGCGGCGTACGCCCGTTCTCGATCAAGACCAAGCTGGGCGCTCTGGTCGTCATCTCGGTGCTGATCACCACCGGTCTGTCGATGATCGCGGTGCACACCAAGACGGAGCTCCGCTTCATCACGGTCTTCTCGATGATCGCCACACTGCTGATAACGCAGTTCGTGGCGCATTCGCTCACCGCGCCGCTGGACGAGATGAACGCGGTGGCCCGGTCCATCTCGCGCGGCGACTACACCCGCCGGGTGCGCGAGAACCGCCGGGACGAGCTGGGCGACCTGGCCGAGACGATCAACGTCATGGCCGACGAGCTGGAGGCACAGGACCACCAGCGCAAGGAGCTGGTCGCGAACGTCTCGCACGAGCTGCGCACGCCCATCGCGGGCCTGCGCGCGGTGCTGGAGAACATCGTCGACGGCGTCACCGAGGCCGACCCGGAGACCATGCGCACGGCCCTGAAGCAGACGGAGCGCCTCGGCCGGCTGGTGGAGACCCTGCTGGACCTCTCCCGGCTGGACAACGGCGTGGTGCCGCTGAAGACGCGCCGCTTCGAGGTGTGGCCGTACCTCTCGGGCGTGCTCAAGGAGGCCAACATGGTGGCCTCGGCGCGTGCGGGCATGGCGTCCGGCTCCGGCAGCCACACCCGCACGGACGTGCACCTGCACCTGGACGTGTCCCCGCCGGAGCTGACCGCGCAGGCCGACCCCGAGCGCATCCACCAGGTCGTCGCGAACCTCATCGACAACGCGGTCAAGCACAGCCCGCCGCACGGCCGGGTGACCGTGCGGGCCCGGCGCGGCGCGCAGCCGGACTCGCTGGAGCTCGAGGTGCTGGACGAGGGTCCCGGCATCCCCCGGTCGGAGTGGCACCGCGTGTTCGAGCGCTTCAACCGGGGCGCCGTGAACCGGCCGCACGGGCCGGGCAGCGACGGCGGCACGGGCCTCGGCCTGGCGATCGCCCGGTGGGCGGTGGATCTGCACGGCGGCCGGATCGGTGTGGCCGAATCCGACCGGGGGTGCCGGATCATCGTCACTCTTCCGGGACTGACTTCCGTCCCAAGTTGACGTAAAGTCCGAAGCGGAGCCACAAGATCCACGAGCGTCCGCTCAGCCGGACACGTGTGATCAGGGCCGGGCCCGGAACGCGCTGACGCAGGGCCGCCCCCGGCTGTCCCACGCGCACCCCGGCACATCCGGAACCACGCTTGTTTCCCGCCATATCAAGCCCTGAAACAAGATTTTCGGTGTGACTTACGCGACGATGAACGGGCCCGACCTGACCTTCACGGTCTTGGGGGCGTAGCCTTTATTCCCGCTGTCCATCACCTTGTGAAGCGGAAGAGGGCGGTTGCCGCCGTGTCGCCACAGTCCCCCAGTAACTCGAGCATCTCGACCGACGACCAAGCCGGGAAGAACCCCGCTGCTGCGTTCGGTCCCAACGAGTGGCTCGTCGACGAGATCTATCAGCAGTACCTCCAGGACCCGAACTCCGTAGACCGTGCCTGGTGGGACTTCTTCGCCGACTACAAGCCGGGCGCGCCTGCCGCCCCGGCCCCGGCGGGTACTGCGGCCGCGGGGGCCGCAGAGACCACCTCCTCGGCTCCCCCGGCCCAGCCCGCGGCTCCGGCCCGGGCTGCCGCGCCCGCGCCGGCCCCTGCGGCCGCTCCAAGGCCCGCGGCAGCCCCGGCC
>NZ_JARAUO010000026.1:0-122053 GCF_033792105.1 Streptomyces sp. WI03-4A
GCCCCAGCAGTGGTCCGGCGGCGACGACACCTCCGGCGTGGGCGTCCCGGCGCCCCAGCCGGGTGCCGCGCCGCAGGCCGCGCAGCCCGGCCCCGCCACCCCCGCGCCCGGCACCCCGCTCCCCCCGGAGCACACCGGTGCGCAGCGGGCGGCCCAGCCGCTGCCCGCCGAGGCGTCCGGACCCGCGGTCGACCCCAACTCCACGCAGGGGCGGGCCATCAGCGTGCGCACGCTGGGCCAGGGCGTGCCGTTCGCCCGGCAGGCGGCCCAGGTGCAGCTGCCGACGGCGACCCCGCCCCCGCACGCCCCGGGCGGTTCCGGCCGCCGGCGCAAGCTGGGCACGCGCCCCGACCCGGCCGCGCAGCAGGAGCAGCAGCCGGAGCAGGCGGCCCGTCCGCACCCGTCGGCCGAACAGCCGCCCGCGCAGCCCTCGCTCGCCGGGCAGTCCCGGCTCGCCCCGGCCACCGAGGGTGCCGGACGGTCGTACGCCATAGGCGCCCCGGACGCGAACGCGGCCGAGGGTCCCGAGCCGCTGGACGGTCCCGGTGGGGCGGTCGAGGTCGCGGACACCCCGCGCCCGCAGCCGCTGGACGACGAGCTCCCGCCGGAGCCGCTGGACAACCCGCGCCGGTTGCTGGTGTGGCCCGCGCCGGACGTGACGACCCAGCAGGCGCTGAGCGACCGCGGCTACCGGCCGGTGATCGTGCACTCGCGCGAGGAGGTCGACGCCCAGATCGCGGCCTTCCCCGCCGCGCTGTTCGTCGACCCGCTGACCGGTCCGATCACCCGTACCGCGCTGCAGTCACTGCGCCAGGCGGCGGTCGCGGCCGAGGTGCCGGTGCTGGTCACGGCCGGGCTCGGGCAGGCGACGCGCGAGGCGGCGTACGGCGCCGACCCCGCCGTGCTCCTGAAGGCGCTGGCGCCGCGGGACAGCGAGCAGCACCCGCCGCGCGTCCTGCTCATCGAGGAGCACGCGGAGATCGCGCTGGCGCTGACCGCGACCCTGGAGCGGCGCGGGATGCAGGTGGCGCGGGCCGCGAGCGACAACGACGCGGTGACGCTGGCGGGGCAGTTCCGGCCCAACCTCGTGGTGATGGACCTGATGCAGGTGCACCGCCGGCAGGCCGGGTTCAGCGGGATCATCGACTGGCTGCGCGCGAACGGGCAGCTCAACCGCACCCCGCTGGTCGTCTACACCGCCGCCGTCGACCAGGCCGACCTGCCGCGGCTGGCCTCGGGCGAGACGGTGCTGTTCCTCGCGGAGCGGTCCACCAGCGCCGAGGTGCAGACGCGGATCGTCGACCTGCTGGCCGGCATCGGCACGAACTAGGCCGTGTCAGCGAAGTCCCGCCTGCCCCACACCGCACTCGGCGGCCAACCACCGATCAGCCGCGTCAACAACGCTTCAGGTCAATACACCTAGGCCGTGCCCCCGGGGGCGACCAGCCGGCGTGCCGCCTCCTTGATCGAGGCGCGCAGCCGCTCGCGGTCGGGGGCGTCGCCGCCGGTGAGGATGCGCCCCATCTGCGGGACGACTGCGGTCCAGTTGGCGACGGCGACCAGGAGGAAGAGCAGGTCGCCCGGGGGGATGGCGTCGGTGATGACCCCGCGGTCCTGACCGTCCTCGATCGCGGCGACCTTGCGGGCGTAGTGGTCCTGGCGCTCGGTCTCGTCGGGCAGTTCGGCGCTGCCGTACTCGATGCCCTCCCAGAAGAGCAGGCGCAGCAGTTCGGGGTGGGCCGCGTGGTAGTCGAGGAGCCGGTCGACCCAGCCCTCGATGTCGTCGGGGTCGACGGGCACGGCCGCGGCCAGGTCGACCATGGACCGGCCCAGGACCTGGGTGAACAGCTCCGCCTTGTTGCCGAAGTAGGCGTAGATGAGCTGCTTGTTGGCCTTGGCCGCGGCGGCTATGCGGTCGATGCGGGCGCCCGCGATGCCGTGCCGGGCGAACTCGGCGACCGCCGCCTCGTAGATGCGGGCCCGGGTGGCCTCGGGGTCCCTGACTGCTCCCATGCGGTCAGCGTACCGCTCAAGTAACCAACCGTTTGGTTGACAGGGCATCGGAAAGAGGTGCAGTCTGCTGATGCAACCAACCAACCAGTTGGTTGTGAGAGTCGACTCCAAGGAGTGCCTCCGCTCATGCCGTCAGCGACCACCACCCACCAAGAACCCCGCACCCGGGGCACCGCTCCCGAGCGGGCCGCCTCCGGCCGGCTCTTCCTCCTGCTGATCGCCGTCTGCACCGCTGTCACGGCCGCCAACATCTACCTCGCGGCCCCGCTGCTGCCGCTCATCGCCCACGACTTCGGCACCGTCCCCTCCGCCGTCACCTGGATCGCCTCGGTCGCCCAGTTCGGCTACGCGGCCGGGCTCCTCTTCTTCGCCCCGCTCGGCGACCGGGTCGACCGGCGCCCCCTGGTCGCCCTGCTCTCCCTGGCCACCGCGGCCGCGCTGTGGCTCGGCGCGGCCGCGCCCGGCGCCGCCGCGCTCGCGGCCGCCGTCTTCGTGGCCGCGGCGGCCACCGTGATCCCGCAGCTACTGGTCCCGCTGGTCGCCGAACGCGCCCCGGCCCACCGCCGGGCCCGCCATGTCGCGGCCGTCATCGCCGGCCTGTTCACCGGGATCGTCGCGGCCCGGGTGGCTGGCGGCCTGGCCGGGCAGGCCTTCGGCTGGCGCTGGGTGTTCGCCGGATCCGGCGTGCTGACCCTCGTCCTGGGCCTGGCCACCGCCCTGGCCCTGCCGCGGGAGCGGCGCCGGCGGACGGGAGCGCTGTTCTCGGGCGTCGCCGAGCTGCCCGGACTGGTCCGCCGCTCCCCCGACCTGTGGCGGGCGTGCGTGCGGCAGGCCGGGATGTTCGGCGCCTGGAGCGCCCTGTGGACCTCGCTCGCCCTGCTGCTGACCGGCCCGGCCTACGGCCTGTCCACCGCGACCGCCGGCCTGTTCGGCCTGTTCGGGCTCACGGCCACCGCGGTGGCCCCGCTCGCGGGCGGCCTCGTCGACCGCTTCGGCGCCGCCAAGGTCGTGCGGTACGCCTATCTGCTGGCGGCCGTCTCCGTGCCGCTGTTCTGGCTCGGCGGTCAGGTCCTGGTCGCGCTGTTCGTGGCCGCCGTCGCCCTGCACGCCGCCCTGGTCGCCTCCCACGTGGCCAACCAGACGCTGGCCCTGACGACCACCTCGGCGCCGGCCACCGCCAACACCGCCTACGTGGTCGCCGGCTTCACCGGCGGCGCCCTCGCCTCCGTCCTGGCCGGTCTCGCCTACGCCCACTGGGGCTGGGACGGGGTCAGCGCGGTGGCGGGGACCTGGCTGGTGCTGGGCTGGGGGAGCACGGCGGCCCGCCGGTGACAGCGGCTCGCCGGTGACGGCGGCCGCGCTCCCCCGCCCGGTGCGGGTCAGAGCCGGGTGACGTCCAGATCGCCCTCGGCGTACCGCCTGCGCAGCACCTTCTTGTCGAACTTGCCGACGCTCGTCTTCGGCACCGCCTCGACGATCGTCCAGCGCTCGGGGAGCTGCCACCGCGCGATGTGGGCCTCCTCGGAGAGGAAGGCGCGCAGGATCTCGAAGTCGGCGGTGGCGCCCTCCCTGAGGACCACCGTGGCCAGCGGGCGCTCGCCCCACTTGTCGTCGGGCACGGCGACCACGGCGGCCTCGGCGACGTCCGGGTGGGACATCAGCGCGTTCTCCAGCTCGACCGAGGAGATCCACTCGCCGCCGGACTTGATGACGTCCTTGGCGCGGTCGGTGAGGGTGAGGAAGCCGTCGGGGGAGATGGTGCCGACGTCCCCGGTCTTCAGCCAGCCGTCCTCGCTGAACTTGTCGGCGGGGCGCAGCGGTTCGGCGTCGGGGCCGTTGTAGTAGGCGCCCGCGATCCAGGGGCCGCGCACCTCCAGCTCGCCCGCCGACTCGCCGTCCCAGGGCAGGCGTTCGCCGCCGGGTCCGGTGAGCCGGGCCTCGACGCCGGCCGGGAAGCGGCCCTGGGTGAGGCGGTAGGCGAACTCCTCGTCCGTGCCGACCGCGTGGGCCGGCGGGCGGGCCACCGTGCCGAGCGGGGAGGTCTCCGTCATGCCCCAGGCGTGGCAGACCCGCATGCCGAGCCCGTCGAAGGCGGCCATCAGCGAGGGCGGACAGGCCGATCCGCCGATGGTGACCTGGGTGAGGGTGGAGACGTCCCGGGGCCTCGCCGTCAGTTCGGCGAGCAGGCCCTGCCAGATGGTGGGGACGGCGGCCGCGTGCGTCGGCCGCTCCCGCTCGATCATCTCGGCGAGCGGGGCGGGCTGCAGGAACCGGTCCGGCATCAGCATGTTGACACCGGTCATGAACGTGGCGTGCGGCAGACCCCAGGCGTTGACGTGGAACTGCGGCACCACGACCAGGGAGGTGTCCTGGTCGGTGAGGCCCATCGACTGGGTCATGTTGACCTGCATGGAGTGCAGGTAGATGGAACGGTGGCTGTACACCACGCCCTTGGGGTCGCCGGTGGTGCCGGAGGTGTAGCACATCGCGGCGGCCTGGCGTTCGTCCAGCTCGGGCCAGTCGTAGCGGTCGGGCCGGCCGGCGATCAGCTCCTCGTACTCGTGCACGCGGACGGTGCCGCCGCCGAGCGGGGTGCGGTCGCCGGGGCCGGAGACGACGACGTGCTCCAGCGTGGGGAGCTTGGGCAGCAGCGGCGCGATCAGCGGGATCAGCGAGCCGTTGACGATGACCACACGGTCGGCGGCGTGGTTGACGATCCACACCAGCTGCTCGGCGGGCAGCCGCAGGTTGAGGGTGTGCAGCACCGCGCCCATGGAGGGGATCGCGAAGTACGCCTCGACGTGCTCGGCGTTGTTCCACATGAGGGTGGCGACCCGCTCGTCGTCCCGGACGCCCAGTTCGTCGCGCAGGGCGTGCGCCAGCCGGGCGGTGCGGGCGCCGATCTCGGCGAAGGTGCGCCGGTGGGGCTCGGCCTCACCGGTCCAGGTGGTCACCCGCGACGAGCCGTGGACCGCCGACCCGTGGGTCAGGATCCTCGAGATCAGCAGCGGTACGTCCTGCATGGTGCTCAGCACGGCGTCCTCCCGGGCGACATTGCCTACGCGGTGGTAGAGGTTGCGCTGATTCTGCGCACATACCGCGCGGTATGTCACTAGGGGGAGGCAAACTCGGGGCCCTTGAAGGCCGTTGAGCGGCCGAAATCCGGCGTCGGGGCCCGGTCCTAACGGACCAGGACCAGCTCCGGGTCCTCGCGCAGCTTGCCCAGGGCCCGCGAGACCGCCGACTTCACCGTGCCCACCGAGACGCCGAGCACCTCGGCCGTCTGCGCCTCGCTGAGGTCCTCGTAATACCGGAGGACGACCATGGCCCGCTGCCGCGCGGGCAGCTTCGTGATCGCCCGCCACATGGCGTCGTGCAGCGCCTGCCGTTCGGCCGGGTCGTCCGCGCCGGGCACCGGGTCCGGCTCGGGCAGCTCGTCGCAGACGTACTCGTCCACCCGGCGCTTGCGCCACTGCGAGGTCCGCGTGTTCAGCAGCGCCCGGCGCACGTAGCCGTCGAGCGCTCGGTGGTCCTCGATCCGCTCCCAGGCCACGTACGTCTTGGCGAGCGCGGTCTGCAGCAGGTCCTCGGCGTCGCTGGGGTTGGCGGTCAGCGAGCGGGCGGTGCGCAGCAGCACCGGCTGGCGGGCCCGCACGTACGACGAGAACGACGGGTACGTGGGGGTCCCCCCGGCCGCGCGGTGCCGGAGGGTCTGTCCCGCAGGATCGGCGGCGGCCGAGGCGCTGGTGCAGACGGGTGTGGTCATGGCTCCACGCTAGGAGCGGACCGCGCCCCGGGGATCGGCCCCAGGTCCCGAAGCCGCGTCCCCCTCAGGTTGTAGGGGTGGGGCTGCCTGCACCTCCTGAAGGTGGACTGCGGGTGTACCTCTCTACGGGTTCACCCCTGAGCCGTCACCCGTCGGCCGCCAGGACCAGCCCCGAGGTGGGTACCCCGGTGCCGGCCGTCACCAGGACCCGGGACGCCCCCGGCACTTGGTTGACGGACGTGCCCCGCACCTGGCGGACCGCCTCCGCCACGCCGTTCATCCCGTGCAGGTACGCCTCCCCGAGCTGGCCCCCGTGGGTGTTCAGCGGCAGCCGCTCCGCCGCCACGAAGTCCGGCGCCTCCCCTCTGCCGCAGAACCCGAACTCCTCCAGCTGCATCAGCACGAACGGGGTGAAGTGGTCGTAGAGGATGCCCACGTCGATGTCGGCCGGGCCGCACCCCGACGTCCGCCACAGCTGCCGGGCCACCACGCCCATCTCCGGCAGGCCGGTCAGGTCGTCCCGGTAGAAACTGGTCATCTGCTCCTGCGCCCGTCCGGAACCCTGGGCGGCCGCGGCGATCACGGCGGGCGGGCGGCGCAGCTCCCGGGCCCGTTCGAGCGACGTCACCACCAGGGCCTGGCCGCCGTCGGTCTCCTGGCAGCAGTCCAGCAGCCGGAGCGGCTCCGCGATCCAGCGGGAGGCGGCGTGGTCGGCGAGGGTGATGGGGCGGCCGTGGAACCAGGCGGCCGGATTCGTCGCCGCGTACTTGCGGTCCACCACGGCCACGTGCCCGAACGCCTCCGGGGTCAGGTTGTGGGCGTACAGGTAGCGCTGGGCCGCCATCGCCACCCAGGAGGCCGGGGTGAGCAGCCCGAACGGCAGCGCCCAGCCGAGCGCCACCCCTTCCGCCGACGGCTCCCGGTGCCGCACGCCCGCACCGAACCTGCGGCCCGACCGCTCGTTGAAGGCCCGGTAGCAGACCACCACCTCCGCCACGCCCGCCGCGACCGCGAGCGCCGCCTGCTGGACGGTCGCGCAGGCCGCCCCGCCCCCGTAGTGGACGCGGGAGAAGAAGGACAGCTCCCCCATCCCGCAGGCCTGGGCCACGGTGATCTCCGGGCTGGTGTCCATCGTGAACGTCACGAGGCCGTCCACGTCCGCCGGGGCGAGCCCCGCGTCCTCCAGGGCGGCCCGGACCGCCTCCACCGCCAGCCGCAGCTCGCTGCGCCCGGAGTCCTTGGAGAACTCGGTGGCCCCGATGCCGGCGATCGCGGCCCGGCCGCCGAGGGAGTCCCGGGCGCGGGCGCTCATGACGCGGCCTCCGGGCCGTGCGGGTCTGCGCGCGAGGCGGCGGCCGGATCGGTGGGCGCCTCGGCGGGTGGGTCGGCGGGTGGGTCGGCGGGCGCGTCGGCGGGTGGGTCGGCGGGCGCGTCGGCGGGTGGGTCGGCGGGCGCGTCGGCGGGCGCGTCGGCGGGCGCGTCGGCGGGCAGGGTGACGGTCACCGTGCCGGTCACGTGGCGGCCCAGGGCGTTGTCCCCCGCCACCCGGACCGTGGCCGTGTCCCCGTCGACCTGCTCGATCCGGCCGGTCAGCACCATCGTGTCCCCCGGGTAGTTGGGCGCCCCCAGCCTGATGGCGACCCCGCGGAGCACCGCGGCCGGGCCGAAGTGGTCCGTGATGTACCGGCCGACCAGCCCGTTGGTCGTCAGGATGTTCATGAAGACGTCGGGCGCCCCCTTGCACCGCGCCAGTTCGGGGTCGTGGTGCACGTCCTGGTAGTCCCGGGAGGCGATGGCCCCGGCCACGATCAGGGTGCGGGTGATCGGGATCTCGAGCGGCGGCAGCTCGGCGCCCGGCGCCGGTGTCCTCGGGGCGGGGCGCACGTCAGCCCTCACCTCCGACCACCCGGAAGACCGGCAGGACCCCCGCGTCCTCGTACGTGCGGAACTCCACCCGGACCGGCAGGCCGATGCGCACCTTGTCGGGCGGCACCCCCACCACGTTGCTCACCATCCTCACTCCTTCGGCGAGTTCGATCAGGCCGACGGCGTAGGGGCTCCCGGCGCCGGTGCCGCTGCCGCTGTCGCCGCCGTCACCGGGAACGGCTTCGTGTTCGGGTTCGGAGAAGGCGGTGGAGGGCGGGTGGTGCATCACCACGTACGAGTGGACCGTGCCCTCACCGCTCGCCTCGACCGTGTCCCAGTCCAGGCCGCCGCAGGCGTTGCAGCCCGGCAGCCACGGGTGGCGCAGGGTGCCGCAGTCCGCGCAGCGCTGGACGAGGAGCCGGTGCGCGGCCACGCCCTCCCAGAAGCCGGCGTTGTCCCGGTTGACCACCGGCCGGGGGCGCCGGGCCCGGGGCACGCGCGCGGCGGGGGCGTACTTGAGGATGCGGAAGCGGTGCGTGCCCACGAGGTCGCCGCCCACCCGGACGTCCATGCGGGTCGTGACGAAGTACCCGGTGCCGAGCTTGGTGGATTTGCGGCCCGAGACCGACTCGATCACCGCCTCGAAGGTGACCTGGTCGCCCGGGCGCAGGGGCCGCAGGTACTCCTGCTCGCAGTCGGTGGCCACCACCGAGGTACAGCCCGACTCGTCGAGCAGGGCCAGGAGCTCGTCGTACGCGCCGGTGCGGCCGTCGTGGCCGGAGAGGCCGCCCATCGTCCACACCTGGAGCATGGTGGGCGGGGCCGTGGCGTCCGGTCCGCGGTACGTCGCGCAGGTGTCGCCCATCGCCTCGCACCAGTGCCGGATCATGGGGGTGTTCACCGGGTCCTTGCCGACACCCCCGACAACGGCAGCGCGCCCCTCATACGCCCTGAGCCGCGCTCCCAGCGGGTCCGCCGCACCGCTCACCCCGGCCCCCTCGTCGTCCCGAGCCGCTTCTCCGCGACAATTTCTGACTGTCCGTCAGATAACAGAGCCTGTCAAGGCCGGCCGGCGCCGGGACACGCCTGCGCGGCGGCACCGAAGCACCGCCGCGCGGACGCCTTGCGACCCCGAAGCACACCCCTGAGGGCCCTCCCCACGAGGGACCTCAGCCTGGACTCACCACCACAGCGGCGTGAAGTGGACGGCCACGTTCCCGTTGCCCTGCTGGAGGGCCGTCCAGGCGGATCCGTTGACCTGCGCGGTGTTGCTCTGGTTCGTGGCCCCCGAGCCGACCGCGTTCTGCTGTGTGGTGGACGAGTTTCCGTTGTTGTCGTGGCCGACGCCGCTGCCGACGACGCTGGCCACTCCGGCGTTCGATCCGTCGCTCGCGAGGGCGCCGTTGTCCGCCGCGGCGACGCCGGCGAACAGGGCGGCGGCGAGCGGGAGCGCGGAGACTGCGGCGATGACGCGGGCGGTACGGATGCTTGCCATGTTGTTCCTCCAGAACAGGGCACTCATCGGTCCCAGGGACCGACAGCACGTGAACTACGGCTATCAGCAAGGCGGTTGGCCGACCGCCTCGACTTTCGTGCACGACGTCGCGAGACCAGAGTTGCCCACCGAATCCCCGGCGAACCACCCCGGAAGCCGTGATTCGCACGCAAGCGTGAGGACAAGTCGATAAACCCCTATCGCCACTTTTAGTCTTCTCTCGCCACAAGAGACCACAGAGCCGACCTTCAGTCACCAAGCACCACAAGGGGCGAATCGTTCCGGCGGCCTTTCCGGCCATTTCCCCTGGTCGGGCGCGTCGCCGCGGACCCCCACTTCCCTTTTTCGAACATGAGTACGAACATGGTGCCATGGCCACCACCGACCGGCAGGCCACGACGCTGGCCCTCGCACACGCCCTGTCAGCCGCCGAACGCGGACTGGCCGTCATCCCCCTGTCCCGGACGAAGCTCCCGGCCCTGCGCTCCCCGCACCGCGACGACCCCGGCCCCACGCCCTGCCACGGCCAGTGCGGCCGCTTCGGCCACGGCGTGTACGACGCCTCGACCGACCCGGCCCGCATCCGCGCCCTGTTCGCCGCCGCGCCCTGGGCCACCGGCTACGGCATCGCCTGCGGCCTGCCGCCGTACCACCTGATCGGCGTGGACCTCGACACCAAGTCCGGCACCGACTCCTCGACCGCCCTGCGCGAGCTGGCCCTGCGCCACCTGTTCACGATTCCGGAGACGGTCGTCGTCCTCACCCCCAGCGGCGGCCGCCACCTGTGGCTGACCGGCCCGCCGGACGTCGTCGTCCCCAACTCGGCCGGGCGGCTGGCCCCCGGCATCGACATCCGGGGCGCCGGCGGCTATCTGGTGGGCCCCGGCTCCCGCACCGACCACGGCGCCTACGCCACCGCGCCCGGCACCGCCCACCTGCCACCCGCCACCTGCCCGCCGGCCCTGCTCCGGCTGCTCCTGCCCCCGCCGCGCACCGCGCACCCGGCCGCCCCGCCCGCCGGCGACCACGGACGGGGCCTGGTCCAGTTCGTGCTGAGCGCCCACGAGGGCCAGCGCAACACCCGCCTGTTCTGGGCGGCCTGCCGCGCCTACGAGAACGGCATCGGACCCGCCCTCCTCACCCCCCTCCTCGAAGCGGCCCTCCACACCGGCCTCCACGAACACGAGGCCCGCGCGACGATCGCGTCGGCGGCCCGCATGACAGGCCACCAGCCCTGAGGCCCGCCGATCCCCGCCGCACACCACGGGTCTCCCGGCTCCGCTCGGGGCCCCGCTCCTGCCTCCGGCGGGGGATCGGCCGGCACCGGGACGGAGGGGGCGCCGTTCCCGAGGATCTCCACTCACCTGAAGCGCTACCGAGCGCTGAAGCGGTAGCCGTCGTCCGTTCGTGCCCCTCATGTGCCCGATCGACCGGGGAACCATGGGGAACGGTGGTCGCGGGCGGCCACCGGCCATGGCGAAGGCCCCCGACCGGTGTTGCTGGTCAGGGGCCGTTCACCTAGGCGGTGGGTGTGGGATTTGAACCCACGGTGACTCGCGCCACGACGGTTTTCAAGACCGTTCCCTTAGGCCGCTCGGGCAACCCACCTGCGCCGCCGCCCAGCTGGGGCGGAGCGGGGTACAGCGTACCGGGATCCTCCGGCCGCCGGGGCGGTGGTCCGCACCGGGCCGTCGCCGCGACGGGACGTGCCCCCGCGCCGGTGGGCACCTACACGCGCGTGCCGGTCAGCTGTCGCCCACGCGGGAGCCGAGGGTGAGGTCCACCGTGTGCTCGCCGCCGCCCCGCTTGTAGGTGACCGTCACCTTGTCGCCGGGCTTGTGGGTCCAGATCTCGCCGATCAGGGTCGGGCCGCTGTCGATCACGTGGTCGTCGAGCTTGGTGATGACGTCACCGGGCTTGAGGCCGGCCTTGTCGGCGGGACCGCCCGACTCGACCGCGGCGGAGCCGCCC
Source organism: Streptomyces sp. WI03-4A (assembly GCF_033792105.1). Taxonomy (NCBI): domain Bacteria; kingdom Bacillati; phylum Actinomycetota; class Actinomycetes; order Kitasatosporales; family Streptomycetaceae; genus Streptomyces; species Streptomyces sp. WI03-4A. The sequence goes on from NZ_JARAUO010000026.1 coordinate 11,112, forward strand.
GTGCCCTGATCGGTGATCTTCGCGCCGCCCGTGGAGTCCTCCAGGGAGACGGACGCGCCGATCTTGGCGTACACCGGCTTGCCGGTCTTGATCAGCTGCTGGGCGACGTACTTGGCCTGGTTGATCGGGATCGCGAAGCCGAGGCCGATCGAGCCGGACTGGCCGCCGGAGCCGAGGCCGCCGCTGCTGGAGGACTGGATCGCCGAGTTGATGCCGATCACCGCGCCGGAGGCGTCCAGCAGCGGGCCGCCCGAGTTGCCGGGGTTGATCGACGCGTCGGTCTGCAGGGCGCTCATGTAGGAGGCCTTGCTGGAGGAGCTGCCGTCGCTGGAGGCCACCGGGCGGTCCTTGGCGCTGATGATGCCCGTGGTGACCGTGTTGGACAGGCCGAAGGGGGCGCCGATGGCGATGGTCTCGTCGCCGACGGCCACCTTGTCGGAGTTGCCGAGGGCGAGCGGCTGAAGGTCGGAGGGGGCGTTCTTCAGCTTGATGACGGCGACGTCGTAGCCCTGCGCGTGGCCGACGATCTCCGCGTCGTACTTCTTGCCGTCCGGGAAGGTCGCCGTCAGCTTGCCGCCGTCCACCGCGTCGGCCACCACGTGGTTGTTGGTGACGATGTGGCCCTGCTTGTCGAAGACGAACCCGGTGCCGGTGCCGCCCTCGCCGCTGGTGCTCTCCGCCTCGATGGTGACCGTGCTGGGCAGCGCCCTGGCGGCCACGTTGGCGATGGTGCCGGGAGCCCGCTTGACCTGCGAGGCGCTGCTGTCCGAGGCGGAGACGGTGGTGGAACCGCTGGTGTCGTTGTCCTTGGCCAGGGTGTAGCCGAGGCCGCCGCCGAGGCCACCGGCGACCAGCGCGGCCACCAGGACGGCGGCGACGAGACCACCGCGTCCGCTGCGCGGCTTCGGGGCGGGCTGCTGGTACGACGAACCCCAGCCGCCGGCACCCGCGCCACCCGCGCCGTCGCCGTAGGACGGCGTGGCCGGCGGCGGGGGCGGCCAGGAGCCCTCGGGGCCGGGACCGCCGTAGGGCTGGTGGGCGTCGGCTCCGGGGCCGCCGTAGGGCTGCTGCTGGGCGTCGGGGCCGGGACCGGCGGCGTGCGCCGCGGGCGTCGTGCCCTGCTCAGCAGCGCCGGGGGTGCCCGGGGGGACCGGCGGCAGCTGTGCCGTCGGCGCGCCCGCGTCGGGCGCGGAGCCCTGCGGCGAAGCAGCGGGAGATGCCACCGGCACAGGAGGTGCGGACGGGGCCGGGGGTACCGCGTTGCCCTCGTTCTCGGTGCTCACAGCTCTTCTCCTCGATCCACGGCTGTTGTATGCAGTCAGCTTTTCCCACGGGCCGTCAGAGCACCATAAGCGGTGGCTGTGGGTCCAGGGGCACCCTTTACATAGGACATTTTCGGCAAGAGTTACATAAACCGGCAGAGTGGATGCCTCCGTTCGCCGCACGGCCCCCACCGCGCCGCCCCGTGCACCCCACGACGGTGGCACCATGACGCGGTGACCCACGCACCACAGCACGCGATCCAGGTCGTCGCCCACCGGGGCGCCTCCGAGGACGCGCCCGAGCACACCCTCGCCGCCTACAAGAAGGCGATCGAGGACGGGGCGGACGCCCTGGAGTGCGATGTCCGGCTGACCGCCGACGGCCACCTGGTCTGTGTCCACGACCGGCGGGTGAACCGTACCTCCAACGGCCGCGGCGCCGTCTCCGCCCTGGAGCTGGCCGATCTCGCGGCCCTGGACTTCGGCTCCTGGAAGTCCCGGGACGCCTGGCGCGGGCGGGACGAGGAGCCCGACTGGGAGCACCTCCCCGAGGACCCGGCGGAGACCGCGGTGCTCACCCTGGAGCGGCTGCTGGAGCTGGTCGCGGACTCCGGGCGGCGGGTGGAGCTGGCCATCGAGACCAAGCACCCCACGCGCTGGGCGGGGCAGGTGGAGGAGCGGCTGCTGCACCTGCTCAAGCGGTTCGGCCTGGACGCGCCCCGCACGGCCGCCGACTCACCGGTGCGGATCATGAGCTTCTCGGCCCGCTCCCTGCACCGCGTGCGTGCCGGGGCGCCGACACTGCCGACGGTCTACCTGATGCAGTTCGTCTCGCCCCGGCTGCGCGACGGGCGGCTGCCCGCGGGTGTGCGGATCGCGGGGCCCTCGATGCGCATCGTGCGCAGCCATCCCGCGTACGTGGAGCGGCTGAAACGCGCGGGCCACCAGGTCCACGTGTGGACCGTGAACGAGCCCGGGGACGTGGACCTCTGCGTCGAGCTGGGCGTGGACGCGATCATCACCAACCGCCCCGCCGCGGTGCTGGAGCGGCTGGGCCGCTGAGGCCGGCCGCCGCCGGGGCGGCGGCACCCGGACACGGTCCGGCAAAGGCCGGGCAAGGAGCGGTGCACACCCCTTGACCCCCGCACGCCGCTCCAGCATCCTCCGTTCTCGGCCACACCGAAGAAATTCAGCCACCCGAGGACAGGTCCGTCACCGGGAGTGCTCCGGCGCATCCGGTGCGTGTTCACGCGTACCGGATGCGTCACCGGAAGAGGATTGGCCGGTTTCCGGTACAGGCCAATGGGGCATCCACACCGTGGCGTGGGGCGAAGGAGGTCTCGGGGGTGGCGTTGGTGGTGGCACAGGAGGTGCCGACGTCGTCGAGCATGGCCGTACCCCACGGCCCTGCGGGCGTGGGCAAGGCGAGGCACCGGATGCGGGCGCAACTGCGCACCGGCGGTGTGTCGGAGACGGTCATCGACGACGCCGTACTGATCCTTTCCGAGCTCTTGAGCAATGCCTGCAAGCACGGCCGGCCGCTGGGCGACGCCCCGGCGGGTGACGGCGACGTGCGGGCGGCGTGGCGGGTGGACCCGTGCGGGCGGCTGATCGTGGAGGTCACCGACGGCGGTGGCCCGACCCGGCCGGCTCCGGCGACCCCCTCGGTCACCGCGCACGGTGGCCGTGGGCTCAACATCATCACGGCCCTCTCCGACGACTGGGGCGTGCGCGACGACATCCGGGGCGAGGTGACGGTCTGGGTGGTGGTCAACGACGACGTCCACGACCCGGACGCCGGGGCCCGGCACGGCGGTTTCGCTACGCGCGTCACCGCGCCGGCGGTCGCGGCCATGGCCGAGCTGGACTTCACGGACGTCTTCGACGAGCTGGACTGAGCCCCCGGCCGGGACCCGGTCCGGCCGCTGGTGTCGTCGGCTCGTGCCCTCGGCTCGCCCAGGTGTCCGTTGTCCACAGGTTCGCGTCCGCCCTGTCCCGAACGGCTAGGCTCCCGCCGTACCAGACGAGCCGTAACCGGGAGACCCCACGATGGCCAAGAAGCGACCCCAGACGAAGGCCGAGCGACCGCAGCTCAGCGACGCAGACATCCCGGTCGTCGGCGCCCGTGAGCCCTGCCCCTGCGGCAGCGGCCGGCGCTACAAGGCCTGTCACGGCCGGGCCGCGGCGCACGCCACGACCGAGCTGGTGCACCGCCCGTTCGAAGGCCTGCCGGGCGAGTGCGACTGGGTCGCGCTGCGCGAACTGGTCCCCGCCGCCACGGTGGAGCTGACCCTCGCCGAGGGCCTGCCCGAGGGCGTCCCGTCGGTCACGCTCGCCACCGTGCTGCCGATGGCCTGGCCCGCGCTGCGCCGCGACGACGGCTCGATCCTGCTCGGCCTGCAGAACGACACGCCCTCCGGCGACATCAGCCGCGACCTCGCCGACACCCTTCGGCGGGCCCTGGCGGCCGAGCCCGGCACCCCGGTCGAGGGCCGCCGCGCCCCGGCCGACGGCCCGCGGCTGCAGGACCTGCTCGCCCCGGAAGGCGCGTTCGAGCCAGTTGTGCACGACGGCTTCGAGTTCTGGGTGCCGGACGCGGAGAACGCCACCCCGGAGGTGACCGCGTCCCTGGAGCGGGCCAACGCCGCCGCCATCCCGACCGTGAAGCTGTCCGGCGTGGACGCCGCGTACTGGTGCGAGACCCCGGACAAGAACCACCTGCGCTGGGTCATGCCGCACCCGGAGGAGCAGCTTCTGGACGCTCTGGCCCGGCTGCACGCCGCCGGCCGGTCCAGCCTCGGCGAGGGCACCCGTCTGGTGGGCTCCTTCCGTGCTCACGGCCTCACCGTGCCGGTCTGGGACCTGCCGAGCGGGGTCTCGGCGGACGACGTGGAGAAGCCGGCCGCCGAGTTCGCCGAGCGGCTCGCCGCCGCCCTGTCCGCCACCGAACCGCTCACCTCCGAGGAGCGCCGGGCGCGCGGCGGACTCACGAGCCGCCAGGTCACCCTGAGCTGAGGCACCCCCTGGACGCGGACCGCGGCTGACCGACCGGTCAGCCGCGACGGGCGCACGGATACAGGTGACTCCTGTCACAACTCCCCGTCACGACAGGGAAATCCGTGTCCGAATAGCCGAGATCGAATTTGCGAACCGCCGATCTCTTGTTACCGTTCCAGTAGCCCGGTTGCTGGTGCATCCCCCGTCGCCAGCAACCGGGCCTTTCCATGCCCGGAGCCGGTGTACAGCGCTTCGCTGGGCGTCAACTCCCCTCCGCAACACCCGAGTTGCTCGCGGAACGCAGCAGCAGCGGCCCGTCGGCCCGTGACCCGGAGAACTCGGTGACCGCGGTGTAGGCGTCCAGCGCGCCCCGGGTGCGGTCCCGGGGTGTCTCACAGGTGGCGGGCTCGTCGTCGGCGCCCGCGGCGCAGTGCGTCTGCACGGTCCGGCCGTCCGGGCCCAGCAGGCTCAGCACGGAGTCCACGGCCTCGCCGGTGACGTTGCGGTAGTAGGTGCGCGCCCAGGTGTCCCCGCCCTGTGTCAGCACACAGGTCTGCGCCTCGATCCCGTCGGGGGAGGAGAGTTCGGGTCCGCACCGGGCGGCGGTGGCCAGGCCGAGCCCGAGCAGCAGGGGGGAGCGCGTCGGAGCGGGCGCGGACGGCCCGGCGGCGCGGGAGCGCGGCGGCGCGGCGGCCCGTCCGTTCTTCGCCGCGGGCCGGCCGGCCTCGCCCACCTGCCCCGCGGACGCCACGGCCAGCGGCAGTGCGGCCGCGGCCGTCACGACGCCCGCGAGGGCGAGCAGACGGAGCCTTCGGGGGTCCGGACCGCCCCGGTGCGACGGCCGGCCGCCGGGTCCCCCAGAGATGCGCAGCATGTAGCGGAAGATAACGACCCCGGGCGGCCGCCGGGCGCGCCCGCGCCCGACACCCCTACAACTCGGGCGCGCTCACACCCGTACGAGTGAGGGCGTCGACCACGGCGTCCACCACGGCCTCCACGCCGGGCACCCAGGGCGAGGCCGAGCCGGGCAGCGGGGCGCGCTCCCACCGGACGGCGCCCTGACCGGTCTCGGACGGGGGCAGGGCGAGGTAGCCGCCCTCCCCGTGGAAGCGCAGGGAGCCGGGCACGAAGTCCTTGGCGTAGAGCAGTTCGCCGAGCTGCTCCATGGAGTAGGGCTGGACGAGCAGCGACCAGCGGGTCGGCGAGGCGACCACGGGGCCGAGGCGCATGCCGCGCTTGTCGAGCAGCGCGAGCGCGCGGGCCGCCGCGAGCGCCGGCAGGCTGACCGCGCAGGGCGCCTTGCCGCCGGTGGCCATGACGATCGGCGCGCCCGGGCGGTTGGTCCACCACCAGCGCACCATGCGCGGATCGGTGGTGGCCGCGAGCAGGCCGGGGTCGAAGGGGTGGGCACCGGGGACCGTGCACTCCGGGTCGGGGCAGCCGCAGCGGGCCCGTCCCTGCGGGTCCGGGGCCACACCCGGGAGTACGGGCCACTGCCATTCGGCCGCGAAGGTCAGGGCCGCGCCGAGCAGCTCAGGCCTCCCGCCGTTCCGCCTGGACAGGAGCCTGCGTCGCCTTCCGAGGATCTCGCGCATGAGCGCTCGTTCCTTTCCGTTGCACCGCTGGCAACACCGAGGACCACATCACAACATGTGTCGATCTCTTCACTGTGCGTACCTGTTGGCGCATCACACCCCTGCGCATGGCAGGGGGAACCCCACGGGGTCGAGCGTTGACCGCTTCCTTAGTGCGTCCATCGAGAGCACGGGTGCGGCGTAGGGGTGGCGAAGCATGGCGTTTTGCGGTCGCGCGTGTTTCTCTTCGCCTCCGCCACGGGAGGATGGGGCTCGGTCGTCGGTGGTTATGACGCCCGGGTCCGTCGCCAGGTTCCGGGTGGTCCCCAACCACCCCTGGCCTTCTCCGAGTACGTACCCATCACGACCGATGTGACGCTCCGTGGAGCAGGGCCAGTCGACCGCAATGAACCGATACCTGAGGCAGTTTCAAGCCAACTTGGCAGTAAGGCAAGGGTTTCGGAGGAAACCCACTTCAGACCCATGGACACCAGGAATCCCCGCAGGACAATGCTGGACATCCCCTCACGAGTGCGTGTACATGTGGTTACACCGCCGGCGGCGCAGAATGACATGGGGGTTTGCGATGCTTCTGAGCAATACGCACCGGTCTGAAGGCCGGACGCCATGAACGCCCCGCACCCTCCGAAAGTGGCCGGAATCGATCCAACGGTTCCCACGCCCGCCCACACTGCCGTACCCACACCTTCCGCCCCCGGCTCCGGCCCCTCCCCGGACGCCGCGCTCCCCGTCCCGAACGCCCCGGTCCCCGGCGGCCCCCCGCCCGGCGCCCTGCTCCAGGACCGGCTGGCCGGCTGGGTCTCCGACCTCACAACCCTGCACGAACTGACCGAGCGTCTGGCCCGCACCGACGCGCTGGAGCCGGCCCTCCACGAACTGCTGCACGCCGGGTCCGCCCTCGTCGGCGCCCGCCGTGGCCTGGTCGTCCTGGAGCCCGCCGACGGGCTCGCCCCCCGCACCACCCTCGGCCTCGGCCTCGGCCGCGCCGACCTCGGCCACATCGAGACCGTGCCGCGCGGCGCCCTGCCCTACGGCAGCCTGCTTCAGACCGGCGCCGACACCGAGATCGTGCACGCCGACCTGCTCGCCGAGGACGGCCTCGACCCCCGCCACCGCGAGGTGGCCGCCCGCCTCGGCTACGCGGCGAGCTACGCGCTCCCGCTGGCCGCCGAGTCGGCGGGCCGCCTCGGCGCCGTCGTGTGGCTCTACGACGAGCCCGCGGAGCCGGACGAGCGCCGCCGCCACCTGGTCGGCCTCTACGTACGGCACGCGGCCGAGCACCTGGCCCGGCTGGTGGAGGTGGAGCGCACCCGCGCGTGCATGGCCACCATCGCCGAGGAGCTGCTCCCCTCCCGGCTGCCCCGGGTGGCCGGCGTCCAGCTCGCCGCCCGGCACCGCACCGGACCGCGCGGCGGCGGCGACTGGTACGACGCGCTGCCGCTGCCCGACGCCGCCCTCGGTCTCTCCGTCGGCTCGGTCACCGGCTCCGGGCCCAGCGCGGTGGCCGCCATGGGCCGGCTGCGCGCCTCCCTGCGGGCCTACGCCGTGATGGAGGGCGAGGACCCGGTCGCCGTCCTGTCCGACCTGGAGCTGCTGCTGCGGCTGACCGAGCCCGCCCGCTCGGCCACCGCCCTCTTCGCCTACTGCGAACCGGCCCTGCGCAAGATCACCCTGGCCGGCGCAGGGCACAGCCCGCCCCTGCTGATCGGCGAGCGGCGCACCGAGTTCGCCGAGACGTCCGTCTCCGCGCCGCTCGGGATGCTCGCCTGCTGGGAGGCGCCCAGCGTGGAGATCCAGGCCGGGGCCGGGGAGACCGTGCTGCTCTACACCGACGGGCTGCTGCACCGCACCGGCGACCCCACGGACCGCGCCTTCGCCCGGCTGCGCGCGGCGGCCGCGAGCGTCCCGCGCGCGCTGCGCCGCGACCCCGGGGCCATCGCCGACCACGTGCTGCGCACCGTCCTGCCGGACGGCCCGGACGCGGCGTCTCCCGGCCCGGCGCACCACGGGGCGGGGGACAACGCCGAGGAGGACGTGGTCCTGCTCGCGGCCCGCTTCGACTGAGGGGTTCCGCCGCGGGATTCCGCCGCCTGGTCCCTGGCCGTCCGCGCCCGCCGGTCGGCATGGCCAGGCATAACAGGTCTTCCGGCCCGGTCCGCTCCCGGTGCGACCGTACGATGATGGAGGTCCCCGCTCGGCCACAAGCAGGAGCGTCGCGGGCCCGGGGGGAGATCACATGCGTACCGAGGAGGATCACGTGTCCGACGAGCTCAACCCGGCTGTACCCGATTCCGCCACCGCGGAGGGCCCGGAGACCGAGTCCGAGGAGACCGTCAAGCAGCGGAAGAACGGCCTGTACCCGGGCGTCTCCGACGAGCTTGCCGAGAACATGAAGTCGGGCTGGGCCGACACGGAGCAGCGTGACCTGAAGCCGATCGCGCAGGCCGCCGAGACCGCGCGCCGCCGCGCCGCGCTCTCCGCGCGCTTCCCGGGCGAGCGCCTGGTGATCCCCGCCGGCAACCTGAAGACCCGCTCCAACGACACGGAGTACGCCTTCCGCGCCTCCGTCGAGTACGCCTACCTCACCGGCAACCAGACCGAGGACGGCGTCCTGGTCCTGGAGCCCACCGCCGAGGGTCACCGGGAGACGATCTACCTGCTGCCGCGCTCCGACCGCGAGAACGGCGAGTTCTGGCTGTCCGGCCAGGGCGAGCTGTGGGTCGGCCGTCGCCACTCCCTCACCGAGTCCGAGGCGCTGTACGGCATCCCGGCCGCCGACGTGCGCGAGCTGGCCGACCGGCTGCGCGAGGCCACCGGCCCGGTGCGGGTCGTGCGCGGCCACGACGCCGGCGTCGAGGCGGCCCTGACCGACAAGGTCACCGCCGAGCGCGACGAGGAGCTGCGCGTCTTCCTCTCCGAGGCCCGCCTGCTGAAGGACGAGTTCGAGATCGGCGAACTGCAGAAGGCCGTCGACTCCACCGTCCGCGGCTTCGAGGACGTCGTGAAGGTCCTGGACAGGGCCGAGGCGACCAGCGAGCGCTACATCGAGGGCACCTTCTTCCTCCGCGCGCGCGTGGAGGGCAACGACGTCGGCTACGGCTCCATCTGCGCGTCCGGCCCGCACGCCTGCACCCTGCACTGGGTGCGCAACGACGGCCCGGTCCGCTCCGGCGACCTGCTCCTGCTGGACGCGGGCGTGGAGACGCACACGCTGTACACCGCGGACGTCACCCGCACGCTGCCGGTCAACGGCACGTACAGCGAGCTCCAGAAGAAGATCTACGACGCCGTGTACGACGCCCAGGAGGCCGGCATCGCGGCCGTGAAGCCCGGTGCCAAGTACCGCGACTTCCACGACGCCGCCCAGCGGGTGCTCGCCGAGCGGCTCGTCGAGTGGGGCCTTGTCGAGGGCCCGGTCGAGCGCGTCCTCGAGCTCGGCCTGCAGCGCCGCTGGACCCTGCACGGCACCGGCCACATGCTCGGCATGGACGTCCACGACTGCGCGGCCGCCCGCGTGGAGACGTACGTGGACGGCACGCTGGAGGCCGGCATGGTGCTCACCGTCGAGCCCGGCCTGTACTTCCAGGCCGACGACCTGACGGTGCCCGAGGAGTACCGGGGCATCGGCGTGCGCATCGAGGACGACATCCTCGTCACGGAGGACGGCAACCGGAACCTCTCGGCGGGCCTGCCGCGCCGCTCCGACGAGGTCGAGGCGTGGATGGCGTCCCTGAAGGGCTGACCGGTCCGACAGGGCTGATCGGTCTGATAAGACACTGAATGGCCGGGCACCCGGGTGGTGCCCGGCCATCGGCGTGTCCGTGCGCGCCGGCTTTCACGTGCCTAGGGGGAGGGTTCTCGTGGACGACTTCTGGTCCGGTGTCGGAGTGGATCTGCATCTCGAACCCGACGCGGCGGACGGCCGCCGGGTCGGTCTGGAACGGGCGCTCAGGGACGCCGTGCGGGACGGGCGGCTCACGCCCGGCACCCGGCTGCCGGCCACCCGGCGGCTCGCGACGGAGCTGGGCATCTCGCGCGGCACCGCGAAGGCCGCGTACGACCAGCTCGTCGCCGAGGGCTACCTGACGGCCCGGCAGGGCTCGGGCACCCAGGTCGCCGAACTGCCGGCCGTGGAGGCGCAGGAGCCGGGGGCGGCGGCACACGCGCGTGCCCCGCGACTCGACCTGCGGCCCGGCAGCCCCGACGTCGGCGCGTTCCCGGCCGCGGCCTGGCTGCGCGCACTGCGCCGCGCCATCGCGACGGCGCCCTCCCTGGCGTACGACTACGGCGACCCGCGCGGCCGGATCGAACTGCGCACCGCGCTCTCCGGCTATCTGGGGCGGGCGCGCGGGGTGCTCGCGCCGCCGGAGCGGATCGTGATCACCTCCGGGTACGTCCAGGGGCTCGCGCTCCTGACCCGTGTGCTGGACGGCGCCACGGTCGCCATGGAGGACCCGGGGCTGCCGTTCCACCGGGAGGTGGTGCGGCGCAACGGCGGCACCGTCAAGCCGGTGCGGGTGGACGAGCGCGGGGTGCGGCCGGCGGAACTGGGCGACGCGGCCGCCGTGGTGGTCACCCCGGCCCACCAGTACCCGACCGGGGTGACGCTGCACCCCGAGCGGCGCCGCGCGCTCACGGACTGGGCACGCGCGCGGGGCGGGCTCATCGTCGAGGACGACTACGACGGCGAGTTCCGTTACGACCGCCAGCCGGTGGGCGCGTTGCAGGGCATGGCCCCGGGCCGGGTCGTCTATCTGGGCACCGCGTCCAAGACGCTCGGTCCGGCGCTGCGGCTCGGCTGGATGGTGCTGCCGCCGCGGCTGGCCGACGCGGTCGCCGACGCCAAGCTGCACAGCGACCACCACACCGAGACCATCGGCCAGCTCGCGCTCGCCGAGCTGATCGGCAGCCACGCCTACGACCGGCACGTACGCGCGTGCCGGCTGCGCTACCGGCGCCGCCGGGACCAGCTCCTCGACCGGCTGGGGCCCCGGCGGGAGGTGCGGGGCATCGCGGCCGGACTGCACGCGCTGATCGACGTCCCCGACGAGGAGGGGGCCCTGGCCCGCGCCGAGGCCGTGGGGCTCGCCGTCGGCCGTCTGGGCACCCACTGGCACGCCCCCGGCGAGGACCGGCCGCAGGGCCTGGTCGTCGGCTACGGCACCCCCCGGGAGCGGGTGTACCCGGAGGCGCTGGAGGCGCTGGCCAAGGTCCTCGGCGCCTGAGCGCGCGAGGGTCTCAGGGCGCGGGCGGGCCGTCGTGCAGCACGCGCTGGAAGAGCCGGCAGTCCCGCCATTCGCCGTCGATGTGCAGGTACTTCGGGGCGAGTCCGATCGGTTCGAACCCGCATTTGCCGAGCACCCGCTGGGACGCGGTGTTCTCGGTCAGCGTGGACGCCTCGATCCGGTGCAGTCCCAGGGTGTCCCGGGCGATCCGGCAGACCTGCGCCAACGCCGCGCTGGCCAGCCCCTTGTTCTGCTGGTCGGCCGCGACCCAGTACCCGACGTAGGAGCTGCAGAACGGGCCCCGGGAGATCCCGGACAGGGTGACCGCCCCGACGATCCGGCCGTCCGGCGCCTCGAACACCCACGGCATCACCGCGCCGTCGGCGCACTGCCCGAGCAGCCCGTCGATGCGCTCCGCCTGGCCCTCGGCGGTGAAGAAGGACTCCGGTCTGACCGGTTCCCACGGCTCCAGATGCGCACGGTTCTCCGTGTACGCGCAGACGAGTGCGAGAGCGTCGGCCGCGGCGAGCGGACGCAGCACCACGCCACCGGCCAATTCCCTGTTCTCCATGGCTTCGACAAGCATGCGCGCACCCTAGCGGCGGGGTGTCCCTGCGGCGTCCCTCATGCCGTGAGCAGGGAAGGATCTTTCTTCCACTTGAGAATCTTGTCGAAGCTCACCACCGTCCCGCTCCGCCCCGGCCGGGCGCCGATGTGCACGTGGTCGGCGAGTTCCCGGATCAGGCACAGCCCCCGGCCGTGCTCGGCGTCCGGGCGGGCCGGCCGGACGTCCTGGGCGCGGACCGCTCCGGGCCCCGAGTCGGTCACCTCGATCCGGCACTTCTCACCGTCGAGGTAGGCGGTCACCCGGTAGGCCTCCGAGCAGCCGCGGGCGGCGTCCCCGCCGTGCTCCACCGCGTTGGCGCAGGCCTCGCTGAGGGCGACGGACAGGTCGTAGGAGATGTCCGGGTCGACGCCCGCCGTCTCCATCGTGCCGATCAGCAGCCGCCGGGCGAGCGGCACGCTCGCGGCCTCGCGACGCAGTTGGAGAGACCACCAGATGCTCATGCTCCAGCCTCCAGGCCGCGGCTCGACATACCGTTACGTATTGCCGCCCGTGTGCGGCCGTAAGCACACCGTGGACGTGACAGTGCCCATAAGGTCGATGTGTCGCGGGAGGAATCGGTGTATGAGGGACGACTTCCGGCGGAGGACGATCTTCCGGTCCCGGCGGCCGTCCCGCGGTGGCGTGATCCGGTGACCTGCCGCCGGTCCCGGGCGCGGCCAGTGCGATGATGGGGCCGCCATGACTGCCCCCCACCCGCGCACGGCGCGTCCCGGAGCCGGGCTCCGGATCCTGCGGGCCGCGGTGTTCGCCGCGGTCTGTGTCGTGCTGGCCGCGGCCGGGCACACCATGGCCTCCTGCGCGCGCGTTCCGCTGTGGACGCTCGGCGCGGGATTCGCGGGCTCGACGCTGCTCGTGGCACCGCTCGCCGGACGCGCCCGCTCACTGCCGGGCATCGCCGTGGTCCTGGCGCTCGGACAGACTGTGCTGCACACGCTGTTCGGACTCGGGCAGCACACCGCGGCCGGCGCGATGACGATGAGCCCACCGGACACTTCCCTGAGCGACACCGCCCTCGTCGAGCGGGCCGCCCGGCTCCTGTGCGGGTCCGCCCCCTCGGCGCTGACCCCCGGGCACGCCTACCGGCTGCTGCTCGACGCCCACCTCATCGACCCCTCGGGCCGGGCCGTCGGGGCGATGCCGGCCATGTCGCACATGACCGGCGCGACCGGCACGGCCGGTGCCGCCGGCTCCTGGACGGCGCTGCTGCCCTCCCTGCCGATGCTGCTCGGTCACGTCCTCGCGGCCGTCGTCGCCGGCTGGCTGCTGCGCCGGGGCGACCTGGCCCTGCTGCGGCTGATCGAGCTGTCGGCGCACGGAGTCGCGGAGGCCGCGCTCGTGCGTTCCCTGCGCGGGGCGCTCGCCCTGGTCCGCGCCCTGTGCGCCGGGCTGCTGCCCACGACCGGGCCCGGCCCGCGCGCCCCTCGGACCGCCCGGGACGAGGCGCCCGCCCCGCACACCACCGCGCTCCAGCACACGGTGATCCGGCGCGGCCCGCCCGGCGCCACGTTCCTCCTCGCCGCCTGACGCGACCACACTCCACCGGAACCGGAGACGGAAGACCCGGACGGGAGGGGCCGCAGTCGTGCGGCACGCGCGCGTGCGCTCTGTCGAGCGGTACGGCCACGAGGCCGGCCACGCCCGCGCGTATCCCCCTCCGGATTCCCACCGGACCTCGCACCGGCCGTCCCCACCGGGACCCGAGCCGGACTCACTCAGAGTGGAGTGCTCCCTGTCATGAGGGCTTCTCGTATCGCCGCCGCCACCGCCGTCGCGGGCACCGCCGTGCTCGCCCTGTCGGGCCCCGCCTTCGCGCACGTCACCGTGCAGCCCGAAGGCACGGCCGCCAAGGGCGGCTACGCGGTCGTCGACTTCAAGGTCCCCAACGAGCGCGACGACGCCGCGACCACCAAGGTCGAGGTCAACTTCCCGGCGGACCACCCCATCGCCTCCGTGATGCCGCAGCCGCTGCCGGGCTGGAAGATCGACGTCACCCGGTCCAAGCTCGCCAAGCCGCTGACCATGCACGGCAAGAAGATCGACGAGGCCGTCACCAAGGTCACCTGGACCGCCGACGGCAAGGGCGTCGAGCCGGGCTACTTCCAGAAGTTCCCGCTCTCCGTCGGCACCCTGCCCGAGGACACCGACCAGCTCGTGTTCAAGGCGATCCAGACGTACTCGAACAAGGAGGTCGTGCGCTGGATCGAGGTGGCCCAGGACGGCCAGGAGGAGCCCGAGAACCCGGCCCCGGTGCTGGAGCTGTCCGCCGCCACCGGTGACCACCACGGCACCTCCACCGCCGACGACGCCTCCGACAGGAGCGACGGCAAGGCGGACGGCAGGACCGAGGCGGCCGCCGCCGGCACCGACACGAAGGGCGGCAGCGACACCACCGCGCGCGTGCTCGGCGTGATCGGCATCGTCATCGGGATCGCGGGCGTCGGCTACGGCGTCCTCGCGGGCCGCCGCCGGACCGCCTGACCACCGTTCCGCACGCGCGCCCGGGGTCGTGCGACGCTGTCGTACGACCCCGGTGCGCGCCGGAGTTCTGACATCTGGGACATTTTTCTATGCGCAAGAAGACGTTCGCCGCGGCGGCGCTGCTCGCCGCCGCCACCCTGCCCCTCTCCGCCTGCGGCAGCGGTGGCGACGGCAAGTCGCCCGTCGCCGTGGTCTCCGAGGAGTCCGGCTCGGGCAAGGCCGCCACCGTCCTCGACCAGCCGTTCGAGAAGCCCGACCTGGTCCTCACCGACACGCACGGCAAGAAGTTCGACCTGCGGGCCGAGACCAAGGGCCACCCCACCCTGCTCTACTTCGGCTACACGCACTGCCCGGACATCTGCCCGACGACGATGAGCAACATCGCCGTCGCCGAGAAGGCGCTGCCCAAGGCCCAGCGGGACAAGCTCAGGGTGGTCTTCGTCACCACCGACCCCGGCCGGGACACCCCCGCAGAGCTCGGCAGGTGGCTCAAGGGCATCGACCCCGGGTTCATCGGCCTGACCGGCGACTTCTCCACCATCCAGGCCGGCGCCCGGTCCGTGGGGATCTCCGTCGAGCCGACCTCCGAGGACAAGAACGGCAAGCTCGTCTCGGTGCACGGCACCCAGGTCATCGCCTTCTCCCCGAAGACCGACGGCGGTTACGTCCTCTACGGCGAGGACGCCACGGTGGACGACTACACCAAGGACCTGCCCAAGCTCGTCGAGGGAGCGAAGCCGTGAGGCGTGCGCTCCTGCCCGCGGCCGCGCTCGCCGGCGCCCTGGCCCTCACCGGCTGCGGTTCCGGCACCGGGTCCGGGTCCGGCTCCTCGAAGGCCGAGCTGTCCGTGAGCGGGCCGTACATGCCCCAGCCGGTCTCCGCCGACATGGCCGCCGGCTTCCTGACGATCAGCAACGAGGGCGGCGCCAAGGACGAGCTGACCTCGGTGACCAGCGACGCCGCCGGGCAGGTCACCATGCACAGCACCGTCGGCGGGGCCATGGAGGAGAAGACCTCCTTCGCCATACCCGCCCATGGTCAACTCGTGTTCAAAAGCGGTGGCAACCATCTGATGTTCGAGAAGCTGAAGCGCAAGCCGGAACAGGGCCAGAAGGTCACCCTGCACCTCACCTTCGCCAAGTCCGGTGCCCTCACCGTCGAGATGCCGGTGAAGTCCGCCACGTACAACCCGTCGACCGGCCACTGAGGGAGGGACCACCTTGACGCGGACCATCGCCCCCCGCCTGCGCACCCTGGTGCTGCTGCTTCTCACCGTCACCGGCGCGCTGCTCGCGGGCGCCGCACCGGCCTCCGCGCACGCCGCGCTGACCGGCAGCGACCCCGCACAGGGGGTGGTGGTCGACAAGGCACCCACCCAGGTGTCGCTCACCTTCTCCGAGAAGGTGGCGATGAACGACGACTCGCTCCAGGTCCTCGACCCCAAGGGGAAGAACGTCGAGACGGGCGCGCCCGTGAACCCGGGCGGCACGACATACGCCGTGAAACTCAAGGGCAACCTGCCCAAGGGCACCTACACGGTCGCCTACCAGGTCGTCTCCGAGGACAGCCACCCCGTCTCCGGCGCCTACACCTTCTCCATCGGAGCCCCCTCGCAGACCGTGGTCTCCGGTGTCGGAACGGCGGCGGGCGGCGGTGTCGTCGGCGCGCTGTACGCGGTCGGACGGTACGTGTCGTACGCCGGGTTCATCGTGCTGGCCGGCGGCGCCGCCTTCGTGCTGGCCTGCTGGCAGCGCGGCTCGGGGGTACGGGCCGTGCAGCGGCTCGTCGTCGGCGGCTGGCTCGCGCTCACCGCGGCCACCCTGTGGCTGCTGCTCCTGCGCGGCTCCTACACCTCCTCCGGGAAGTTCGGCGACGTCTTCGACCTGAACCTGCTGGGCCAGGTGCTGCAGACCAAGACCGGCGCGGCGCTGGTCTCCCGGCTGCTGCTGCTCGCCGCCGCCGCGCTGTTCATCGCCGTGCTGTTCGGCGCCTACAACCGGCGCGAGGAGCCCGCGGAGAAGCGGGACCTGACCTTCGGGCTCGCGGTCGGCGGGGTGGTCGTGGCCGCCGGGCTCGCGGCGAGCTGGGCGATGGCCGAGCACGCCTCCACCGGACTCCAGCCGGGCATCGCCATGCCCGTGGACGTGCTCCACCTGCTGGCCGTCGCCGCCTGGCTCGGCGGCCTCACCGCCCTGCTGGTCGCCCTGTACCGGGCACCCGCCGAGACCCCGGTCGACTCGGCCGCCGTGCACCGCTTCTCCCGGGTCGCCTTCGGCTCCGTCGTCGTCCTCGTCGCCACCGGCACCTACCAGTCCTGGCGCCAGCTCGGCTCCTGGTCGGCGTTCACCGAGACCAGGTACGGGCAGCTGCTGCTGGTGAAGATCGCGCTCGTGGCCCTGCTGGTGGGCATCGCGTGGATCTCACGGGGCTGGACGGGACGGCTGCTGGAGACGGCCGGCGCCAGGACCGCCGAGAAGGCGCGGCGCGAGAAGGAGCGCGAGAAGGAACAGGTCGGCTCCGCGGCCGGCAAGCCGGCCGGGCGCAAGTCCGCCTCCGGTGACGACACGCGTGCCGCCCAGCTCGCCCGGCAGCGGGCCGCGATGGACGCGGCCCGGCAGAAGCGGCTGCGCGACGCCGACCCGAACCGCTTCGGCCTGCGCCGCTCGGTGCTCGCCGAGGCGGGCGTCGCGGTCGTGCTGCTCGCGGTCACCACCTGGCTGACCCAGACCGAGCCCGGCCGCACCGAACTGGACGCCAAGGCGTCCACCTCGTCGTCGAGCTCGTCCTCGTCGTCCTCCCCGGCGAACTCCTCCGGTGCGCTGACCCTGGACATGCCCTTCGACACCGGCGGCACCGACGGCAAGGGCCTCGTCCGGATCGACCTCGACCCCGCCCGCGTCGGCGGCAACGAGATGCACGTCTACGTCCAGCGGCCCAACGGGCGCGCCTTCGACGTCCCCGAGGTGAAGGTCGCCTTCACCCTGGAGGCGAAGAAGCTCGGCCCGCTCCCGGTGACCCCCGACCACGTCACCACCGGCCACTGGTCGGCCAGCGGGGTGCAGATCCCGATGGCCGGCGACTGGGAGATCGCCGTGACCGTGCGGACCTCCGACATCGACCAGGTGACCGTCTCCAAGAACGCGCAGATCGGCTGACCCACCCATGCCCGACCAGTCCCTCCCCGAGGCCCGCACGCCCGCCGCGCCCGCGGTGCCGGAACCCGCCGGCGCCCCCGGCCGGGGCGTCTCCCGGCGCGCCCTGCTCGGCACCGCCGGCGCCACCGGACTCGTGCTCGGCGCGGCCGGCGGGGCCGTGGGCTACACGGCGGCGCCCGCCCAGGCCACCCCGCTCACCTCGGTGGGGTCCGGCCGGGCGATGTTTCACGGGAAACATCAGCCCGGCATCACCGAGGGGCTGCAGGCCCGCGGCCACCTCGTCGCGTTCGACCTGACGCCGGGCGCGGGCCGCAAGGAGGCGGCGGCCCTGCTGCGCCGCTGGTCGGCCACGGCCGAGCGGCTGATGGCCGGCGAGACGACCGGGCACGACGACACCGGCGTGGCCCGGGACGCGGGACCGTCCTCGCTGACCGTCACCTTCGGCTTCGGGCACAGCTTCTTCGGCCGCACCGGCCTGGACAAGCAGCGGCCGGGCGCCCTCGACCCGCTGCCCGACTTCTCCTCCGACCGGCTCGACAAGCGGCGCAGCGACGGGGACCTGTGGGTGCAGATCGGCGCCGACGACGCCCTGGTCGCCTTCCACGCGCTGCGCGCGATCCAGAAGGACGCCGGCAGCGCGGCCCGGGTCCGCTGGCAGATGAACGGCTTCAACCGCACCCCGGGGGCGACCGCCCACCCGATGACGGCCCGCAACCTCATGGGCCAGGTCGACGGCACCCGCAACCCCAAGCCCTCCGACTCCGACTTCGACCGGCGGATCTTCGTGCCCGCCTCGGGCGAGCCCGCCTGGATGGCGAACGGCTCCTACGCCGTCGTACGCCGTATCCGCATGCTCCTCGACGACTGGGAGAAGTTGTCGCTGCCGGCCCAGGAGGCGGTCATCGGGCGCCGCAAGGCCGACGGGGCGCCCCTGTCAGGGGGCGGTGAGACGACCCCGATGGACCTGGAGAAGGCCGACGCCAAGGGCGAGTACGTCGTGCCGCTCAACGCGCACGCCCGGATCACCCGGCCCGACCGGAACGGCGGCGCGGCCATGCTGCGGCGCCCGTTCTCCTACCACGACGGCATCGACGCGGACGGCGCGCCGGACGCCGGGCTGCTCTTCGTCTGCTGGCAGGCGGACCCGCTGCGCGGCTTCGTGCCGGTGCAGCGCAAGCTGGACCGCGGGGACGCCCTGTCGACGTACATCCGGCACGAGGCGAGCGGTCTGTTCGCGGTGCCCGGCGGGGCGGCCGACGGGGAGTATGTGGGCCAGCGGCTGCTGGAGGGGTGAATAGGGGTTTCAAACCACCCGGTCGAGTGGCTTCCCTGAGACAAGGGAGTCCCGTCCACCGACGGCCATTAGGGTGAGGACATGCCAGCGAGCTATGCGTATCTCGGTCCCGAAGGCACCTTCACCGAAGTGGCCCTGCGCACGCTTCCGGAGGCGGCCACCCGGGAGCTGATCCCGTACGTGTCGGTGCAGTCCGCGCTGGACGCGGTGCGCGTCGGCGAGGCCGAGGCCGCGTTCGTGCCGATCGAGAACTCCGTCGAGGGCGGGATCACCACCACGCTGGACGAGCTGGTGGCGGGCGAGCCGCTGATGATCTACCGCGAGGTGCTGCTGTCGATCACCTTCGCGCTGCTGGTCCGTCCGGGCACGAAGCTGACGGACATCAAGACGGTCTCCGCCCACCCGGCCGCCCAGCCGCAGGTGCGCAACTGGCTGCGCAAGAACCTCCCGGAGGTGCACTGGGAGTCGGCCGCCTCGAACGCGGACGCGGCCCGGCTGGTCCAGGAGGGCCGGTACGACGCGGCCTTCGCCGGTGAGTTCGCCGCCGCCCGGTACGGCCTGGAGGCCCTGGAGACGGGCATCCACGACGCGGAGAACGCCCAGACCCGGTTCGTGCTGGTCGGCCGCCCGGCCCGGCCCGCGGCGCCGACCGGTGCCGACAAGACCTCGGTGGTGCTGTGGCAGCGGGACGACCACCCCGGTGCCCTGCGCGACCTGCTCGGCGAGTTCGCCACCCGGGGCATCAACCTGATGCTGCTGCAGTCCCGGCCCACCGGCGCCGGCATCGGAAACTACTGCTTCTGCATCGACGCCGAGGGGCACATCTCCGACCGCCGGGTGGCGGAGGCGTTGATGGGCCTGAAGCGCATCTGTCTGCAGGTGCGTTTCCTCGGTTCCTATCCCCGCGCGGACATCCGTCCGGGCGAGGCGCGGCCCCGGCTGCCCGGAACCTCGGACGAGGAGTTCGTGGCAGCGGCCGACTGGGTGGCGCGCTGCCAGGACGGCCGGTTCTGAAGGCGCCCCCAGCGCGCTTCCGGCCGGTCGTACCTGCACATCATCGTTATCCACAGAAGTTATCCACAGGCCCGCTTCTCGACCTGGGGACAAGTCGACACGGCAAGGCGATTCGGTCGACAAATCGTCCTGGACGCCCCAGATGCGGCCACCATCCCGCACGTCACCCTTCGTCCACCCGTTTCCTTTGGTTCATCTTTCGGGGCGACCCCTTTCCACCCGAAAGTGGGTGTCACCCCTGTTTGGGCCGGGAATTCATCAGTCCGGCCATAACTTCCGGAGTGATCAATTCCGAAATCCACAGAGTTTCCGCACAGCCTGTGGATAACTCTCGGGAGTCCACGGATCCCTGTGGACAACGGGCCCACCAAGTGCCCCTCTCCACAAGGAAATCAGGTCAACCGGGAGCCCACCGGCTGCTTCGTCCCAGGGAATGGGACGGCTCGGCTTGACCACACCGACACTCTGTGCAATTGCCCCATAACGGCACGCACGGCGCAGGACGCAATAGTGAGTCGTGGCCCGCGAGCCCGCACCGGTAGCCTTGGCCCCGTGATTGACCTTCGCCTGCTCCGTGAGGACCCCGACCGTGTGCGCGCGTCCCAGCGCGCCCGTGGAGAGGACGTCGCGCTCGTCGACTCCCTCCTGTCTGCCGACGAGCGGCGCAGGTCCTCCGGCGTCCGCTTCGACGAGCTGCGTGCCGAGCAGAAGCAGCTCGGCAAGCTGATCCCCAAGGCCACCGCCGACGAGAAGGCCGAACTGCTCAAGCGTGCCGAGCAGCTGAAGGCCGACGTCAAGGCCGCCGACGCCGAGCGCGACGCGGCCGACGCCGAGACCCAGCAGCTCCTGCTCCGGCTCGGCAACCTCGTCCACCCCGATGTGCCCGTCGGCGGCGAGGAGGACTTCGTCACGCTGGAGACGCACGGCACCATCCGCGACTTCGGCGCCGAGGGCTTCGAGCCCAAGGACCACCTGGAGCTGGGCCAGATCCTCGGCGCGATCGACGTCGAGCGCGGCGCCAAGGTCTCCGGCTCCCGCTTCTACTTCCTCACCGGTGTCGGCGCCCTGCTGGAGCTGGCCCTGGTGAACGCGGCGATCGCGCAGGCCACGGCGGCCGGCTTCACGCCGATGCTGACCCCGGCGCTGGTCCGCCCGCAGTCCATGGCCGGCACCGGCTTCCTCGGCCAGGCGGCCCAGGACGTCTACCACCTCGACAAGGACGACCTGTACCTGGTCGGCACCTCCGAGGTCCCGCTCGCGGCGTACCACATGGACGAGATCATCGACGCCGACCGGCTGCCGCTGCGGTACGCGGGCTTCTCCCCGTGCTTCCGCCGCGAGGCCGGCTCGCACGGCAAGGACACGCGCGGCATCTTCCGCGTGCACCAGTTCGACAAGGTCGAGATGTTCTCCTACGTCACTCCCGAGGACTCGCAGGAGGAGCACAAGCGCCTCCTGGAGTGGGAGAAGCAGTGGCTGACCTCGCTGGAGCTGCCGTTCCGCGTCATCGACGTCGCCTCCGCCGACCTCGGCGCCTCGGCCTCGCGCAAGTACGACTGCGAGGCGTGGGTCCCGACCCAGGGCAAGTACCGCGAGCTGACCTCGACCTCGGACTGCACCGAGTTCCAGTCCCGCCGCCTGTCGATCCGGCTCCGCGACGGCAAGCAGGTCAGGCCGCTGGCGACGCTCAACGGCACGCTCTGCGCCGTACCGCGCACGATCGTGGCGATCCTGGAGAACCACCAGCAGGCCGACGGTTCCGTCCGGGTCCCCGAGGTGCTGCGCCCGTACCTGGGCGGCCGGGAGGTCCTGGAGCCGGTCGCCAAGTGAGCGCCGGATTCCCGTACCGCCTGATCGCCACCGACCTCGACGGAACGCTGCTGCGCTCCGACGAGTCGATCTCGCAGCGCACCCGTGAGGCGCTCGCCGCGGCCACCGCGGCGGGCGCGGCGCACATCGTCGTCACCGGACGCGCGGTCCCCTGGACCCGGCACATCCTGGACGACCTGGGCTACGACGGGCTCGCCGTCTGCGGCCAGGGCGCCCAGGTGTACGACGCCGGAGCGCACCGCCTGCTGACCTCCGTCACCCTGGACCGGCAGCTGGCGGGCGTGGCCCTGGCCAAGATCGAGGCCGAGGTGGGCCCGCTGTACCTGGCGGCGAGCCGGGACGGCCTGGACGGCGAGGTGCTGGTGGGGCCCGGCTACGCGGTCACCGGCCGGCTTCCGGCGACGCCGTTCACGGACGCCTCGGACCTGTGGACCGCCCCGCTGAACAAGATCTACATACAGCATCCGGAGCTGAGCGACGACGAGCTGGCGGCTGCGGCCCGCCGCGCGGCCGGCGGTTTCGTCACGGTCGCCATGGCGGGCGAGGGCATCGTGGAGCTGCTGCCGCTCGGGCTGTCCAAGGCCACGGGCCTGTCCCTTGCGGCCCGTCGGCTGGGCCTGAAGGCGGCCGACACGATCGCCTTCGGCGACATGCCCAACGACATCCCGATGTTCGCCTGGGCCGCCCGGGGCGTGGCGATGGCCAACGCCCACGAGGAGCTGCGCGCGGTGGCCGACGAGGTGACGGCCTCCCACGAGGAGGACGGCATCGCGCTGGTGCTGGAGCGGTTGCTGGGCTGAGCGCCGCCCGGCGCCCGTACGGTGGTCATATCGCGCGGAGGATGCACGGATCGAACGTGCGCGGGGTCGCCCCCGACCATGGCTTAGCAAGCCAGTGCCTTACCACTCGGCCAATCCTCCGGGTGGGCGGCCCACGCGAGAGACACGTCGCGTGCTCGAAGCGGCCGCCCCGGGCTGTCCCCTGAGCTCTACGGAGGAGTGAGGATCACTCCGGAGCCCGCCTCGGACCGCCCTGTCGGGAGCTGGGCGTACTGCCGTGCATGGACATCGCCCCGCTCCTCTCCCGGTTCACGGCGCCGGGACATTCCCGGCGGACGGTGTGCGACCACTGTGCCCCCGCCCCCCGGTCCGGCGCCACCGAATTAACCGGGGGCGGACCACGGTGCAGGGGTGGCAGGGGCAGCGGGCGCGGCGAGACGGGCGAGCGGGAGGCCGGCGGTCACCGGCGGCGCCGTCCGCGCCGCCGTGCCCTGCTGAAGAACCACCCCGCCGGCGGCTCGTCGGACCGCCACGGCCGCGGCTCGGGCGCCTCGGCCCGCCAGCGGGCGGCGAGCATCCGGGCCCGGGCCGACGGCTCGGTGGTCCCGGCGGCGCGCACGAAGTCCTCGTCCAGGACCAGCCCGTCCCAGACCTCGTCCCCGTCCCTGCCGGCGTCCTCCTGCCGCGGGGTGTGCTGCGCCATCTGCGACCTCCTGGCCGTTCGGCCGGGCGTTCGCCCGCCGGCGGTTCATCCGTTTCGCCCAGTCTGCCCGGACCAGGGTGAAGCCCCCGTCAGTACTGGTCCGTCCCCGGTCAGGAGCGATCAGGGACGAACCAGGGGCTGTCTCACTCCTCGCCGGCGAGCGTGAGCGTCCGCAGCTTCTGCCCGGCGTACCAGGTGGCGAGCACCGTGACCACGACCAGCAGCACCGTCGCCGTCGTCAGCCCGACGTCCGAGGTGACCAGGTTCCCGCCGGCCACCTTGTGGGCGACGGCGAGCGACCACTGCTGGACGCTCAGCGTGCGCGCGCCGGACACCAGGGAGCCGAACAGGGCCTCCCAGACCAGGGCGTAGACGAGACCGAACACCACCGCGTGCCGGGAGACCGTGCCGAGCAGCAGGAACATCGCCGCGTAGGCGATCGAGGCGACCAGGGCGGCCACCGTGTAGGCGACGGCGATCTGCTGCCCGTTGCCGTTGAGGATGAAGCCCGCGACGAGCGTCGGCAGCGCCGAGAACACCATCGTCACGGCGATCGCCACGATCAGCTTGGTGAAGATGATCGTCGACCGCTTCACCGGCTTGGCCAGCAGGTACACCACCGAGCCGTCGTCGATCTCCGGCCCGATCGCACCCGTGCCCGCGATGACGCCGATGATCGGCACCATCGTGGCGAGCGCGAGCCCGCCCAGCAGGTCGGCGGCCGTCTGGTCGTCGGCGCCCGCGAGGCCCCGGACGACGACGGAGATCGCGATCAGCAACACGGGCAGCGCGCCCAGGATGAGGGCCCGGCGACGGCCGAGCAGGGCCCGGTAGGTGAGCCGGGCGACTGTGGGGTCGTACATCGTGGGCCTCCTACGCCGCGACCAGATACGAGAACACGGACTCGAGGGACTCGTCGGACGGCGAGACCGTGAGCAGCCGGATGCCGTGGTCGCGGGCGACCTTGGGCAGCAGGGCGGTGAAGCGGCCGAAGTCCACGGCCTGGACGCGCAGCGCCCCCTCGGTGACGTCGACCTCGATGCCGGACGTCGAGGGGTCGGCGATCAGGGCGGCCGCGAGCGCGCGGTCGTCGCTGGAGCGCACCAGGTAGCGGTGCGGACGGTCGGTCATCAGACGGCGGATCTTGCGGAAGTCGCCGCTGGCCGCGTGCCGTCCGGCGACGACGACCTCGATGTGCCAGGCGAGCTGCTCGACCTCTTCGAGGATGTGGGAGGAGAACAGCACGGTGCGGCCCTCGTCGCCCATGCGCCGCAGCAGGTCCATGAGCTGCATCCGCTGGCGCGGGTCCATGCCGTTGAAGGGCTCGTCCAGCAGGAGCAGCGACGGGTCGTGCACCAGGGCGCTCGCCATCTTCACGCGCTGGCGCATGCCCTTGGAGTACGTCTGGATCTTGCGGTCCTGGGCGTACTCCATCTCGACCGTGGCGAGTGCCCGCTGGGCGGCCTTCGCGCCCAGGCCGTGCAGCTCGGCGTTGGCGACGACGAACTCGCGGCCGGTGAGGAAGTCGTACATCGCCTCGCGCTCGGGGACGATGCCGATGTGCTTGTAGATCGACTCGTTGCGCCACACCTGCTGCCCGTCGAGGGTGACGGTGCCGGTGGAGGGGGCCAGGAAGCCGCCCATCATGTTGATGAGGGTGGACTTCCCGGCGCCGTTGGGACCGAGCAGGCCGGTGACGCCGGGGCCGATGGTCATGGTGACGTCGTTGACGGCGACCACGTTGCCGAACCAGCGGGAGACGTGGTCGATGGAGAGCGTGGTCACAGGCCCACCTTCCGGTAGCGGCGCAGCAGGAGGCCGTAGGCGGCGGCGATCAGGCCCAGGACGACGAGGACGTAGACGACGCCCTGCGCGTCCGAGGGTCCGGCCGCGCCGGGGGACGCCGAGGTCGCGCCGAGGAACGCGGACTGGACCCCGTCGATGAGCGTGACCGGCGAGAACAGGCCGATCCACGGGATGGCGCCGGCGTTGTCCTGGTTCTCGGCGATGGCCTGGAGCGTGGAGACCGCCCCGTAGGAGATCGTCATCACGGCGATCACGGCGGCGATGCCGAAGCCGCGCCGCGGGGTCACCGAGGCGATGACCAGGCCGATGCCGGCGAAGAGCAGCGAGAGCAGAGCCACGGACACCAGCCCCTGTGCGAATCCCTCGGTCTGGTCGGCGAAGTCGAGCTTGGCCAGCAGTGCGCCGATGTACAGCACCAGCAGCGGGGCCGCGGTGAGCACGAACAGGGCCGAGGCCAGCGCCGCGTACTTGGCGCGCACGTAGTCGGCGGTCTCGATCGGCCGCGAGAAGTACAGCGGCACGGTCTTGAAGCGCAGGTCCCGGGAGACCGACTGGGGCGCCTGCGAGGCGACGTAGAGGCTGATGACGGCCTGCATGAGGATCGCGTAGCGGGTGTAGTCGACGGGCAGGTCCTTGGCCTTCGTGGCGACCGCGACGGCGACCATGATGGCCGCGGGCACGCACATCACCACGAACAGCAGCATCGGCAGCACCTTGGACTTGACCGAGCGGCCGAGGCCGTAGGAGCCGCGCAGGGACTGCGAGTAGAGCGAACGGGTGGCGTAGGACCGGCCGAGGCGGGGGCCGTCGTAGTTGCGGTACCCGATGTTGTGGATGCGGGTCTGGTCGCCCGGCGGTGTGCCAGGGGCCCGGGTGGGCTGCTCAACGGCCATGTCCGACCGCCTCCTCGCGGTGCTCGTCCTCGCTCGTGAAGACCTCGGAGATGTGGTGCCTGCGCTGCTCCATGCGCACCAGGCCGAGCCCCAGGTCGGCGACGACGTCGCGCACCAGGTCGTACGTCTCCTCGCCCCGCGCGGTCAGCAGCAGGACGTGGCCGGCGCCGGGCAGACCGCTGCCGGCCTCGACGCTCACCCCGCGCGCGTGCAGCGCCTCGCGGACCGCGCGGGTGCCGTCGGGGTGCTCGTCGGTGTCGGTGACCTCGATCGCGAGCGTCGTCGTGGTCTGCGTGAAGTCCGTGGTGGAGCTGGAGCGCAGCAGCTTGCCGCCGTCCACGACGACGACGTGGTCGCAGGTGCGCTCCAGTTCGCCCAGCAGGTGGGAGGTGACCAGGACCGAGATGCCGAAGTCGGTGTGGATCCGGCGGATCAGCCCGAGCATGTCGTCGCGGCCCACGGGGTCGAGGCCGTTGGTCGGCTCGTCCAGGAAGACCAGCTGGGGGTCGTGCACCAGGGCCTGCGCGAGCTTCACCCGCTGCTTCATGCCGGTGGAGTAGCCGCCGATGGGCCGGTAGCGCTCCTCGTACAGGCCCACGTGGCGCAGCGTGTCCGCGGTGCGCTCGCGCGCGGCGGTGGGCGGCAGGCCGGACATGCGCGCCATGTGGAAGACGAACTCGGTGGCCGAGACGTCGGGCGGCAGGCAGTCGTGCTCCGGCATGTAGCCCACGCGCTCACGGATGGCGGCGCCCTGGGTGGCGACGTCGAGGCCGAGCACCGCGGCGCGGCCCTCGGTGGCGGGGGACAGACCCAGCAGGATCTTGATCAGGGTGGACTTGCCGGCGCCGTTGGCACCGACGAGCCCGGTCACACCGGGTCCGATGTCCACGGACAGCCGGTCGAGCGCGGTCACCCGGGGGAACCGCTTGCTCAGGCTTTCGGTCGCGATCACAGTCACGTCCACGACGGTAGTGACGCGGACCACCCCGGGCGTCAGACCACAGAGCCGTCTTGACGTCAGCCCCAGGTATTACCCGGCCCTAAGGGATGCCCTGCCTGAGACCCACCGCCGGTCGTCCACAGCCCACGACCCTCCTATTGACGCCGACTCTAACAACTGTCACATTCACCAGTGTCAAGTTACGGACGCGTAGCGCAGCCGACACGACGGGACGGGGCGGCATGACCACGGCAGTGAGCGGCGGGCTCTCCACGGAGCTCGCCGGGTTCAGACGGGTGCAGCGCCTCGCCTACGAGTGCGCCGAGGCGGTCGCGGCACGCCTGGAGCCGGGGGTGACCGAGCGCGAGGCGGCCCGGATGCAGCGCGCGTGGCTGCGCGAGCGGGGGGTGCGGGACTGGTTCCACCTGCCGTTCGCCTGGTTCGGCGACCGCACGGCGTTCGCGGGCTTCCGCGTCCCGCTGCAGTTCTTCCCGACCGACCGCGCCCTGGAGCCCGGGATGCCGTTCATCCTGGACATGGCGCCGGTGTACGAGGGGTTCACCGCCGACATCGGCTACTCCGGCTCGCTCGGCGTGAACCCGGTGCAGGACCGGCTGACGGCCGACCTGGAGGCGCACCGCGAGCTTACTCTGCGCGAGGTGCGCGAGCGGCGGCCGCTGCGCGCGATCTACGAGGACGTGGACCGGCTCATGGTCCGCCAGGGCTACGCCAACCGGCACCGCGCGTACCCCTTCGGCGTGATCGCCCACAAGGTGGACCGGGTCAAGCAGCGCCGCTGGTCACCTCATCTGTTCGGGTTCGGCACCCAGTCCCTCAAGGGCCTGGCCGCCGACGCCCTGCACGGCCACCGCGAGGGCTGGTCGCCCCTGTGGTCGCCGTACCGCTTCTCCGACCACCCGCCGCGGCCGGGCCTGTGGGCGGTCGAACCCCATCTGGGGTTCAGGGGCACCGGCGCGAAGTTCGAGGAGATCCTGGTGGTCACCGACTCCCGGGACCCCGCGCAGAGCGCCTTCTGGCTGGACGACGATCTGCCGCACGTGCGGCGCTGGGCGGAGGCGAAGTGACACTGAAGGGTGCGAAGGAGCGCCGCGTGCGCACCGGCGGGGTCGACCTGTGCGTGGCCGAACTGGGTGATCCCGGGCAGCCGACCGTGATGCTGGTGCACGGCTACCCGGACAGCAAGGAGGTGTGGTCGGAGGTCGCCGCGCGCCTGGCCGAACGCTTCCACGTCGTCCTCTACGACGTCCGGGGCCACGGCCGGTCCACGGCGCCGCGCCCGCTGCGCGGCGGCTTCACCCTGGCGAAGCTCACGGACGACTTCCTCGCCGTGGCGGACGCGGTGAGCCCGGACCACCCGGTGCACCTGGTCGGCCACGACTGGGGCTCGGTGCAGTCCTGGGAGTTCGTCACGGTGGGCCGCACGGAGGGCCGCATCGCCTCCTTCACGTCGATGTCCGGGCCGTCCCTCGACCACTTCGGGCACTGGATCAACGCGCGCGTGAAGCGCCCCACGCCCGGCCGGGTGGGCCAGCTCCTCGGCCAGGGCGCCAGGTCCTGGTACGTCTACCTGCTGCACACCCCCGCCCTGCCGGAGCTGGCCTGGCGCGGCCCGCTCGGCAGGCGCTGGCCGAAGATCCTCCAGCGCTCCGAGAAGGTGCCCGCGGGCGACTACCCGACCTCGTCCCTGCCCTCCGACGCGGCCCACGGCGCCTGGCTGTACCGGGACAATGTCCGCGCCCGACTGCGCAGGCCGCGCCCGGACGCGTACGCGCACGCGCCCGTGCAGCTCATCACGCCCCTGGACGACGCGTTCCTGTCCGAGCGGCTTTACGACGACCTGGAGCAGTGGGTGCCGCGGCTGACCCGCAGCACGCTCCCCGCCCGGCACTGGATCCCGCGCACCCGCCCCGACCAGGTGTCCGCCTGGATCGAGGAGTTCGTGACGTCCGTGGAGGGCGGCCGCCCCGCCCCGGCCGCCGGCGGCCGCCACGGCGACCGGTTCGGCGGACAGCTCGTCCTGGTCACCGGCGCGGGCAGCGGCATCGGTCGGGCCACGGCGTTCGCGTTCGCGGAGGCCGGCGCGCGGGTGGTGGCCGTCGACCGCGACGCCGAGGCCGCCGCCCGCACCGCCGAGCTGTCCCGGCTGATCGGCGCCGCCGACGCCTGGGCGGAGACGGCGGACGTCTCCGACGAGCACGCCATGGAGAAGCTCGCCGAGCGGGTGCACCGCGACCACGGCGTGCTCGACGTCCTGGTCAACAACGCGGGGATCGGCCTGTCGGGCTCCTTCTTCACCACGACCACCGAGGACTGGCGCAGGGTCCTGGACGTCAACCTGTGGGGTGTGATCCACGGCTGCCGTCTCTTCGGCGCGCGGATGGCCGAGCGCGGCCAGGGCGGCCACATCGTCAACATCGCCTCGGCGGCGGCCTACCAGCCCTCACGGGCGCTGCCCGCCTACAGCACCTCCAAGGCCGCCGTCCTGATGCTCTCCGAGTGCCTGCGCGCCGAACTCGCCGGGCGGGACATCGGGGTCACGGCGATCTGCCCGGGCATCGTCAACACCAACATCACCGCGACGGCCCGCTTCACCGGCGTCGACGAGGCCGAGGAGAGCCGCCGCCGGCAGCGCTCGGCCCGCCTGTACGGCCTGCGCAACTATCCGCCGGAGAAGGTCGCGAAGGCCGTCCTGGAGGCGGTGACGCACAACAGGGCGGTCGTCCCGGTGACTCCCGAGGCGCACGGCGCTCACCTCATGTCGCGTTTCCTGCCGGGGGTGTTGCGCCGGGTGGCCCGGGTGGAGCCTCGGTTGTGAACGGCGAACCGGCCCGCCCCGCAAGCCCGTCGGCGCGGCGGGCCTACCGCATCGAGGACCTCGCGCACCGCACCGGCACCACCGTCCGGACCATCCGTGCCTACCAGGACAAGGGGCTCCTTCCCCGGCCGGAGCGGCAGGGCCGCGCCAACCTGTACTCCGACGTCCACGCCACCCGGCTCCAGCAGATCGGCCACCTCCTGGACCGCGGCTACACCCTGGCCTCCATCAGGGAACTCCTGGACGCCTGGGACACCGGCCGGGGCCTCGGCGGTGTGCTCGGACTGGTCACCGAGGTGGAGGGCCCCTGGACCGACGAGGAACCGGTCCGGCTCACCCGCGCGGAGCTGGACGCCCGCTTCGGCGGCACCCCCGACGAGGACGCCGTGGCCGAGGCGGTCGACCTCGGCGTGCTGGAACCGGTCGACGGCGACCCCGACACCTTCCTCGTGCCGAGCCCCCAAGAACTCGCCGTCGCGGCGGAGTTGCACGCGGCGGGCGTTCCGCTGTCCGCGATCTCCGCCCACCTGCGGGAGTTGAGGGGGCAGGTGGAGCACATCGCCGCCCGTTTCCTGGAGTTCACCACCGAGCACGTCTTCGCGCGCTACCTCGACGATCCGGCCCGTCGTACCGACGCGCACGCGGCCGAGGCGGCCGGCCTGGTGCGCCGGCTGAGGCCCCTGGCGCGGCAGACCGTCGACGCCGAACTGGCCCGTGCGATGCGTGTGTTCGCGGTACGGCACCTGCGCACCCGCCTCGTCACCGAGGCGGTGCCCGAGCCGCTCCCCGAGACGCGGGCCGTCGACCTTCCCGCCGAGACGATCAGCGCTGTGGAGCGCCTGGTTGGCGGCGCGCACATCGCCTCGTTCGTAGCGTTGGCCGCCGAACGCGAAGTCCGGGCACGTGCGTTGGACGCATTGATGTCATGTCAATTGCCGGGCGGGGAACTTGACGAACCAGGCTGTCATGACGAGTAGTTGTCCACAGCTCACCCAATGGGCCTGTGGATAACAGCACTTGCTTGTGGACCAAACCTGCCCGCGAAAAATGACCTGCGTGATCCGCGTCTCTCCCGCACGCTGGAGAGATGGACGAAAGACGCACCGTGAAGGTGTCGAAGTACCTCTCCAAACACCTGCGCCACCAGCCGGAGCGCATCGGCCTCACACTGGACGAGGGCGGCTGGACGGAGATCGACACGCTGATCGCGGCGGCCGCCGCGCACGGATTCCGGTTCACCCGCGAGGAACTCGACCACGTGGTGGCCGCCAACGACAAGCAGCGCTTCGCGATCGAGGGCACGAGGATCCGTGCCAGCCAGGGGCACAGCGTCGAGGTCGACCTCGGCCTGCCCCCGGCGACCCCGCCGCCGTACCTGTACCACGGCACCGTGGCCCGCAGCCTGGACGCCATCCGCGCCGAGGGCCTCAGGCCCATGAGCAGGCACGACGTTCACCTCTCGGCCGACCGCGAGACCGCGACCCGGGTCGGCGCGCGCCGTGGCCGCCCCGTCGTGCTCGCCGTCGACGCCGGCGCCATGCACCGCGACGGCCACGTCTTCCACGTCAGCGCGAACGGGGTGTGGCTCACCGCGGCCGTCCCGGCGCGCTATCTGCGGTTCCCCGGATCGCACTGACGGTGTCCCCACGGGTGCGCGATGTGACCGTTTTCGGCCAAAGCCGACGGCTCCCCGTACCCTCGTCCGCATGAGTCTGCGTCTGAGCACCGTGATCCTGCCGTACCGCCGCTGGAACGAGGGCGGCCGTTCGGCCTGGGTGCGGGCCGAGCAGCTCGGCTTCCACACCGCCTACACCTACGACCACCTGTCCTGGCGCAGCTTCCGCGACGGCCCGTGGTTCGGCGCCGTGCCGACGCTGACCGCCGCCGCGACCGCCACCGAGCGGCTCCGCCTCGGCACGCTGGTCACCTCCCCGAACTTCCGGCACCCGGTGACCCTCGCCAAGGAACTGATCTCGCTGGACGACATCTCCGGCGGCCGCGTCACCCTGGGCATCGGCGCCGGCGGCACCGGCTTCGACGCCACGGCCCTGGGCCAGGAGCCCTGGACGCCCCGCGAGCGCGCGGACCGCTTCGCCGAGTTCGTGCCGCTGCTCGACCGCCTGCTCACCGAGGACTCGGTGACCGACGAGGGCCGGTTCTACTCGGCGCACGAGGCGCGCAACATCCCCGGCTGTGTGCAGCGGCCCCGGCTGCCCTTCGCCGTGGCGGCCACCGGCCCGCGCGGTCTGCGGCTCGCCGCGCGCCACGGCCAGGCCTGGGTGACCACGGGCGACCCGAAGCTGTACGAGAACGGCACCCCCGAGCAGTCCGTCGAGGCCCTGCGGGGACAGCTGGAGAAGCTGTCCGACGCCTGCGGCACGGCCGGCCGGGACGTGTCCGAGCTGGACAAGGTCCTGCTCACCGGCTTCACCCCGGACCGCGGCCGGCCGCTCGAGTCCCTGGACGCCTTCGTGGACTTCGCCGGCCGCCACCGGGAGCTGGGCTTCACCGAGATCGTCGTCCACTGGCCCATCCCGGACTCCGACTTCGCCGCGGACGAGAAGATCTTCGAGCGGATCGCCATGGACGCGCTCGCCCAGCTGACCTGATCCGGCGGCGGACGTCGTCCGTCGGCCATCCGCGGTGTGTCCGTGGACTCATCTGTGCGGACTTCCGCACGGCCGTGCGGGCATATGCGCGAGAATGGGCCGGTGACCTCAGCGACCAGACAGCCCGGGACCCCGGCCGCCGCCCTCAGGCCGCGGCTGATCGCCACCGACCTCGACGGCACTCTGCTGCGCGACGACAAGTCGGTCTCCCCCAGGACGGTCGCCGCGCTGGCCGCCGCCGAGGACGCGGGCATCGAGGTCTTCTTCGTCACCGGCCGCCCGGCCCGCTGGATGGACGTGGTGAGCGACCACGTCCACGGTCACGGCCTGGCGATCTGCGGCAACGGCGCCGCCGTGGTCGACCTGCACGGCGGTCCGGGCACCCACCGGTTCGTGAAGGTGCGCGAACTGGCCCGCGAGAACGCGCTGGACGCCGTACGGCTGCTCCGCGGCGCGGCCCCCGGCACGGTGTTCGCCGTCGAGCAGACCTACGGCTTCCACCAGGAGCCCGCGTATCCCAAGCTGCACATGGAGATACCGGACAACCTGCGGCCCGCCGAGGCCCTGCTCGCCGCCGA
The DNA here is from genome assembly GCF_033792105.1 of Streptomyces sp. WI03-4A. Classification (NCBI taxonomy): domain Bacteria; kingdom Bacillati; phylum Actinomycetota; class Actinomycetes; order Kitasatosporales; family Streptomycetaceae; genus Streptomyces; species Streptomyces sp. WI03-4A. The sequence goes on from NZ_JARAUO010000026.1 coordinate 43,734, forward strand.
CGGCCCGGACGCCGACCAGCCCGTCCTCAAGATCCTCGCCTACCACCCCGACCTCGACCCGGACGTCTTCCTCACCCTCGCCCGCAAGGCGATCGGCGACCGTGCCAACGTCACCCGCTCCAGCCCCAGCGCCCTGCTGGAGATCAGCGGACCCGGCGTCTCCAAGGCCAGCACGCTCGCCCTGTGCTGCGCCGAGCGCGGCATCTCGCGGGAGGACGTCGTCGCGTTCGGGGACATGCCCAACGACGTCGAGATGCTGACCTGGGCCGGCCGGTCCTACGCGATGGGCAACGCCCACCCGGACGTCATCGCCGCCGCCTCGGGCCGCACGGTCGCCAACAACGACGACGGCGTCGCGGTCGTCATCGAGCGGCTGCTCTCCGAACACGACTGACCGCGCGCCGGGGACCGCCGGTGACCGCCGCCGTCACCGCGCCCCCACCAGCGACTCCGCCGCCCGCTCCCGGCGGGCCATGGTCCGCAGCGGCCCCTTCACTACGGCCAGTTCCGCGTAGGGACCCCGCTGCACCACCCGGCCCGCGTCGAGCACGACCACCTCGTCCACCGCTTCGAGACCCGCCAGCCGGTGGGTGATCAGCAGCGTCGTACGGCCCTCGGTGGCGGCCAGCAGATCCGCGGTGAGCGCGTCCGCCGTCGGCAGGTCCAGGTGCTCGGCGGGCTCGTCCAGGACGAGCACCGGGAAGTCGGCGAGCAACGCGCGGGCCAGCGCGAGCCGCTGCCGCTGCCCGCCGGACAGCCGGGCCCCGTGCTCCCCGACCAGCGTGTCCAGGCCGTCCGGCAGCCCGTCCACCCACTCCAGCAACCGGGCCCGGTCCAGCGCGTCCCGCAGATCGGCCTCGTCGGCGTCCTTCCGGGCGAGCAGCAGGTTCTCGCGCACGCTGCTGTCGAAGAGGTGCGCGTCCTGGGCGCACAGCCCGACCAGCCGCCGTACGTCGTCACCGTCGAGCGCGCACGCGTCCACGCCGGCGAGCGTGTACGAGCCCGCCCCGGGGTCGAGGAACCGCAGGAGCACCTGGGCCAGGGTCGTCTTCCCCGAGCCGGACGGACCGACGACGGCGATCCGGCGCCCCTCCTCCAGCGTGAGGTCCACCCCGGCGAGCGCGTCCCGGTGCTGTCCCGCGTAACGGGCGGTCAGCCCGCCGAGGACGATCGGGAACGGCACCGAGGGTGCCTGCCGGGGCCGTTCGGGCTCGCGCACCGGCTCCGGGGCGTCCAGCACCTCGTACACGCGCTCGGCGCTGCGCCGCACCCGCTGCCGATGGCGCACGGCGAGCGGCAGCCCCAGCACGGCCTCGAAGGCGGCCAGCGGAGTGAGGACCACGACGGCCGTCGCGACACCGGTGAGCCGGCCGGCGGCCACCGCCTGGGCGGCGAGCAGCGCCGCCGCGGTCACGGTCAGACCGGACAGCAGCGCGGTCAGGCCGTCGCCGAGCGCGGTGACGGCGGCGGCCCGCGAGGCGATCCGGGTGAGCGTGCCGTCGGCACGGCGGGCCGCGGCGGTACGCGCGGGCAGCGCACCGGCCACGGTCAGCTCGGCGGTTCCGGTGAGCAGGTCGGTCACCTGGGTCGCGAGCACGCCCCGGGCGGGCGCGAGGCGCCGCTCGGTGCGCCGGGCCGCGGCCGCGGTGATCAGCGGGACGCCCACACCGGCCGCGAGCAGCCCCGCCGCGAGCGCGGCCCCGGCCTCGGGCAGCAGCCATGCCGTGAAGGCGACGGAGCCGGTGGAGACGACGACCGCGACACCGGCGGGCAGCAGCCAGCGCAGCCAGTAGTCCTGGAGCGCGTCCACGTCGGCGACCAGCCGGGACAGCAGATCGCCGCGGCGTGCCGTGCGCAGCCCCGCGGGCGCCAGCCGCTCCAGGCGCCGGTGGACGGCGACCCGGGTGTCGGCCAGCATCCGCAGCACCGCCTCGTGCGACACCAGCCGCTCGGCGTACCGGAAGACGGCCCGGCCGATCCCGAAGGCCCGCGTCGCCGTCACCGCCACCATCAGGTACAGCACCGGCGGCTGCTGCGAGGCCCTCGAGATGAGCCATCCGGAGGTGGCCATCAGCCCGACCGCGCTGCCGAGCGCCAGGCTGCCGAGCAGCAGGGCGAGGAGCAGCCGGCCACGCCGGGGACCGGCCATCGCCCGGACCCGGGCCAGGACCCGGCGCCGGGATGCGGTGACGCCGGGGTACGGCCCGTCCCCGGTGGGTCCGTCCGCCGTGCTCGCTTCGAGGGCGGGGGTTGCGGTGCCGTCGTGCGGGACGGCCACGGCGGCGGAGAACCGCGGGCCGCCCGGCGCGCCGCCGGCCGGCTCGGTGGTGACGGGCGCGGTGGCGGCCGACGCGGCGGCCGGCTCGGAGCCGGTCAGCCCGGTGGCCGGGCCTTCGGGGAGGGGCAGCCGCACCACGCGGTCCGCCACGTCCAGCAGGGCCGGCCGGTGCACCACGAGCAGCACCGTGCGGCCCACGGCGAGGCGCCGCACCGCCGCCACGACCTCGGCCTCCGTCGCCCCGTCCAGCGCCGCCGTCGGCTCGTCCAGGACCAGCACGGGCCGGTCGGCGAGGAACGCCCGGGCCAGCGCGAGCCGCTGCCGCTGACCGGCGGACAGTCCGGCCCCGTCCTCCCCGAGCACCGTGTCGGCGCCCTCGGGCAGGCCGTCCACGAATTCCAGCGCTCCCGCGTCCGCGAGGGCCCGGCGTACGGCGGCGTCGTCCGCCCCGGGCCGGGCCAGCCGTACGTTCTCCGCGATCGTCCCGGCGTACAGGTGCGGTCGCTGCGGCACCCAGGCGATGCGGGACCGCCATGCGTCGAGGTCGAGCTCCGCGAGGTCGGTCCCCCCGATCCGCACCCGGCCCGCTGTGGGCCGCACGAACCCGAGCAGGGTGTTCACCAGGGTCGACTTGCCCGCGCCGCTCGGTCCGACCAGCGCCACGGTCTCACCGGGCTCGACGGTGAACGACACCCCGGTCACGGCATCCGCCGACCGTCCCGGGTAGCGCACCGTCATCCCGTCGAAGGCCACCGGGCCCGCGGGGACCGCCCCGGTGCCGGACGCCGGAACCGGCGTCTCCAGGACGGCGAAGATCTCCTCGGCCGCGGCCAGGCCCTCGGCCGCGGCGTGGTATTGCGCGCCCACCTGGCGCAACGGCAGATACGCCTCCGGCGCCAGGATCAGGATGACCAGGCCGATGGAGAGGTCCATGTCGCCGTGCACCAGGCGCATGCCGATGGTCACGGCGACCAGTGCGACCGACAGGGTGGCCAGCAGCTCCAGGGCGAAGGAGGAGAGGAAGGCGATCCGCAGGGTCCGCATGGTGGCCTGGCGGTACTCGCCGGTGATCCGGCGGATGGACTCGGCCTGCGCCTTGGCCCGGCCGAACACCTTCAAAGTGGGCAGTCCGGCGACCACGTCCAGGAAGTGGCCCGACAGCCGGGAGAGCAGCCGCCACTGACGGTCCATCCGGGACTGGGTGGCCCAGCCGATCAGCATCATGAAGACGGGGATCAGCGGCAGGGTGCCCACGATGATGGCCGCCGAGACCCAGTCCTCGGTGACGATCCGCGCCAGCACGGCCACCGGGACGACCACCGCGAGTCCCAACTGCGGCAGATAGCGAGCGAAGTAGTCGTCCAGGGCGTCGACGCCCCGGGTGGCCAGGTTCACCAGCGAGCCGGTCCGCTGCCCGCTCAGCCATCCAGGGCCCAGCCGGGCGGCGCGGTCCAGCAGCCGGCCCCGCAACTCCGACTTCACGGCCGCGCTCGCCCGGTGCGCCGCCAGTTCGGTGAGCCACGCGACCACCGCCCGGCCCACCGCCACGGCCACGAGCAGCAGCAGGGGAGTACGCAGACCGGAGACCGACTGCCCGTGCTGGAAGGCTCCGACCACCACCTCGGCGATGAGCATCGCCTGGGCGATGACCAGCACGGCACCGAGGGCTCCCAGAGCGACGACCGCCACCAGGAAGAGGCGGGTGGCCCGGGCGTATCGCAGGAGGCGGGGATCGATCGGTTTCACGTGAAACAGGCCCTTCGGTCCAGAGGGTGTGTTTCACGTGAAACACACCCTCGGCGGACTCAGTGTGCGGCGCCGGCGGCAGCCTCGGGAGCGATGTGCTGCGTGCCGATCCGCTTGCGGAACACCCAGTAGGTCCAGCCCTGGTAGAGCAGGACGAGCGGAGTGGCGATCGCCGCGCACCAGGTCATGATCTTCAGCGTGTACGGGCTCGACGAGGCGTTGGTGACCGTCAGGCTCCAGTCGCCGTTGAGCGTGGACGGCATGACGTTCGGGAAGAGCGACAGGAAGAGCATCGCCACGGAGGCCACGATGGTCACGCCGGACAGGGCGAACGACCAGCCCTCGCGCCCCAGCTGATTGGCCACCAGAGCGGTCACCAGGGCGGCGACCGCCACGATCAGGGCCACCAGGCTCTTGCTGTCACCGCTGTCCGCCTGGGTCCAGAGCAGGAACCCGAGCGCCAGCACCGCCGTGACGAGACCGACCCGCAGCGCCAGCTTCCGGGCTCGCAGCCGGATGTCCCCGACCGTCTTGAGCGCCGTGAACACCGCGCCGTGGAAGGTGAACAGCGTGAGCGTCACCAGGCCGCCGAGCAGCGCGTAGGGGTTGAGCAGGTCCCCGACGGTGCCGACGTACTCGAAGTTCCGGTCGATCTTGACGCCCCCCACGATGTTCCCGAAGGCCACGCCCCACAAGAACGCCGGGATGAGCGAGGTCCAGAAGATGGCCGTCTCCCAGTTGCGCTGCCAGTTCTCCTCGGGCCGCTTCGCCCGGTACTCGAAGGCCACGCCCCGGACGATCAGGCAGACCAGGATGACCAGCAGCGGCAGGTAGAAGCCTGAGAAGAGGGTGGCGTACCACTCCGGGAAGGCGGCGAAGGTGGCGCCGCCCGCGGTGAGCAGCCAGACCTCGTTGCCGTCCCAGACGGGTCCGATGGTGTTGATCAGCACCCGGCGCTCGGGCCGGTTGCGGGCGAGCAGCTTGGTGAGGATGCCGACCCCGAAGTCGAAACCCTCCAGGAAGAAGTAGCCGGTCCACAGGACGGCGATCAGGACGAACCAGACGTCGTGAAGTTCCATGACTGTCCCCTCGGCCTAGTACGAGAAGGCCATCGGCTTGTCGGCGTCACGTGTGTCGCCGCCGATCTTCGTGGGCGGATTGAGGTCGGCTTCGGTCAGCTCGGGCGGGCCCGCCTTGACGTACTTCACGAGGAGCTTGACCTCGACGACCGCGAGGATGGCGTACAGCGAGGTCAGGACGATCATCGAGGTGAGGACCTCGCCCTGGGAGACGCCGGGGGAGACCGCCTGCCGGGTCTGCAGCACGCCGTAGACGGCCCACGGCTGGCGGCCCATCTCGGTGAAGATCCAGCCCCAGGAGTTGGCGATCAGCGGGAAGGCCAGGGTCCAGATCGCGATGCGCCAGTACCAGGTGGTGAGCGTCGGGCCGAGCGCCTTGCTCCTGAACAGGACCAGGTGCGGCACCTCGTCGTCGGCGACCCTCAGGTGCTGCGGCAGCAGGAACTTCTTGCGGGTCAGCCAGAGGCCGGCCAGGCCGATCCCGAAGGAGGCCATGCCGAAGCCGATCATCCAGCGGAAGCCCCAGAAGGCGACCGGGATGTTGGGCCGGTAGTCGCCGGGCCCGAACTTCTGCTGTTCGGCCTTGTTGACGTCGTTGATGCCGGGGACGTACGAGTTGAAGTTGTCGTCGGCGAGGAAGGACAGCAGGCCCGGGATCTCGATGGCCACGCTGTTGTGGCCCTTGTCGACGTCGCCGTAGGCGAAGATCGAGAACGGCGCGGGCTTCTGGCCGTCCCACAGCGCCTCGGCGGCCGCCATCTTCATCGGCTGCTGCTTGAACATCACCTTGCCGAGCACGTCACCGCTGACCGCGGTGAGCAGACCGGCGATGACGACGGTGATCAGACCCAGCCGCAGCGAGGTCTTCATCTCTCGGACGTGCCGCTTGCGGGCCAGGTGGTAGGCCGAGACGCCCACCATGAAGGCACCGCCGGTCAGGAAGGCCGCGGAGAGGGTGTGGAAGGCCTGGCTGAGCGCGGTGTTCTGGGTCAGCACAGCCCAGAAGTCGGTGAGCTCGGCACGCCCCTTCACCTTGTCGATCTTGTAGCCGACGGGGTGCTGCATCCAGGAGTTGGCCGCCAGGATGAAGTACGCCGACAGGACCGTGCCGATCGAGACCATCCAGATGCAGGCGAGGTGGATCCTCTTCGGCAGCTTGTCCCAGCCGAAGATCCACAGCCCGATGAAGGTGGACTCGAAGAAGAACGCGATCAGGGCCTCGAAGGCGAGCGGGGCACCGAAGATGTCGCCGACGAAGCGCGAGTAGTCCGACCAGTTCATACCGAACTGGAACTCCTGGACGATGCCGGTGACCACGCCCATGGCGATGTTGATCAGGAAGAGCTTGCCCCAGAACTTGGTCGCCCTGAGGTACTTCTCCTTCTCCGTGCGGACCCAGGCTGTCTGCAGCCCGGCCGTGAGAGCGGCCAGGGAGATCGTCAGGGGGACGAACAGGAAGTGGTAGACGGTGGTGATGCCGAACTGCCAGCGCGCCAGTGTCTCCGGCGCCAGTGCCAATTCCACGTCGTCAGCTCCTTACCTCGCCATGGTGACAGGCCCACGCTTGTGAATGCGTTCACATTCACAAGCCATTATGACCTACTGATTTTCGGTCCGGAAGGGCGGGGGGGTCCTAGCGCCACAACGTCAAGACCTTGGCAACGACTTCAACATCTTGTTGAATTGCGCGCCATGCAGATACGGATCTCCTGGCCCTCGGGGCACCTCACCGCGCCCCTGGACGACACACCGACCACGCAGGCCCTCGCCAAGGCGCTGCCGCTCTCCTCCACCGCTCACACCTGGGGCATGGAGGTCTATTTCGACACATGTGTCGCTGTTTCACGTGAAACGGACGCCCGGGAGGTCGTAGAGCCGGGCACCGTGGCGTTCTGGACGGATGGCGACGCCCTCGCGCTCCCCTATGGGCCCACGCCCATCTCACGGGGCGACGAGTGCCGGCTGGCGAGCCCGTGCAACGTCCTGGGACGGGTGGACGGGGACGCCCAGATCCTGGCGAGCGTGCGCGAGGGTGACCCCGTGCGCGTCGAGTCGGTGGACGAGTAAGGCCCCGCACCAGGCGGGGCCCTCCTCCGAACCGGTTTGGGAACGTCTTACGGCACCCGTCAGCTCTTCTCAGATCTCCTTGCGGAACGCTTCCGCCACCTTCAGGAAGATGTCGTTCGCCTCGGTCTCCCCGACCGTCACCCGCACACCCTCACCCGGGAACGGCCGCACGACCACGCCGTGCTCCTCACAGGCAGCCGCGAAGGCGACCGTGCGCTCCCCCAGCCGCAGCCACACGAAGTTGGCCTGGGTCTCGGGCACCGTCCAGCCCTGAGCGCGCAGCGCGTCGACCACGCGCGTGCGCTCGCACACCAGCGAGCCGACCCGGCCCAGCAACTCGTCCTCGGCCCGCAGGGAGGCGATGGCCGCCTCCTGCGCAAGCTGGCTGACACCGAACGGCACCGCCGTCTTGCGCAGCGCCGCCGCAACCGGCTCGTGCGCGATGGCGAAACCGACCCGCAGGCCGGCGAGGCCGTACGCCTTGGAGAACGTGCGCAGGACACAGACGTTGGGACGCTCCCGGTACAGCTGCACGCCGTCGGGCACCTCGGGGTCGCGGATGAACTCCCGGTAGGCCTCGTCCAGCACCACCAGCACATCACTGGGCACCCGGTCGAGGAACCGCTCCAGCTCGGCCCTACGCACCACCGTCCCGGTCGGGTTGTTGGGGTTGCAGACGAAGATCAGACGCGTCCGGTCAGTGATCGCTTCCGCCATCGCGTCCAGGTCGTGCACATCGCCCGGCGTCAACGGGACCTGCACCGAGCGGGCACCACTGACCTGCGTGATGATCGGGTACGCCTCGAAGGACCTCCAGGCGTACATCACCTCGTCGCCCGGGCCGCTGGTCGCCTGGATCAGCTGCTGGGCCACTCCCACCGAGCCGGTTCCGGTGGCCAGGTGGGAAAGCGGGACGCCGAAGCGGTCCGACAGCTCGTTCATCAGCCCGGTGCAGGCCATGTCCGGGTAGCGGTTGAAGTCGCAGGCGGCCGTCGTGACGCTCTCCAGGACCCCGGGCAGCGGCGGATAGGGGTTCTCGTTGGAGGACAGCTTGTAGGCGACCGGCCCGCCGGCCGCGGCGGGCTTGCCCGGCTTGTAGGTGGGGATCCCCTCCAGCTCGGCGCGCAGCTTCGGGCTCGTCTCGCTCACCGCAGTCCTCCTCGCGACCACCGGCGGACCGTCAACGCCGCCGGCTTCCAATACTGCTCACCTTATGAGGATTCGGCGCCCGTGCGAACAGGTGCGGGACAGCAAGAGGCGAACCTCATGCGCCCCACCGGCATCACGGGCATCACCGCCCGAAGATGTACGTATCGGGGGCGCGCTCTACATATATCTACGCGCCGGTGGCTCGCGCCGTAGCGCGCATCACCCGTGAAGGTGAGTTGAGACCTCTTCGAGACATCCGGCACTTGGCAGGCCCATGCGCGTCGACACAACACGTCCTCGCATGAAAGCGCTCAAGTGCCTTGTTTTCTCAGGTAGTTGACCCGGTATGGCCATGCAGAAACGTGCCTGTCAACGCCTGCATATGCGTCCGCCCTACCCCACCGCATGAGCCCTACTATCGGCTCGCCATGACAGCAGCAGGGAAGCACCAGGTGAGCCGCGCGGAAACCTCACGTCGAGGCAGTCGGCCGGGCCGGGCAGGCATCAGAGACGTCGCCGCCGCCGCCGGGGTCTCCATCACGACCGTCTCCGACGCCCTCAACGGCAAGGGCCGGCTCCCGGACGCCACCCGGCGCCATGTCCGCGAGGTGGCCGACCGGCTGGGGTACCGCCCCTCGGCCGCCGCCCGCACCCTCCGTACCGGCAAGTCCGGGCTGATCGGCCTGACCGTGACGACGTACGGGGATGAACCTTTCACCTTCACCGAGTTCGCCTACTTCGCCGAGATGGCCCGGGCCGCCACCTCCGCCGCGCTGGCCCGCGGCTACGCCCTGGTCATCCTGCCCGCTACCTCCCGGCACGACGTGTGGTCGAACGTGGCACTGGACGGCACGGTCGTCATCGACCCCTCCGACCAGGATCCGGTGGTCAGCGAGCTGGTCCGGCAGGGGCTTCCGGTCGTCTCCGACGGCCGCCCGGCCGGCAGCCTGCCGGTCACCGCCTGGGTCGACAACGACCACGAGGCCGCCGTCCTCGGCATCCTGGACCACCTCGCCGCCGCAGGCGCCCGCAGGATCGGCCTGCTCACCGGCACGACGACGGACACCTACACCCATCTGTCGACCACCGCCTACCTGCACTGGTGCGAGCGCGTCGGCCAGGACCCGGTCTACGAGGCCTACCCGGCCCACGACCCGTGCGCGGGCGCCGTCGCCGCCGACCGGCTGCTCGCCCGCCCCGACCGGCCCGACGCCGTCTACGGCCTGTTCGACCCCAACGGCACCGACCTGCTCGCCGCCGCCCGCCGCTACGGCCTGCGCGTCCCGGAGGACCTGCTGTTGGTCTGCTGCAGCGAGTCCACCGTGTACGCCAACACCGAGCCGCCCATCACCACCCTCTCCCTGAAGCCGCGCCGGATCGGCACGGCGGTCGTGCAGCTCCTCATCGACGCCATCGAGGGCGTCGAATCGGACCACACCGTCGAGCAGGTGATACCGACGGAGCTGATCGTGCGCACCTCGTCCCAGCGACGCCCCCCGCGCACGACGGTCAGCCCGCCGCGGGCCCCGGAGAAGGGCTAGCGGGGTCTCCCGGCGCCGGACGGGGCGCCCGGTCCGCACACCGCGCGCCCCCCTGTGCGCCCTCGCACCACGTGCCGGGCGCCGCACCGCCCGGCCGACACGTCCCGGGCAGCCGGTAGAACCCCGGCCCAAACGGGGCGAAAGCCGCGGCGAACCGGAGTCCTGTTCCGATTCACCACCCCTGGGTCATCACACGGCGCTACGCGCATTCCTATGATGGGCGCACGACACCGCGGGGCCGCTGCGACCAGGCAGTCCGGAGCGGTGCAGCTGCGGCGCGATGGTGGAGGGGTCTGATGACTCAGGGGGCCGGTCAGGGACCCGAGGTGGAGCGGACGGCGACGTTGCGCGACTTCCGGGTACCCGCGTACGTCCACGAGACCGGTCCGTACGTCCACGACCTGCCCGGCGACACCGTCCCCGTCGTGGACGAGGCGTACCCCGAGGGCTACACGCCCACCCAGCGCGACCTGCCCGTCATCAACCGCGGCGACACCCTCCAGGTGCCCGTGGAGCCGGCCGCCGCGGCTCCCGCCCCGGTGGCCGCGACCGGCCCCGGCCCGCTCTACGTCGTCGGTGACGTCCACGGCTACCTGGACGAACTGACGGCCGCCCTGCGGGAGAAGGGCCTGATCGACGCCGCCGGCCAGTGGTGCGCGGGCACCGCCCGGCTGTGGTTCCTCGGCGACTTCACCGACCGCGGCCCCGACGGCATCGGCGTCATCGACCTGGTGATGCGGCTGTCCGCCGAGGCGGCCGCGGCCGGCGGCTACTGCAAGGCCCTCATGGGCAACCACGAGCTGCTGCTGCTCGGCGCCAAGCGGTTCGGCGACACGCCCGTCAACTCCGGTGCGGGCACCGCCACCTTCCAGGCGGCCTGGCTGCTCAACGGCGGCCAGAAGACCGACATGGACCGCCTCCAGGACCACCACCTGCAGTGGATGGCCCGTCTCGACGCCGTCGAGGAGGTGGACGGCTACCTGCTCGTCCACTCCGACACCACCGCCTACCTCGACTACGGCGACTCGATCGAGGCGGTCAACGACACCGTCCGCGAGACCCTGACCCGCAACGACGCCGACGAGGTCTGGGACCTGTTCCGCAAGTTCACCAAGCGCTTCTCCTTCCGCGACGAGGGCGGAGCCGACGCCGTGCGCTCCCTGCTCGACATGTACGGCGGCACCCGCGTCGTTCACGGCCACAGCCCCATTCCGTACCTGCTCGGCGAGGTGGGCTCCGAGGACGACACGGAGGAGGGGGGCGACCCCGTCGTCGTGGGTCCGCACGTCTATGCCGAGGGACTCGCCATCGCCATGGACGGCGGCGTCACCATGGCCGGGAAACTGCTGGTCCAGCAACTTCCCCTGGACGCCTGACGGTTCACCGGGCCGACGGGCCCGGACGCATGCCCGCAGGTGGGCATGGTTTTTCCGCAAACCCCCTGTCACCGTGTGCCGTCACGGCTCTACCATCGGACTATCCGTAGCAGGCTCCCCTCCGTTTCTGCCCGACGGCTCGCCGGCGTGCGAGCCCCCAGCCCTACGGAGCATCGGGGGATGCACATGAACAGCGTTCCGCAGCACCTGCTGAGCGAGGACCGCCAGGAATTCGAGCGGATCCTCGATGAGGCGCTGCGCTCCGCCCCACACCGACCGGAACTCGCCGCTGTCGGACAGCGGCTCAACCCCGAACAACTACGCACCATGGCGCTCAACGCCACCGCGCTGATAGCGGCCGCCGCGGCGACCGAGTACCAGCACTACGTGAAGGCCCGGGAGGAACTGCGCCAGCCGGCGCCGGCCACCGCTCCCGCCGACCGCGACTCCGTCTCCGCAGGTCCGGGTCCGGACGCGCTCGGCCTGGCCGCCGGCCTCGGTGAGGCGGCCGAGACGACCGGAGCCGGGGCCATCGCCGTGATCGCGGTGCTGGCACCCGTCCTCGCCGGCACCGCCGCGGCGATCTTCCTGCTCGTCGGCTACATCCTGAAGATGCTGGACCCCGGCCAGGCCTTCGCCCGGACCATGCTCACCGCGGGCTGGACGTTCGGCGCCATGGCCGCGGCCGCCATCCTCGTCGCCGCGGTCGCCCTGGTGCTCACCGCCCTGCGCAACAACGCCTCGGACGAGGCCGGGGCGCCCGGCGCGGTGAGCGAGGAAGTCGCCAGGGCCAGAGACGCCTGGCGCGAGGCGCTGCTGGAGCGCGGCATCCTGCCGTTCCTGCGGGACGCGCTCGCCCAGCCCGACACGGCCGCCCTGCACCGCGCCGCTCCCCAGCCCCCGACCGGCCGCATGCCGCGCCTGGGCTACGACCGGCCCGGCTTCAGCAGTCCCGACGACGGCTCCGCCTCCGGCCGTCCGAGCTTCACCAGTCCCGACTACACGAGCCCCGACTTCGGCGGCCCGGACCACCAGCCGGAATAGCCCGCGGCTCGTGCCCCCGCCCAGGGGCGCGGGCCGAACGGGGTTCCCCCGTAGCGCCCCGCGGCGGCGCCGCGTCCGGGGAGGCCCCGGAAGCAGCGCCCGCCCCAGGGCCTCGTCAGTCCGCCAGCGGCAGGTACACCCGGTTGCCCGCGGCCGCGAACTCCTTCGACTTCTGAGCCATGCCCTCCTCGATCTCGGCCTGACTGCCGCCGTGCTCACGGCGGATGTCCTGCGAGATCTTCATGCTGCAGAATTTCGGCCCGCACATCGAGCAGAAGTGGGCCGTCTTGGCGGGCTCGGCCGGCAGCGTCTCGTCGTGGAACTCCCGCGCCGTGTCCGGGTCCAGCGCGAGATTGAACTGGTCCTCCCAGCGGAACTCGAAGCGGGCGTCGGAGAGCGCGTCGTCCCACTCCTGGGCGCCGGGGTGCCCCTTGGCGAGATCGGCCGCGTGCGCGGCGATCTTGTAGGTGATGACGCCCGTCTTGACGTCGTCGCGGTTGGGCAGGCCCAGGTGCTCCTTGGGCGTCACGTAGCAGAGCATCGCGGTGCCCCACCAGGCGATCATCGCGGCGCCGATGCCGGAGGTGATGTGGTCGTACGCCGGCGCGACGTCCGTGGTCAGCGGGCCGAGCGTATAGAACGGAGCTTCATCGCAGATCTCCTGCTGAAGGTCGATGTTCTCCTTGATCTTGTGCATCGGGACGTGCCCCGGGCCCTCGATCATCGTCTGTACGTCAAAACGCCTGGCGATCCGGTTGAGTTCCCCGAGCGTGCGCAACTCCGCGAACTGGGCTTCGTCATTGGCGTCGGCGATCGATCCCGGCCGCAGGCCGTCGCCCAGCGAGTACGTGACGTCGTAGGCGGCGAGGATCTCGCAGAGCTCCTCGAAGTTCTCGTACAGGAACGATTCCTTGTGGTGCGCCAGGCACCACGCGGCCATGATGGAGCCGCCGCGCGAGACGATGCCGGTCTTGCGGCGGGCGGTGAGCGGCACGTACGGCAGGCGGACGCCCGCGTGGACGGTCATGTAGTCCACGCCCTGCTCGGCCTGCTCGATGACGGTGTCCTTGTAGATCTCCCAGGTCAGTTCCTCGGCCTTGCCGTCGACCTTCTCCAGTGCCTGGTAGAGCGGCACCGTGCCGATGGGGACGGGGGAGTTGCGCAGCACCCACTCGCGGGTGGTGTGGATGTTGCGGCCGGTGGAGAGGTCCATGACGGTGTCGGCGCCCCAGCGGGTCGCCCAGGTCATCTTCTCGACCTCCTCCTCGATGGAGGAGGTGACCGCGGAGTTGCCGATGTTGGCGTTGACCTTCACCAGGAACCGCTTGCCGATGATCATCGGCTCGATCTCCGGGTGGTTGACGTTGGCCGGCAGCACCGCGCGCCCTGCCGCGATCTCCTCGCGGACCACGTCGGGATCGACGTTCTCCCGGAGCGCGACGAACTCCATCTCCGGCGTGATCTCGCCCCGGCGTGCGTAGGCGAGCTGGGTGACCGCCTCGCCCGCGCGGCCCCGGCGCGGCTGGCGGGGACGGCCGGGGAAGACCGCGTCCAGGTTGCGCAGTCCGCCGCGCGGTGCGGTGTGCTTGATGCCGTCGTCCTCGGGCCGGACGGGACGGCCCGCGTACTCCTCGGTGTCGCCGCGGGCGATGATCCAGTTCTCCCGCAGAGGTGCCAGCCCCCGGCGGACGTCGGTGTCGACGAGTGGATCGGTGTACGGGCCCGACGTGTCGTACAAGGTGACCGACTGCCCGTTGGTGAGGTGCACCTGACGGACCGGCACGCGCAGGTCGGAGCGGGTGCCCTCGACGTACGCCTTGTGCCAGCCGATGGACTTCCCGGCCTCCTGGGACATGTCGTCCTGGACGGAGGCAGGCGTGCGTGCGTCCTTGTTGGTCATGAGACCTACTCCCTACGCCGGCATTACCCGGTAACAGGTTCGGCGGTCGACGCAGCGGCTTCCGTCCATCGATGCTCCCCGTGAAACACGTTCCACGTGAAACATCGCGTATACGGAGGTCAGCGCCCTCTCAGCCCGGTGCTCCGAGCTCCCGCGTGTGCAAAGGTGCCTCCACGCTAGCGTCAACTCGGGCGCGGTGAACAGAGGGCCTCTCTCGTTCTTGCGATGATCGGGCGGTGACCACCATGGACCAGTACCCCTATCCGCCGTCCGAGCCACCGCGCGAGGGCGGCTCCGGGCAGGGCGACGGACACGGCCATGACGGCCACGTACCGCGTGGTGGGCCGGTGCGGGCCCATCCCGACGACCGGGGCGCCGTACATCACCAGAGACCCGCACACCCCGTCCCAGGGCCTGTCCCGGGCCCCGGTCGTGACCCCGGGCACGGCCCGGCGCACGGTCATGCCCCGGAACCCGGTCACGGACATCCACACGACCAGGGCCCCGGTCAGGGCCACAGCCACGGTCACAGTCACAGTCATGGGCCGGCCGCCCCGGTCTCGAAGCACCTGCGCAAGGTCATCGCGGCCGTCCTGATCCCGTTCACCGCGGCGGTCGTGGTCGGCCTGGTGGTGCTGTGGCCCGGGGGAGCGCCATCGCACGAGCGCACCGGCGTCGGCTTCGACCGCCAGACGCAGCAGGCCACCGTCGCCCAGGTGGTGGAGGTCAGCTGCAGCGCGGTCAACGCCTCGGGGGGCGGCGGCGCCGCGACCGGCGGCACCGCCGGGACCACGGGCGGTACCACTCCGCAGAAGGAGAAGGGCACCTGCAAGAAGGCCACGGTCCGGGTCGACACCGGCAAGGACAAGGGCCGTACGTTCACCGAGATCGTGCAGCCCGACCAGACACGGCAGTTGCACCAGGGCGAGAAGGTCGTGGTCGCCTACGAGCCCTCGGCCCCCAGGGAACTGCAGTACTCCGTCACCGACGTGAGCCGGAAGGTCCCGATGGCCCTGCTCGCGGGGATCTTCGCGCTCGCCGTCGTGGTCGTGGGCCGCCTGCGGGGCGTCATGGCGCTGGTCGCACTCGCCGTGAGCTTCCTGGTGCTCACCCTGTTCATCCTGCCGGCGATCCTCCAGGGATCGAACCCGCTGCTGGTGGCCGTGGTCGGGTCGAGCGCGATCATGCTCATCGCCCTCTACATGTGCCATGGCCTGTCCGCCCGTACGTCGGTCGCGGTGCTCGGCACGCTCGTCTCCCTTCTGCTGATCGGCGTCCTCGGCTCGGAGTTCATCGACTGGGCCGCGCTCACCGGCAACACGGACGACAGCACCGGTCTGATCCACGGCCTGTACCCGTCGATCGACATGAGCGGTCTGCTGCTGGCCGGCGTCATCATCGGATCGCTGGGCGTCCTGGACGATGTGACGGTGACCCAGACCTCGGCGGTCTGGGAGCTGCACGAGGCCAATCCGGCGATGGGCCGGCGCGGACTGTACCGGGCGGGCATCCGGATCGGCCGCGACCACATCGCCTCGGTCGTCAACACCCTGGTCCTCGCCTACGCCGGTGCCGCGCTCCCGCTGCTGCTGCTGTTCTCGATCGCGCAGAGCAGCGTGGGCACGGTGGCCAACAGTGAGCTGGTGGCCGAGGAGATCGTGCGCACGCTGGTGGGGTCGATCGGCCTGGTCGCGTCCGTCCCGCTCACCACCGTGCTGGCCGCCGTGGTGGTGTCGGCCGACCGGCCGGGACCCGCGAAGGCGGCCCCGGGGACGGAGGCCGCTCCCGTGCGCGCCGGCCGGGGCCGTCGCCGGAAGCGGTGAGCCGGGGGGCGCCCCCCTGAAGAAGCGTTCCTGCACGGCGTCACGCGCTCCCGCGCAGGCCCGGACGCGGCTCGGCGGACACCGCCGCACCCCGCTCCGCAGGCGCCTCAGCCCGCGCTCTGCTCCTCGGCCAGGATGCGGTCCAGCGCCTCGTCGAGGTGGGCGTCGAAGTCCGCCAGCGCGCCCTCCTGGCCGAGCGGGACCAGCTTGTCCGTGCGGTCGAGGAAGGCCACCAGCGGCGGCGTCGAGGAGCGGAACAAGGCGTGGTCGCAGCCGACCTGAAGCCGGATCAGCACCTCGCCCAGCACCTCGGCGTCGGCGGGAGCGATGTGCACGTCGCCCTCCCCGCACGGCCGCCCCACTCCGTCGATCAGCAGCTCACGGCCGAAGGCCCAGGTCACCGGGGCGTCACCGGGGAGGTGGAAGGTGAGCCGCACGGCATAGGGATCACAGGTCTCGTAGCGCAACTCCACCGGAATGCGGAAGGAGAGCTCCTCGGACACGAGAAAGCTCATCATGACTTCTGCCTGTACGGATTCGCGCATCGCCTACCCCGTCATATGACATCGACTGGCCGGGATTGATCCCTCGACCGTGGTCAAATCTTGCTGAAAGTACACGGGAGATCACAAGGAGTGAGTTTTCAGATACTGATAGAGAGGGTAAGGGCACCCAGATGGCGCCCGATCTCTCCCTGCAGCCGGCGGGCGGCGGGCAGCAGCCGCTCCGCCTGACGGGCGGGGAGCGAGAGGGCCATCGTGGCCGCCGTGGTGCCGACCGTGATCGGGATCGCCGCGCAGACCGTCCCGAGCGCGTACTCCTGGCGCTCCACGACCGGGCCCATCCGCGGTGTCCTGGCCAGACGGCGCATCAGGGCATGGTTGTCACGCACCGTGTAGGGCGTCAGCGACCGCACCGGATAGCGGGCGAGGTGGTCCCGGCGGGCGTCCTCGTCGAGCTGGGAGAGCAGGCACTGGCCGATCGCGTGGGCGTGCCCGGTCTCGCGGAAGTCGGCCCACTCCTCGACCGCCGGCGCCTCCCGTGAGCCGGAGACGCACATGACCTCGATCTCGCCGTCCCGGTACATCGCGTAGTACATCGGGACACCGATCGAATCACGCCAGTGTGCGAGGGTGTCGGCCACCGTGGTGCGACGTTTCTCCTTCGCTCCGCTGCTGCCGAGCCGTTCGGCCGCGTCGCCGAGGAAGAACAGCCCCTTCTCCCGGCGCAGATAGCCCTCGTGTACGAGAGTGCGCAGCAGGTGGTAGGCCGTGGGCAGGGCGAGGCCGGTCTCGCGGGCGAGCTGTTTGGCCGGGGCGCCGTACTCGTGGTCCGCGACGGTCTCCAGCAGGCGCAGCGCGCGCTGGACGGATCCGATGAGGGTCGCGGCAGGCGAGTGCCCGGGGCCGTCGGCGGCGTGCGCGGACGCGGCGACGGTCGCGGCGCGCGGCTGTCCCGGGACGGCCGCGCCGGGGGGCCGCTGCACCGGGGGGGCGCAGGAGCGGGGCGGGGCGGGGGGTGCGTGGGGTTCTGCCGGTGCGGTGTCAACCGTGGCCAAGGGTCACTCCGGAAGCGCGAGGTGGGGGCAGCCCGTGCGCGTGGAACACGGGTGGGGGTGTGTGCCTCCCGCGGGGCCCGGCCCCGCGTAAGGTTCCGGACTCTAACCGCCCGCCACCGCCTGCGGACGGTCCGCCGGGGAAACTTCCCTCCCCCGAGGGAACCGGTGGATCCCGTTACCGGTCACCGGCTCCCGCGAGCCTCACCAGTCGCTGCGCGACGAGGAGTTCGACATGAACTTGCGCACGATGTAGATCAGTCCGCCGACCAGGGCGACGAAGACCAGCGCCTTGAAGAGCAGACCGATCACGAAGCCCACGACGGTCGCTATCAGGCCACCGAACACGACCAGGGCGATGACCGGCACCGCGACCCACTTCACCCACCACGGCAGCCCAGCGAAGATCTCTCGCATTGCCCTCGTCCTTTGCGTTCGGGAGCGTCCGCGGCGCGGTGTGCGCTGCCGCCGGGACGCGGTTCTCGATGTCTGCTTCGATGCTAGGGCGCCGTAGGGTCCCGCGGGCGCCCCGCGCCCCTTGTCCTCCCCTGACCCGCCCCCTAGGGAACCCCGAGGGCCGGGCTCACGCCTCAGGCGGAGAGAAGACGACCAGGACCCGCAGGTCCTCGCTGATGTGGTGGAACTTGTGGGCGACGCCGGCCGGCACGTACACCACGCTGCCGCGCGCCACCTGCGTGGTCTCCAGACCCACGGTGATCGAGGCGCGGCCGCTGACGACGACGTAGACCTCGTCCTGCTGGTGCGGCTTCTGCGGGTCGTGCTCGCCCGCGTCGAGCGCGTACAGGCCGACCGACACGTTCCGCTCCCGCAGGAACTGCAGGTAGGCCCCGTCGTTGGCGGCGCGCTCCGCCTCCAGTTCGTCCAGCCGGAATGCCTTCATCGAGTTGCCACCCTCGCCCCACTGCTCGCCGTCGATCCCGTCTGCCACGATCAGACACATGAAGAATTTCGTAGTCAAGACGATCGCCAACGCGGGCGCCCTGGCGGTCGCCGTGTGGCTGCTCGACAAGATCACCCTCACCGGTGACAGCACCGGGAAGAAGATCGGCACGCTGATCGTGGTCGCGCTGATCTTCGGCCTGGTCAACTTCCTGGTCAAGCCGATCATGAAAGTGCTGACCTTCCCCCTGTTCATTCTGACCCTGGGGCTGATCACCCTGGTCGTCAACGCGCTGATGCTGCTGCTGACGTCGTGGGTGTGCGGCAAGCTCGATCTGAGCTTCCACGTGGACGGCTTCTGGACGGCCGTGCTCGGCGGCCTGATCATCTCCGTCGTCTCGTGGGCGCTGAACCTCGTGCTGCCCGACGAGGACTGAGTACGCCATGACCTACCGCGTCTGTTTCGTGTGCACCGGCAACATCTGCCGCTCCCCCATGGCCGAGTCCGTCTTCCGCGCGCGCGTGGAGGAAGCCGGTCTCGCGGAGCTGGTGGAGATCGACAGCGCCGGCACCGGCGGCTGGCACGAGGGGGAGGGCGCCGACCCGCGCACCGTCGCGGTCCTCGACGAGCACGGCTACGGCACCGCGCACACCGCGCGCCGCTTCCAGCCGTCCTGGTTCGCCGACCGCGACCTGGTGATCGCCCTGGACACCGGACACCTCAAGGCCCTGCGCCGGCTCGCGCCCGGCGAGGAGGACGCCCGCAAGGTGCGTCTGCTGCGCTCGTACGATCCCTCGGCCGGTGACGACCTCGACGTGCCGGACCCCTACTACGGGGGCCTCGACGGCTTCGAGGAGTGTCTTGAGATGGTGGAGGAGGCGAGCACCGGCCTGCTCGCCGCTGTGCGGGAACGACTGGAGGGACGGGCCGCATGAGCGACGCCACCAAGGACGCGGACCACATCGGCGACGGCACACGCACGGTACGGGCCGGGCTGCCCGAGCCGGTCAAGCACGAGCCGACCCTGCCCGGGCCGGTCTTCGCCGCCCACTTCCACCTGCCCGGCGACGTGACGGGACCGTACTCCTACGGCCGGGACGACAACCCCACCTGGACGCTGCTGGAGCGTGCCATCGGTGAGCTGGAGGCGCCCGGACAGGACGACGTCGAGACGCTGGTGTTCGCCTCCGGCATGGCGGCGATCTCGTCGGTGCTGTTCTCTCAGCTGGGCGCCGGCGACGCGGTCGTGCTGCCCTCCGACGGCTACCAGGTGCTTCCGCTGGTCCGCGCCCAGCTGGAGGCGTACGGCATCGAGGTGCGCACCGCTCCCACGGGCGGCGACGCCCAGCTGGAGGTCCTCGACGGCGCGCGCCTGCTGTGGATCGAGTCGCCGTCGAACCCGGGGCTCGACGTGTGCGACATCCGGCGGCTGGCGGAGGCGGCGCACGCGCGCGGCGTCCTGGTGGCCGTGGACAACACCCTCGCCACCCCGCTCGGACAGCGCCCGCTGGAGCTGGGCGCCGACTTCTCGGTGGCCAGCGGCACCAAGCAGCTGACCGGGCACGGCGACGTGCTGCTGGGCTACGTGGCCGGGCGGGACGCGGAGGCGATGGCCGCCGTACGCCGCTGGCGCAAGATCGTCGGGGCGATCGCCGGGCCCATGGAGGCCTGGCTCGCGCATCGCTCCATCGCCACCCTCACGCTGCGGGTCGAGCGGCAGAACGCGACCGCCCTCGCTCTCGCCGAGGCGCTGCGGCAGCGGCCCGAGGTGGCCGGGCTGCGCTATCCGGGACTGCCCGACGACCCCGCGCACAAGGTCGCCTCGCAGCAGATGCGCCGCTACGGGTGCGTGGTCTCCTTCACGCTCCCCACGCGCGCGCGTGCCGAGCGTTTCCTGGAGGCATTGCACCTGGTGGAGGACGCGACGAGCTTCGGCGGTGTGCGTTCCACGGCCGAGCGCCGCGCCCGCTGGGGCGGGGACCCGGTCCCGGAGGGCTTCATCCGCCTGTCCGTCGGTGCCGAGGACCACGAGGACCTGGTGGCGGACGTGCTGCGGGCACTGGACGAGTCGGCACAGTGACCGCCCCGGACCGCCCGCCGGTGCTGCGGGCGGTCCGAACCTCCCCCCTCGTGGCTCGGACCGCCCCGGTTCCGCGCGCGAAGAACCGCGCGAACAAGGCTAGTTGACTGTATGTCAGTGTCCAATCACGCTAGCGACAGAGACCTATCGACTTATTTATAGTTGGGGGCCTGCCCGGGGCCGGAGGAGGCAGGGAAAGGGGAGGGCGTGCCATGGACGTGGCCTTGTTGCGCACCTTCGTCACCGTGCACCGGGCTGGTTCCTTCACCCGCGCCGCCGCCCTGCTGGGACTCTCCCAGCCGGCCGTCACCTCCCAGATCCGCACGCTGGAGCGCCAGCTCGGCCGCCCGCTGTTCCTGCGGCAGGCCCGTGGGGTGACGCCGACGACCATCGGCGACGAACTGGCCCACAAGGCCGCCCCCCACCTCGACGCCCTGGTCGAGATAGCCGAGCGGGGGCTGGACGACGAGTCCTCGTTACGCACCCTGCATCTCGCCGGACCGCCGGAGTTCACCGCCGAGCGCGCCCTTCCCGTCCTGACCGAACTCACCGGCGACGACGGCCAGGGCTTCGCGCTGCGCGCCTCCTTCGGCACCGCGGAGGAGACGCTGGAGGGGCTGGCGGCCGGCCACCACGACCTGGCCATCAGCACCGTCAGGCCCCGCGGCGCCCTGCTCACCGCCACCGCGCTGTGCGACGAGGAGCACACGCTGGTCGCCGCCCCGCGCTGGGCCGAGCGGATCGGCCCGGGAGCCCTGCGCCTCAAGGGGGCGGCCGCCCTGGAGAACCTGCCCGTCGTGGAGGTCCACGAGTCGCTGCCCCTCGTCTCGCGCTACTGGGCCTCCGTCTTCGACTCGCGCCCAGCCGCCTCGGGCACGGTCATCGTCCCCGACCTGCGCGCGGTGCTCGCCTGCGCCGTCGCGGGCGCCGGGCTGACGGTGCTGCCCCGCTATCTGTGCACCCCGGCGCTGGAGCGCGGCGACATCGTGACCCTGCACGATCCGGCGGTCCCGCCGCTGCGCACGTACTTCCTGGCGGTGCGCACCGGGACGCTCGCCATGCCCCACATCGCCCGGGCCCACGAATGGCTCCAGCGGGCCGCGACGGGCTGGAGCTGAGGCGACCACCCGGCGCTTCACGCACTGCGCTCGCCCAGTGGCGCTTCGCGATGTTTCACGTGGAACCAGCCGGGCCACATTTCTCCCATGACCGTCCGACCCGTGGTCAAGCGCACCGCCCGTGCCGTTCTGCTGGACGGTGACGACCTGATCCTGATCAAGCGCACCAAGCCCGGCGTCGATCCCTACTGGGTCACTCCCGGTGGCGGGGTCGAGCCCGAGGACCCGACCGTCGTCGACGCCCTGCACCGCGAGGTGTACGAGGAACTCGGCGCCAAGATCACCGACGTCGTGCCCTGCTTCGTGGACACCGTGGAGCACATCGGCGACGACGGCGGCGCGACCGGCGTGAAGGTCCAGCACTTCTTCGTCTGCCGGCTGGAGTCCATGGACCCCGCCTTGCGCCACGGCCCCGAAGTGGAGGAGCCGGCGGGCGAGTACGAGATCGTCCGGGTCCCGTTCACCCGGGTCGGGATCGCCTCCGTCCACCTCGTCCCGCTCTCGCTACGGCACTACCTGGACGGCAACATCGAGGGCGTACGGGCGATGCACGCGCCTGACCTGGGATAGCCGGCCGGTCAGTGCCCGGCGCCGAGCAGGTCCTCGACCGCGTCGTGCCGGATGCGCTCCCGCGGGATGCCGATGTCCCGCAGGACGTGGACCCCGCTGCGGATCATCCCGGGCGGTCCCGAGAGGTAGGCGTCGTACTCGCGCCAGGGGCCGTACTGCCGTACCGCGTCCGGCAGCCGCAGCGGCGCCTGCCGGTCGGTGACGGACCGGACCGAGAGCCACGGATGGATCTCGCGGAGACCGAGCAGGGTGTCGATGTCGTACAGGTCGTGGTCGGTGCGCGCGCCGTAGAAGACCTCGACCGGCCGGCGGCGGCCGTGCTCCGCCACGTCCTCGACGAGGGCCTTGATGGGCGCTATGCCGGTGCCGCCGCCCAGACAGAGCAGCCCGTCGGCGGTGGTGTGGTCGACGGTCATCGAACCGGTCGGCGGGCCCAGCCGGATGACGTCTCCCGGCCGTGCGCGGCGCACCAGGGCGTGGGAGACCCAGCCGGCCGGGACGGCCTTCACGTGGAATGACAGCAGCCCGTCCGGACGCGGCGCCGACGCGAAGGAGTAGTGCCGCCAGACCCTCGGCCACCACGAGGTCTCCACACCGGCGTATTGCCCGGCGAGGAAGGGGTACGGCCGGTCCGGGCGGACGGTGAGGACCGCGACGTCGGGGGTCCTGAGGTCGTGCGCGACGACCTCGGCCTGCCACCAGGCCGGCGCCCGCAGCTCGTCCGCCGCCGCGGCGTCGATCATCACCTGGGACATCGTCGTGTAGGCCCGCACCCAGGCCGCCTCGGTGTCCGCGTTCCAGATCCGGGTGGCGTACTGGCTCAGCGCCCCGATGAGGCATTCCCCCACGGCCGGATAGTGCTCGGCGAGGGTGCCGTACTTCCGGTGGCCGCGGCCGAGGTTGCGCAGGTACCCGACGAGGACGGGTGTGTCGTCGAGGTGTTCGGCGGTGGTGAGCAGCGCCTTCAGCAGCCGGTCGCGCTGCACGTCCATCGCGGCCGGGAACAGCGGCCGCAGTTCGGGGTGACGGACGAAGAGGAGCGCGTAGAAGTAGGAGGTGACCTCGTCGGCCATCGGGGCGATCTCGGCCATCGTGCGGCGGATGACGAGCGCGTCCGGCGACGCCCCTTCCCGGTCACCGTCCCGCGGCCGGGGCGGAGACGTCCTGTGCGGGGCGAACCAGCCCTCGCCGTCCGGTATGCCGTTTCCCCCCGACGTGGTGGTCGGAGCGTCCATGTGCCCTCGCCTCGAACGTCTTGCGGTCGGTCTGCGCACCTGTGTCCGAAGGCACGCGCTTTTCCCCGTCGAGCGACCGGCCCGGGATGCGCCCCATCCCGTTCCGGACGTGAACCGGAGTCGACCCTACCGGCCGCCGTCCGGCGCACGAGTCATGTCTCTCCTCCCGGGGCGGCGGGCCCGGATACGGACCGTGGGTGCCGCTCAACTGCCGGACGGGGTCAGCCTTTTCACGGCTCCGCACCGCATGCGTTGCGGTGCGGGAGCAGGTGGCCCGCCGGGACGGGCGGACGCCCGGCCGGCCACGGCGTGAACCGGTACGGCAGCAAACGGATTCCTGCCCCCGATCCGGGCCGGGATGCCATGGCGTGGCCAAAAGCCTCCGCGTCCCCGGCGAAACAGGTGGACGCCGGGGGTGCCGGTCGGACAGCCTGACCTGCGTGCCGACTCCTTCACCCGCCGCTCTTCCCGTCCGCCGTCTGACGCTCCGCGATCTCCACGCCTGCGCCGACCTGTCCGAGGACCGGGGGTGGCCACGCGAGGAGCACAAGTGGGGTCTCCTCCTCACCGCGGGCAAGGGCCACGGCATCGACGACCCGGACGGCGGGCTCGTCGCCGCGTGCGTCGTCACGGAGTACGGCACCTGGGAACGGACGGACCTCGGGGCCATCGGCATGGTCCTGGTGGCCGGGCGCCACGCCCGCCAGGGCATCGGACGCTCGCTGATGCGGCACGTCCTGGCCGCCATGGGCACCACCCCGCTGACCCTGCACGCCACCCCGAACGGACAGCCCCTCTACGAGGAGCTGGGCTTCAAGGTCACGGGCCGGGCGGAGATGCTGCGGGGGCACTTCGTCCCCGGCGGGCGGGACGCGGAGGTGGCGACGCGAGCCGCCACGGCGGAGGACCTGCCCGCGATCCTGCGGCTCGACGAGGAGGTGTTCGGCGCCGACCGCACCCCTCTGATCACCCGCCTGCCCGCGTTCGCCGACCAGTTGCGCGTGGCCGAGGACGGCGGCCGGATCATCGGCTACGCGGCCGCCTGGCCCAACGAGGACACCCATGTCGTCGGCCCGCTGATCGCCCGGGACACCGAGACGGCCAAGGCGCTCGTCGCCTCGCTCGCGGCCCACTCGGACCGCCCGCTGCGCACCGACGTCGACGTACGCCACGAGGAGCTGCTGGCCTGGGCCAAGGAGCGGGGGCTGGCCTCCGTGGCCTTCAACGCCGTGATGACCTACGGCATCACGGAACTGCCGGGGGACTGGACGCGCAGGTTCGCGCCGCTCACGGTCGCCGCGGGCTGAACCCGTGTGATGCCGATGCCGGTCACCGCGCCCGAGCGGTGACCGGCATCGGCCTTGTACCGGCCTGGTCAGACGAGCGCCCGGACGGCGGCGGTCGCGAAGCCGTGGTCCTGGTCGGGCGCGCCGCCGCCGACGCCGATCGCGCCGATCAGCCGGCCGTCACGGTGCACGGGGAGGCCGCCGGCGATGAACAGCAGGGGCCGGTCGAGAGCCGTGGGCAGCGTGTGGAAGAGGCCGCCGGGCTGGACGGCGTCGACGAGGTCGGCGGTGGCCGCGTCGAGCTGGAGCGCCGTGTAGGCCTTGCGGGTGCTGGTCTCACCGGAGATCAGCACGGCCCGGTCGTCCCGCCGGAACGCGAGCAGGTGGCCGCCCGCGTCCAGGACGGTGACGCTGACGGTGACTCCGGCCTCGTCGGCCGCGCGGCGGGCCGTCGCGACGAGCAGCTCGGCGTCCACGGTGGTCAGCGGGGCGACGGTGGTGGTGCTCATGGGGCGTTCTCCTTGGTGCGCTGGTGCGGTGGTGCGTTGCGGTGGTGCCTGGGGGCAGGGGCAGGGGCGGGGTCGCGGTGCCGGGGCCGGGTGCGGGCTGTGCCGCGGCGGTCCGGTCGAGAGCCGGTGTGCGGGGCCGGACGTGCGTGGTCCGGGGCGGAATCAGTGGTGGACGGGGGTGCGCTGTCCCGCGGGGGCTCCGGACGCCACCACGGCGCTCCGTGCCCCGTCGCGGCGCTCCAGGGCGGCCGAGAGGACGGCGAGGACCAGGGCGGACGCGGCGAGTGCGGCGCCGACCCAGTTCGGGGAGGTGTAGCCGAAGCCGGCCGCGATCACCATGCCGCCGAGCCAGGCGGACAGGGCGTTGCCGAGGTTGAAGGCACCGATGTTCACGGCCGACGCGAGCGTCGGGGCGCCGTGCGCCTGGTCGAGGACGCGCTTCTGCAGGGGCGGCACCGTCGCGAAGCCGAGAGCGCCGATCAGGGCGATGGTCACGGCGGCCGCGATCTTGTTGTGGGCGGTGAGGGTGAACAGCGCGAGGACGACGGCCAGGGCGCCCAGGGAGACGTAGAGCATGGGCATCAGCGCGCGGTCGGCGAACCTGCCGCCGACGAGGTTGCCGCCGACCATGCCGAGGCCGAACAGGACCAGCAGCCAGGTGACCGAGCCGTCGGCGAAGCCGGCGGTGTGGGTCATCATCGGGGCGATGTAGGTGATGGCCGCGAAGACGCCGCCGAAGCCGAGCACGGTCATCGCCATGGCGAGCAGGACCTGCGCGTTCTTGAAGGCGGCCAGTTCGTGGCGCAGGTGGACGCCCTCGGGCCGGGGCAGGTCGGGCACCAGCCGGGCGATGCCGGCCAGGCCGACCAGGCCGAGACCCGCGACGACCGCGAAGGTGACGCGCCAGCCGACGTGCTGACCGACGAGCGTGCCGAGCGGGACGCCGATGACGTTGGCGACGGTCAGGCCGGTGAACATCATGGCGATGGCCCCGGCCTTCTTGTGGGGAGCCACCAGCTCGGCCGCGACGACCGAGCCGATGCCGAAGAAGGCACCGTGCGCGAGGGAGGCGACCACCCGTCCGATGAGCATGACCGAGAAGGCGGGCGCCACGGCGGAGAGCAGGTTCCCGGCGATGAACAGGCCCATGAGCAGCATCAGCATGCGCTTGCGCGGGACCTTGGTGCCGAGGACGGTCATCAGCGGGGCGCCGATGACCACGCCGAGGGCGTAGCCGGTGACGAGCAGGCCCGCCGTGGGGATGGAGACCCCGAAGTCGCCCGCGACCTCGGGCAGCAAGCCCATGATCACGAACTCCGTGGTGCCGATTCCGAAGGCCCCGATCGCGAGGGCCAGAAGCGCGAGAGGCATGGGTGGGTACACCTTCCCAGACGATTGCAGGAGCGCTTTGCGTGCGTTCACAATAGTTGCAGACGCGGGCTAACTGCAAGCGCAGGATATTGCGCATGTGCTCTACCCTTGACTCAGCCGCTCCGGGACGGAGGAGAACGCCCATGACAGCGACGGAACCCGCGCTCACCGCACTGGCCCAGGGCTGGTGCGCCCTCTCCCTGCTGCACGGGAGGATCGAGGCGCACATCGAGCGCGCCCTGCAGGGCGGGCACGACCTGAGCGTGCGCGAGTACTCCCTGCTGGATGTGCTCAGCCGGCAGCACGACGGCGAGGGCGGCCATCTGCAGATGAAGCAGGTCGCCGACGCGGTCGTCCTGAGCCAGAGCGCCACCACCCGCCTGGTGACCCGCCTGGAGGACCGCGGGCTGCTGGAGCGCTATCTGTGCCCCACCGACCGGCGCGGCATCTACACCAACGTCACCGAGGCCGGCCTGCGGCTGCTCGAGGAGGCGCGGCCGACCAACGACGCCGCCCTGCGCGAGGCTCTGGACGAAGCGGCGAAGGACGCCGAACTCGCCCCGCTGGTACGCGTCGTGGAGTCCCTGAACGTGCCCGCATAGGGTGCGGGCATGGGAGATCTTGAGATACGCCGTGCGACCGCGGCCGACGTCCCCGTGATCGTCGGCATGCTCGCCGACGACCCGCTGGGCGCTCAGCGCGAGTCGCTCGACGACATGACGCCGTACCTGGCAGCGCTGGAACGACTGGACGCTGACCCCAACCAACACGTGGTCGTGGCCGTCCGTGAGGGCCGTGTCGTGGGCACCCTCCAACTGACGGTCATCCCCGGACTCTCCCGCAAGGGAGCGACCCGCTCGATCATCGAGGGCGTGCGTATCCACGCCGACGAGCGCGGCAGCGGGCTGGGCACCCAGCTCATCGAGTGGGCGGTCGAGGAGTCCCGGCGTCAGGAGTGCCGGCTGGTGCAGCTGACCTCCGACAGCAGCCGCACCGACGCCCACCGCTTCTACGAGCGGCTCGGCTTCACCGCTTCGCATGTGGGCTTCAAGCTTCCGCTCTGACCGAGCGGACCGGGCTGGGGCCGGTACTCGCGGGCGAACCCGAGTCCGGCGGGAGGCGCAGGCGGGGGTGCGGGTGTTTCACGTGAAACACCCGCGCTCGTGGACCAGCCGATCCTGACGACCCTCAGTACGCGATCCCTCGCCAGCCCTCGGGGTCCACGCCACCGGGCACCTCTGCCCCCTCCTCGTACGGCTGTCGGGTGAACACGAACGATCCGAGGTCCAGGTGGCTCACGGACCCGTCCGGCCGCCGTACGGCCCGGAGACGCTCGCCGGCGTAGTAACCCTCCAGCCCGGTCCAGGCGCCGTCCCCCTCCGCGCGGAAACGCGCACGGCGGCCGGCGCCGGAGACGGGCCCCAGGGAGACCAGCCCGTCGGCCGTCATCCGCAGGACGAAGGCCTGTGTCCCCCAGTACCACGGGCCGGTCAACTCGAGTACTCCCGCGTCGACTTCCCGCAGCGGCCGCCACGGCGCGGGAATGCGGGGCTCGGCCTCGGCGACGATACGGACGAGATCGGCCGCCACCGCCGAGAGCAGGGGCCCCGAGGTGCAGTTGGCCAGCACCACGGCCGCCACGTCGTCCTCGATGCTGATGCTGAGGTTGGCCAGGAATCCCGGCAGCGAGCCGGAGTGCCCCACGATCAGCCGGCCACCGCGGTTCTGGATCTGCATGCCCAGGCCGTACGTCGCGCCGTCCACGACGTCGACGGCCTCGGCGGGAGCCGCCGGCGTGCGCATCTCCCGCACCGACTCCGCGCTCAGTACCCGGTCGTCCCCCCGGGCCAGGAAGACGGCGAACCGGGCGAGGTCGGCGGTGGTGGACCACAGCTGTCCGGCCGGGGCCATCCGGCCGAGGTCCTCGACCGGTTCGGGCAGCAGGGCGTCGGCCCACGGGTGCACCGCCCAGCCACCCGCGGAGGGCGCCTGCGGCTGACCGCTGGTGCGCTCCAGCTCCAGGGGCCGCAGCACCTCCCTCCCCAGCACCTCCTCCCAGGGCGCGCCGCGCAACTCCTCCACCAGGGCGCCGAGCAGCGTGTAGCCGGGGTTCGAGTAGTGGTGCCGCCTGCCGACGGGATGGAGCAGGGGACGCTCACCGAGCACATCGTCCAGTCCGGGCCGCAACGAGCCCGGAGTGCGCTCCCACCACGGCCCCGGCGTCTCCGCGGCCAGGCCTCCTGTGTGCGCGAGCAGTTCGGCGATCGTCGCCTCCCCCGCGCCGGTGCCCGGCAGGTACTTCTCCAGCGGATCACCGAGGTCGAGCACGCCCTCGTCGCGCAGTCGCAGCACCAGGACAGCGGTGAAGGTCTTGGTGATCGACCCGATCCGGTACTGCACGTTCTCGTCCGGCGCGTGACCGTCCACCGAACTCCGCGCCCCGTGCCACACGGCCCGCCCGTCCCGCACGACCGCCGCGACCAGTGAGGGCGCACGCCCTTCGGCCTGCGCGACGGCGATCCGGTGCAGCAGCGCCCGCCGCGTGCCGGGCAGCAACTCTTCCTGGTATGTCGTCATGCCCCTAGTCCACCGGGCGGCCCGACTCACGTCGAGTTCATTTCCTCCACCCGAATCGGGGCCGAGCGGGCAGCCGGCCGAATCCCGGAGCCCCTCCCGACCGTTATGAGGACCCGTAGGCCCCCGTGCCGCACTCCGTTAACATGTTCGACTCATGGCGATCACCTCATCGCCCGTCCCGCACGGGAAGGCCACGCCATTCAGCACGATGAGCAAATTATCTGACCAGGGTAGAGAAAACCGGCCGAAGAATTGACATCGATAACATCACGGACCTTTTCGCGAATAAACGGGGCAATCACATCCTCGGCATGGCGCCGACCACAGGTGATTCTGTGGGCCGTCGCCGGGGTGACGACTCTCGCGTTCCTCATCGCGCTGGAGATCGCGGCACGGCACTACGGCCTGCCGGGGCCGATCACCAACCAGGCGAAGGAAGTGCTCCTCGCCCCCAAGTCGGGGCCGCTGCTGTACGCCAGCATGGCGTTGATGATGGTGGTCCTGCCGCGCCGGCAACGGTGGATCGCGGCCGCCGCCGCGGTCGGCATCGACCTCGTCTTCTTCCTGGTGCGCTGGGCGGTCGACGCCAAGATGATGTTCGGCAACGGCGCGCTGTGGGTCGTCCTGGCCTACGCCGTCATCGCCGTCACCCGCCGCACCGGCCCGGAGCGCGTCCTGCTGCTGAAGGGCGTCGGGCTGGCCCTGCTGCTGGTCACGGGCCGCAAGACCGGTGACGCCTGGCTGCTCATCACCTCCAAGACCCGCCCGACGGTGCTCGACCCCTATGTGGCGACCGCCGACCACGCGCTGGGCGACCCGTCGTGGCTCGCGGGCCGGATCGTCCGGGCCACCGGCACGGTCGGCTCCCACGTCCTCGACTACGTCTACATCCAGCTCGCGGTGGCCGCGGTCGTCGTCGCGCTGTACCAGCTCCGCAACGTGGCGGCGGAGGGCCGGTTCCCGCGCCACCACCTGGTGCGCACGTTCCTGGTGATCGGCCTGCTCGGGCCGGGCATCTACATGATCTTCCCCGTGGTGGGCCCGGTCTTCGCCTACGGCCCCGACGGGGGGCACTGGGCGGTCGCCGACCTGTGGCCGAACACCCCGACGATGCACGCGCCCTACCCCATGCCGTTCGACGAAATCACCCCACGCAACTGCATGCCCAGCCTCCACACGGCATGGGCGACCACGATTTTCGTCCATTCCCGCAAGGGCCCGCGCGCACTGCGATTCGCCGGCACCTTCTGGCTGATCGCCACCCTCGGTGCGACGCTCGGCTTCGGTTACCACTACGGCGCCGACATCATCGCGGGTGTGGTGTTCGCGCTCACCATCGAGGCGGCATTGCGCGCGCAGGCACGCGGCTGGGACCGGTCCGCAATTCAACTGGCCGGTCACGGCACGGCGGTGTTCGTCGCGCTTCTGCTGTCGTACCGGTATCTCCCGGAGAAGATGGCCGCGCACCCGTGGCTGTTCGGACCGCTTCTCCTGCTGGCGATGGTCTCGGTCGTGCACGGCTACATCAGGACCACCAGGCTGTGGGAACCGGCGATCGCGCCGGCGCCCCGGCCGGAACCGCAGCCCGAACCCGCCTGAGGCACCCGTCGCCAGGCTCCCGGTGCCCCGCGCACCGGATCAGGTCTGGGCCATGTCCACGAAGCGGGAGTAGTGGCCCTGGAAGGCGACGGTGATCGTCGCCGTGGGTCCGTTTCGGTGCTTGGCGACGATCAGGTCGGCCTCGCCCGCCCGGGGGGACTCCTTCTCGTAGGCGTCCTCGCGGTGCAGCAGGATGACCATGTCGGCGTCCTGCTCGATGGAGCCCGACTCACGCAGGTCCGAGACCATCGGCTTCTTGTCGGTGCGCTGCTCGGGGCCACGGTTCAGCTGGGACAGCGCGATGACCGGGATCTCCAGCTCCTTGGCGAGCAGCTTGAGGTTACGGGACATGTCCGAGACCTCCTGCTGACGGCTCTCGGCGCGCTTGGAGCCACCGGACTGCATCAGCTGGAGGTAGTCGATGACGACCAGCTTCAGGTCGTTGCGCTGCTTGAGCCGGCGGCACTTGGCGCGGATCTCCATCATCGACAGGTTCGGCGAGTCGTCGATGTACAGCGGGGCGGCCGAGACGTCCGGCATACGGCGGGCGAGCCGGGTCCAGTCCTCGTCCGTCATCGTGCCGGACCGCATGTGGTGCAGGGCGACACGGGCCTCGGCGGACAGCAGACGCATGGCGATCTCGTTGCGGCCCATTTCCAGCGAGAAGATGACGCTGGGAAGGTTGTGCTTGATCGAGCAGGCCCGCGCGAAGTCCAGCGCGAGCGTCGACTTACCCATGGCGGGACGGGCCGCGATGACGATCATCTGGCCCGGGTGGAGGCCGTTCGTCAGCGAGTCGAAGTCCGTGAACCCGGTGGGCACACCCGTCATCTCGCCGCTGCGCGAGCCGATCGCCTCGATCTCGTCGAGGGCGCCCTCCATGATGTCGCCGAGCGGCAGGTAGTCCTCGCTGGTGCGCTGCTCGGTGACGGCGTAGATCTCGGCCTGGGCGCGGTTGACGATCTCGTCCACATCGTCGTCGGCCGCGTATCCCATCTGCGTGATCCGGGTGCCGGCCTCGACCAGCCGGCGCAGGACCGCGCGCTCGTGGACGATCTCCGCGTAGTACTCGGCGTTCGCCGCCGTCGGCACGGTCTGCACCAGGGTGTGCAGGTACGACGCCCCACCCACCTTGTTGATCTCGCCGCGCTTGGTGAGCTCGGCGGCGATGGTGATGGGGTCGGCCGGCTCGCCCTTGGCGTAGATGTCGAGGATGGCCTGGTAGATCGTCTCGTGGGCCGGCTTGTAGAAGTCGTGGCCCTTGAGGATCTCGACGACGTCGGCGATGGCGTCCTTGGACAGCAGCATGCCGCCCAGCACGGACTGCTCGGCGTCCAGGTCCTGGGGCGGCACCCGCTCGAAGGAGGAGCCCCCGCCGTCCCAGCCGCCGCTCTCCCGGCCCCGGTCGTGCTGCTCGTCACGACCCCGTCCACCGTCGCTGCGCCGGCGGGAGGCGGGCAGACGATCGCTGGGCCCGCTGTCGGCCCACGGATCGTCCAAGGGCTCGGAAATGCTCACCGAGCCACCTCCTCCCGTCCGCGCGGCGGACCTCGCCGTGCCCTCTGTTCTACGGCACGACACTGACAAATGAGAGCGCCCAACTCCGGTTCTGACGCGTCGGTTTTGTGGGCTTTCCCAGGTCGACACGAGGAGCGGGCGCCGGACCACGGTAGGCCCCTCGGCACCGTCAGCCAATCTGGTTATCCACAGGCCATGTGGACGACGGCCCCGATGCTGTGGAGAACCTGCCGAAACCTGTGCACGACCCGGTGGACAGCCCTGTGAACAAGCCCTCCATCACTCCTACCAAAAGCCTCTGACCTGCGCTTTCATCCTCCACCGCCTGTGCAGAAGAAAAACTTCCCCAGTCGGGCCAAGATCGGCTCGAACGGTGTGCGCATGCACACGTGCCGGAACGCGAAGTAAGGGCCACTAAGGCTTTGCATCTCTTACCTGTGGACGATTAGATTAGTGGCCATGACACAGGCTCCAGCGATCCCCCAGGCCAGACGCCGTCGGCACGACCGAGAGATCATCGCGCTGGCCGTTCCGGCCTTCGGCGCACTCGTCGCAGAGCCCCTGTTCGTCATGGCGGACAGTGCCATCGTCGGCCACCTCGGCACCGCCCAGCTCGCCGGCCTCGGGGTCGCCTCGGCCCTTCTCACCACCGCCGTGAGCGTGTTCGTCTTCCTCGCCTACGCCACCACGGCCGCCGTGGCCCGGCGCGTCGGCGCGGGCGATCTCCCGGCGGCCATCCGCCAGGGCATGGACGGCATCTGGCTCGCACTGCTGCTGGGCCTGGCGGTCATCGCGCTCGTCCTCCCGCTGGCCCCGGGGATCGTGGACCTCTTCGGCGCCTCCAGCACCGCAGCCCCCCACGCCACCACCTATCTGCGCATCTCCTCGCTCGGCATCCCGGCCATGCTGATCGTCCTCGCGGCCACCGGCGTGCTCCGCGGTCTGCAGGACACCAGGACCCCGCTGTACGTCGCCGTCGGCGGCTTCGTCGCCAACGCCGGCCTCAACGCGGGACTGGTCTACGGCGCCGGCCTCGGCATCGCCGGTTCCGCCTGGGGCACCGTCGTCGCGCAGTGCGGGATGGCGGCCGTCTACCTCGTCGTCGTCGTCCGGGGCGCCCGACGGCACGGGGCCTCCCTGCGCCCGGACGCCTCGGGCATCCGGGCCTCGGCCCAGGCCGGTGTGCCGCTGCTCGTCCGCACCCTGTCGCTGCGCGCGATCCTCATGATCGCCACCGCCGTCGCGGCACGCCTCGGCGACGCCGACATCGCGGCGCACCAGATCGTCCTGTCCCTGTGGAGCCTGCTGGCCTTCGCCCTCGACGCCATCGCGATCGCCGGCCAGGCCATCATCGGCCGCTACCTCGGCGCGAGCGACACCCAGGGCGCCCACGAGGCGTGCCGCCGCATGGTGCAGTGGGGCATCGCCACCGGCATCGTCCTCGGAGTGCTCGTGGTGGCCGCCAGGCCGCTGTTCCTGCCGCTGTTCACGGGCGACTCCGTGGTCAAGGACACCGCACTGCCGGCCTTGCTGATGGTGGCGCTCTCCCAGCCCGTCTGCGGCATCGTCTTCGTCCTGGACGGCGTTCTGATGGGCGCCGGGGACGGGCCGTACCTGGCCTGGGCCATGGTCGTCACCCTGGCCGTCTTCGCACCGGTGGCGCTGCTCGTCCCCGCCCTGGGCGGGGGCCTGACGGCACTCTGGGCGGCCATGACCCTGATGATGACGGTCCGGATGCTCACCCTGTGGCTGCGGTCCCGTTCCGGGCGGTGGATCGTCACCGGCGCGACCCGCTGAGCGGACCGCCCGGGCAGGTACCGCCCGGTTTCACGTGAAACACGCGCCGTGCGTACGGTCCCTCCCGGTACCGG
Source organism: Streptomyces sp. WI03-4A (assembly GCF_033792105.1). NCBI lineage: Bacteria > Bacillati > Actinomycetota > Actinomycetes > Kitasatosporales > Streptomycetaceae > Streptomyces > Streptomyces sp. WI03-4A. Next base: position 77,927 of record NZ_JARAUO010000026.1, read on the forward strand.
ACGCGGAGAGGGGCCGCTCCCGTGGGGAGCGGCCCCTCTCTCAGCTGCTAGACAAGCCGAGCGTGCGGCGTCAGGCGGCGACGACCTCGATGTTGACCTTGGCGGCAACCTCGGGGTGCAGACGCACGGACGTCTCGTGGGCGCCCAGGGTCTTGATCGGCGCACCGAGCTCGATGCGACGCTTGTCGACCTCGGGGCCACCGGAAGCCTTGATCGCGGAAGCGACGTCGGCCGGGGTGACGGAGCCGAAGAGACGGCCGGCGTCGCCGGAGCGGACGGCCAGACGGACCTTCACGCCCTCGAGCTGGGCCTTGATCTGGTTGGCCTGCTCGATGGTCTGGATCTCGTGGATCTTGCGAGCGCGGCGGATCTGCTCGACGTCCTTCTCGCCACCCTTGGTCCAGCGGATCGCGAACTTCCGCGGGATCAGGTAGTTGCGAGCGTAGCCGTCCTTGACGTCGACGACTTCGCCGGCGGCACCGAGGCCGGAAACCTCGTGGGTGAGGATGATCTTCATTTTTCGGTCACCCTTCCCTTAGCGCGCGGTGGACGTGTAGGGCAGCAGCGCCATCTCACGGCTGTTCTTGACGGCCGTGGCGACGTCACGCTGGTGCTGCGTGCAGTTGCCGGTCACGCGGCGGGCACGGATCTTGCCGCGGTCGGAAATGAACTTCCGCAGCATGTTCGTGTCCTTGTAGTCCACGTACGTGACCTTGTCCTTGCAGAAAGCGCAGACCTTCTTCTTCGGCTTGCGCACAGGCGGCTTCGCCATTGGTGTTTCTCCTGTGTGATCAAGAAGTGGGGTTGCGAGCCCTTAGAAGGGGGGCTCGTCCGAGTAGCCGCCACCGGAGCCGCCGGAGCCGCCGGAGCCTCCGCCCCAGCCGCCGCCCTGGTTGCCACCGGCGGGAGCGCCGGTCGCCCAGGGGTCGTCGGCCGGAGCGCCGCCGCCCTGCTGGCCGCCACCGGGGCCTCCGCCCCAGCCGCCGCCCTGCTGGCCGCCGCCACCGCCGCCGCCGTAACCGCCCTGGCCACCGCGAGCGCCACCGGCGGTCTTGGTGACCTTGGCCGTGGCGTTGCGCAGGCTGGCGCCGACTTCCTCGACGTCCAGTTCGTAGACCGTGCGCTTGACGCCCTCACGGTCCTCGTAGGACCGCTGCTTCAGCCGGCCCTGCACGATGACGCGCATGCCTCGCTGGAGCGACTCGGCGACGTTCTCCGCCGCCTGACGCCAGACCGAGCAGGTCAGGAAGAGGCTCTCGCCGTCCTTCCACTCGTTGGTCTGGCGGTCGAAGGTGCGGGGGGTGGACGCGACACGGAACTTCGCGACCGCCGCACCGGACGGGGTGAAGCGCAGCTCGGGGTCGTCGACAAGATTGCCGACGACCGTGATGACGGTCTCGCCTGCCATGGGGGAACCTCTCGGCGGGTTTGCTCTGGCTGCTTGGTTGCTGCTACTCGAATCCCGAGATCAGCTGAGCGGGGAAGCTCAGTGGGTCTCGGGGCGGAGGACCTTGGTCCGGAGGACCGACTCGTTCAGGTTCATCTGGCGGTCGAGCTCCTTCACGACCGCAGGCTCGGCCTGCAGGTCGATGACCGAGTAGATGCCCTCGGGCTTCTTCTTGATCTCGTACGCGAGACGACGACGGCCCCAGGTGTCGACCTTCTCCACCTTGCCGTTGCCCTCACGGACGACGGAGAGGAAGTTCTCGATCAGGGGGGAGACAGCGCGCTCCTCCAGATCGGGGTCGAGGATGACCATCACCTCGTAGTGACGCATGTGAAACCCACCTCCTTTGGTCTCAGCGGCCACGGTCGTTCCGTGGCAGGAGGGTTGTGATGCGTACGCAACGGTATCCGCCACCACTGACAATCGGGGGTTCCCGCCGGGATCCCCGCAGCGGCCTGGGCAGACACCGGTGCAGACGGTACAGACTACCTGCACACACGCTTCCGGTTGAAATCCGGCGGTGAGGACCGTCAGTCTGTACACATCGGGTGTGTATGGCGCTACAGTGCGCCGCGATCCGCAGGAGGTGCCTCATGGCACAGCAGGCATTGCGACCCAACACCGCCGGATCCCTTCTCGCCACCGACGGCAAACCCCATCCGCTCCAGGACACCCTGATGGCGGTGACGCTGGTACTCGGCGTGCTGGCCCTCGTGACCGGCTTCTTCTCCGGCCTCCACCTGCTCAGCTCCTGGGCCGGCCTGGTGGGCCTGTTCGTGGGCGCGTACGGGCAGTGGGTCTCCGTGACCACCCGTCAGCGCTTCGGCATGGTCCTGGGTCTCGGCGCCTCCGGTGTCGGCTTCATGCTCGGCATGGCCAACGGCGGACTGTTCGGCGGCCTCATCGGCTGACCCCGCACAGCACCTGACGACGACTTCCCCCACACCTCACGGACGCCTCGCCGGCCACCGGCCGTGGTGCAGGTGCCGCACGCCCCAGTCGGGGCGCTCGCAAGGCGCAGTAGGCTTCGGCGCGAGAGCCGGAGCCCCTGAACCCATGGGGACACACCAGCCCGAGGAGCGCCCCGACATGAGCCTGACCCTGAGGACCATCAGCCGCGAGCAGCATCTGGCGTACATCCAGAGCCTGCCGTCGGCTAGCCACATGCAGGTCCCTGCCTGGTCCGACGTGAAGGCCGAGTGGCGTTCGGAGAACCTCGGCTGGTTCGACAAGACCGGCCAGCTGGTCGGCGTGGGTCTGGTCCTCTACCGCCAGCTCCCCAAGATCAAGCGTTACCTGGCGTACCTGCCCGAGGGCCCGGTCATCAACTGGTACGCGCCGAACCTGGACGACTGGCTCCAGCCGATGCTGGCGCACCTGAAGCAGCAGGGCGCCTTCTCCGTGAAGATGGGCCCGCCGGTGATCATCCGCCGCTGGAACGCGGACACCATCAAGAAGGGCATCCAGGACCCGGACGTGAAGCGGCTGCGCGACCTGGAGGCCGACTACATCGAGCCGCGCGCCTTCGAGGTGTCCGACAAGCTGCGCCGCATGGGCTGGCAGCAGGGCGAGGACGGCGGCGCGGGCTTCGGCGACGTACAGCCTCGGTACGTCTACCAGGTGCCGCTGGCGAACCGTTCCCTGGAAGAGGTCCACAAGAACTTCAACCAGCTCTGGCGCCGCAACATCAAGAAGGCCGAGAAGGCCGGCGTCGAGGTCGTCCAGGGCGGCTACCAGGACCTGGCCGAGTGGCAGCGGCTGTACGAGATCACGGCGGTGCGCGACCACTTCCGGCCCCGCCCGCTGTCGTACTTCCAGCGCATGTGGACGGCCCTCAACACCGAGGACCCCAACCGGATGCGGCTGTACTTCGCCCGGCACAACGGCGTGAACCTGTCCGCGGCCACCATGCTGATCGTCGGCGGCCACGTCTGGTACTCCTACGGCGCCTCCGACAACATCGGCCGTGAGGTCCGGCCCTCGAACGCGATGCAGTGGCGGATGCTCCGCGACGCCTACGCGCTCGGCGCCACCGTCTACGACCTGCGCGGCATCTCCGACTCGCTGGACGAGACGGATCACCTGTTCGGCCTGATCCAGTTCAAGGTCGGCACCGGTGGCCAGGCCGCCGAGTACCTCGGCGAGTGGGACTTCCCGCTGAACAAGCTGCTCCACAAGGCGCTCGACATCTACATGTCGCGCCGCTGAGCCCAGGCGTTTGATTCCATAGCCTTCACAGCTTTCACCCCTGCGATCCACCGCAGCCACGAGAAAGGTTCCGGGTCCGGCCATGGCGCTCACGCTCTACGTCGACACCGCGCGCTGGCGGGCGCACCACAAGCACGTGCAGGAGCAGTTCCCGGGCCTCGTCCCGGTCTGCAAGGGCAACGGCTACGGCTTCGGACACGAACGGCTGGCGGAGGAGGCCACGCGGCTCGGCTCGGACATGCTCGCCGTCGGCACCACGTACGAGGCCGCCCGCATCAAGGACTTCTTCAGCGGTGACCTGCTGGTGCTGACGCCCTACCGGCGGGGCGAGGAGCCGGTGCCGCTGCCGGACCGGGTGGTCCGGTCGGTCTCGTCGATCGACGGCGTGTACGGCCTCGTGGGCGCCCGTGTGGTCATCGAGGTGATGTCCTCGATGAAGCGGCACGGCATCAGCGAGCAGGACCTGCCGCAGCTGCACCAGGCCATCGAGAACGTCCGGCTGGAGGGCTTCGCCATCCACCTGCCGCTGGACCGCACCGACGGCTCGGACGCCGTCGAGGAGGTCATCGGCTGGATGGACCGGCTGCGCGCGGCCCGGCTCCCGCTGCACACCATGTTCGTCAGCCACCTCAAGGCCGAGGAACTCGCCCGGCTGCAGCAGCAGTTCCCGCAGACGCGGTTCCGCGCCCGGATCGGCACGCGGCTGTGGCTGGGGGACCACGAGGCCACCGAGTACCGCGGTGCGGTCCTGGACGTCACGCGCGTGACGAAGGGCGACCGCTTCGGCTACCGGCAGCAGAAGGCGGCCTCGGACGGCTTCCTGGTGGTCGTGGCGGGCGGCACGTCGCACGGGGTGGGCCTGGAGGCCCCGAAGGCCCTGCACGGCGTCATGCCGCGCGCCAAGGGCGTCGCGCGGGCCGGTCTGGCGACGGTGAACCGGAACCTTTCGCCGTTCGTCTGGGGCGGCAAGCAGCGCTGGTTCGCCGAGCCGCCGCACATGCAGGTGTCCATCCTGTTCGTCCCGTCGGACGCCCCGGAGCCGACGGTCGGTGACGAGCTGGTGGCCCATCTGCGGCACACCACCACGCAGTTCGACCGGATCGTCGACCGCTGACGGTCCGGCCACCGGACAGAACCTGGGCAGTCCCCGGACAGGATCCGCGCAGCGGGAAGGCCGTGCACGAAGCGCTCGTGCACGGCCTTTCACATGTCCGGGGAACCCGCCGGGGCATAGCCCGCAGCGGGCGTTCGCTCAGAGCGAACGGTCCTCGTGGGGGCGCTGTTCCGGCCGCCCCCAGGCCACCTGGGGCGCCTCGAAGGGCGCGGCGTGCCGGGCGGGGCGGGCCGCGGTGCCGAGCACGAAGACGTCCTCGGCACCGTCGAGCACCCCGCCCGAAGGATCGTCGTCCCCGGCCCTGCGCACCACATCCCGCTCGGGCATGAGGATGTCCCGGACGACGACGGCGCACAGGTACAGGGTGCCGAGCAGATGGATCGCGATCGCCCAGTGGTAGCCCTGCGTCGGCAGTCCCTTGTGGGCGTCTCCGCTGGTCGTGTAGGCGAGGTACATCCAGATGCCCAGGAAGTACGCCACCTCGCACGCCTGCCAGACAAGGAAGTCGCGCCACTTGGGCCGGGCGAGGACCGCGAGCGGCACCAGCCACAGGACGTACTGCGGGGAGTAGACCTTGTTGGTGAGGATGAAGGCCGCGACCATCAGGAAGGCGAGCTGGGCGAAGCGCGGCCTGCGCGGGGCGGTGAAGGTCAGCGCCGCGATGCCGAGGAAGCACAGGACGACCAGCACGGTGGCCGCGGTGTTGACGAAGTCGGTGGTCGGCGGGTTGCTGGAGTTCTGCGCCCAGATCAGCCAGAAGGAGCCGAAGTCGATGCCCCGGTCGTGGCTGAACGTGTAGAACTTCGACCAGCCCTGGAAGGCGAACAGCATCACGGGCAGGTTCACGACCAGCCAGGCGACGACGGCCCCGCCCGCGGCCTGGAAGTACTCACGCCACCGGCCGGCCCGCCAGCACAGGACGAGCAGCGGGCCGAGCAGCACGACGGGATAGAGCTTGGCGGCCGTGGCGAGCCCCAGGAGGACCCCGAAGGCCAGGGCCCGGCCCCGGGACCACATCAGCATCGCGGCGGCCGTCAGAGCCACCGCGAGAAGGTCCCAGTTGATGGTGGCGGTGAGGGCGAAGGCCGGTGCGAGAGCGACGAGCAGACCGTCCCAGGGACGCCGGCGCTGGGTGCGGGTCACACAGACGGCGATGACGGCCGTGCACACCATCAGCATCCCGGCGTTGGCGAACCAGTACCACTGCTCCTGGTGCTGGATGGAACCGCTGCCCGGAGTGAGCCAGGCCGCGACCTCCATGAAGACACCGGTCAGCACCGGGTATTCGAGGTAATCCATGTCGCCCGGGAGCTTGTCGAAGTACGGCACCAGACCGTCGGCGAAGCCGCGCCCCTGATACAGGTGCGGGATGTCCGAGTAGCAGGCATGCGTGTACTGCGAGCTGGCGCCGAAGAACCAGGCACTGTGGTAGCAGGGCGCTTTCTGGACGAGGCCGAGCGCGAACATGCCGATCGCGACGAGCGCGATGACGCGAACGGGAGTCCACCAGGTCGTCCCGAGCAAGGCACGCCGGCCGATGGGACCGCCGATCAGCTCGCTCCCGGCCGCGGCGACCTCGTCCTCCCTGGTCGGCCGGACCGGTTCCGCGTCGGAGGGCCGCACAGGCTCGGGCTCGTGCACGCCGGCGGGCGTCATCTCTGCACTGGGCATGGGGCACATCCTGCCGTACCTGTCCAGGAAAACACCGTGGGCCGCCGCACCTGGTGGGTGCGGCGGCCCATGTTTCACGTGAAACACCCTTGCCGGGCGGTATGACCGGTCTGGGATCAGATGACCCTGCTAGCCATTCTGACCTGCGAAGAGACCACCGTTGCCGTTTCCTCTGTTGTTCCCGGTCCCGGTGGTGTCCGTGACAGTCGGCGAGGGTGTCGTCCCTCCGTCCGTGCCGCCGTTTCCGTTCCCGTTGCCGCCGCCATTGGCGGTGTCGCAGTTGTCTCCCCAGCCGAACTGGCAGGAATCGCTGGGGGACGGGGACGGGGAGGTGGACGTCACGCTCGGCGTCGGGGTCGGCGAGTCGCTCGGCGACTGGCTCGGCGTGATGGTGACCGACGGGGTCGGGGACGGCGCACCGACCTCGTCCTGCACGTCACCGATCTTCACCGCGTCCGGGAAGCCGGGGTCGTTCGCGTTCTTCAGTGCGGCCTTCATGTACTCGGTCCACACCGCGGTCGGGATGTCACCACCGTGGATGGAGTCCACCCCCGCGGTGCCGTTCATGGACAGCAGTTTGTGGTCCTTGGGATTCTCGCGGAACATCGCCACCGACGTCGACAGCTGCTGGGTGTAGCCCACGAACCAGGCCGACTTGTTCTTGTCGGTGGTACCGGTCTTACCCGCCGCGGAACGGCCCAGGGCCTTGGCGTTCTGACCCGTACCGTTCTGGATGACGTTCTGCAGCACGTCGGTGACGTTGTTGGCGATGTTCGCTTCCATCGCCTGCTTGATCTTGGGCCTCTTGGTGAAGCTCGGCACGTCCGTGCCGTCCTTCTTGACGGCGGTCACCGAGTACGGGTCCGCCTGCTTCCCGGAGGCCGCGAAGGTCGCGTAGGCGTCGGCCATGCGGATCGCGCTGGGGGTGGAGGTACCGATGGCGAACGACGGGTTGAGGTCCTGCGACATGCTCGCGTCGAGTATGCCGGTGGACCGGGCCACGTCGCGGACCTTGGACATGCCCACATCGACACCCAGCTGCACGAAGGGCGTGTTGATGGACTGCTCCATCGCCTTGCGCAGAGTGATGTATCCCCACTTGCGAGGACTCTCGTTCTTCTGGAAGAAGAACGAGTTGTCCTTATTGAGGTAGTACGACCCGTCCGGCCGTCTCACCTTCAGGTGGTCGTCGCCGTTGTACTTGCTCAGCGGCGAGACGCCCACGCCGTCGGACTTGTACGTGCCGTACTCCATCGCCGCGGCCAGCACGAACGGCTTCCACGTCGAACCGACGGGGACGCCGGAGGTGTCGGCGTTGTTGGTGAAGTGGCCGTTCTCGTAGCCGTCACCGCCGTAGAGGGCGACGATCGCTCCGTCCTTGGGGACCACCGACGCCGCACCGAACTGGACGTACTTGTCCAGGCTGCGGTGCTTGGGGTCGAGCCGGTCCTTCTGGATCTTCTTCACGGCTGCGCTCAGGTCGTTGACCTTGTCCTTGTTGAAGGTCGTGTAGATCTGGTAGCCGCCCTTGTCGAACTCCGCCTCCGTGATGTTGGAGTGGTTCAGGACGTACTTCTTCGCCGTGTCGGCCAGGTAGCTGATCTGGCCGGTCATGCCCTTGGTCGCCTTGCGGCCCTGGACCGGGGGGTACTTCGCGATGGCCTTCTGGTAGTCGGCGTCGCTGATGCGCTTGTCCTTGTGCATCTCGCCGAGGATCCAGCGCCAGCGCTCCGTGGAGCGCTTGAGGTTGGACTTGGGGTCCGCCGACTTGTCGAGATCGACGTTGCCGGCCGGGTCGTAGTACGTCGGGCCCTTCAGCAGCGCCGCGAGGAAGGCGCACTGGCTCGGGTTGAGCTTGACCGCGTCCTTGCCGAAGTAGGTATGGGCGGCCGCCTGGATGCCGTACGCGCCACGGCCGAAGTACGAGGTGTTCAGATACCCCTGGAGGATCTGCGGCTTCTTGAGCCTCGTGCCCACCTTGATGGAGATGAACATCTCCTTGAACTTACGGGTGACCGTCTGGTCCTGGCTGAGGTAGGTGTTCTTGACGAACTGCTGGGTGATCGTCGAACCACCCTGCGTCTGACCGCCTCGCGCCATGTTGGCCAGCGCTCGGGCGATACCCATGGGGTCCACGCCCGAGTCCTGATAGAAGCTCTTGTTCTCCGCCGAGATCACGGCCCACTGCATGGCCTCGGGGATCTTGTCGATGGTGACGTTCTGGCGGTTCACACCGGTGCCGGTGGCGACCATCTGGCTGCCGTCCGCCCAGTAGTAGACGTTGTTCTGGGACTTGGCGGCGATGTTCTCGCTGGGGATCTCCACCATCGCGAAGCCGATGCCCACCATGGCGACCAGGCAGCCGAGGAAGCCGACGAACAGACCCGACACGAGCTTCCAGGACGGCACCCAGCGGTGCCAGCCGTACTTGCCCGACCGCGGGTAGTCGATGAACCTCTTCTTGCCCGGTGCGGTCGTGGCACGGCCTCTGCCGCGGCCGGGGCCGGTCGGTCCGCCCGGGCCGCCGCGCCGGGCGCCAGGACCCGCGTTGTCGGCGGCCCTGCGCCGGCCGCCGCCTCTCTGGGTCGCGCGGCGCGCCTCGGCACGGCTGCCGTAGGCGCGCTCCTCACCCCCCGAGCCGTAGGCGTCCGACCCGTAGGAACCGGACTCATGGGAGTCGGAAGAAGACCCGGTGGCGCCTCGCGGTGCCGCACGGCGGCCGGAGGCGGGGCCGGACTGTCCGCGTCGGGCCGCGGCACGTCCGCCTCCCTGCGGCTGCGGCGGTTTGCGACGGTGCTCGCTCATCGAACGATTACTCCTCGGGCAGGCGCACCCGTGCGCGCCTGGAAACGGCGGTGGTTTCCGGTCCCCCCGAAGTACGGATGTGGTCGGTCCCGCATTCACCCGTACTGCACCGGGGACGAGGACGCCCCCCAGGCATCACTTGGTTCCCGGTGGTGTGCATGCCGCACAGACTACGCACCGTCAAAACCAGCCGAGCCCCGAAGTTCACCCCAAAACAGGCAACTCGCCTCCTACGAATCGGTGATGTGATCCCGTTCACCGTCCTCCCTCTTGTCGCATGCGGAAGGCCGTTCTATCGTCGTGATGTATCGAGTCGATACATCAGGGCGAGATAAAGACGCGGTGGACCGAAGGAGGCGATCATGAGCCGGCGATCCGGCATCCTCGAGTTCGCCGTACTCGGGCTGCTGCGCGAGTCCCCTATGCACGGCTATGAGCTGCGCAAACGACTCAATACGTCTCTGGGTGTATTCCGGGCGTTCAGCTACGGGACCCTGTACCCCTGCCTCAAGACGCTGGTCACCAACGGCTGGTTGATCGAGGAACCGGGCAGCACCCATGAGGACGCCCTCGCCGCTCCTCTCGCCGGACGCCGCGCGAAGATCGTGTACCGATTGACGGCAGAAGGTAAGGAGCACTTCGAGGAGCTGCTCTCGCAGACCGGCCCCGACGCGTACGAGGACGAGCACTTCGCCGCACGGTTCGCCTTCTTCGGGCAGACGTCGCGGGATGTGCGCATGCGCGTGCTGGAGGGCCGGCGCAGCCGCCTGGAGGAGCGCCTGGAGAAGATGCGCGCCTCCCTGGCACGCACGCGAGAACGCCTCGACGACTACACGCTTGAGCTCCAGCGCCACGGTATGGAGTCCGTGGAGCGCGAAGTGCGCTGGCTGAACGAGCTCATCGAGAGCGAGCGGGCCGGTCGGGACCTGAAGGGTTCCGCATCCGGGGGGTCCGCTCAGCAGGACACCACATCTGGATCGACGGGCGGCCTGCCCCGTCCCGGGGGCACCCCCGGGACGGATACGCCCGGCGACACCGCCACGTGAGACCCACTCAGGGCCTCACTCGTACACACAGGGAGCAACCGGAATGGGTTCGGTTCGCGTAGCCATCGTCGGCGTGGGCAACTGCGCCGCGTCGCTGGTGCAGGGAGTCGAGTACTACAAGGACGCCGACGCGGCCTCCAAGGTCCCCGGCCTGATGCACGTGCAGTTCGGTGACTACCACGTGCGCGACGTCGAGTTCGTCGCCGCGTTCGACGTGGACGCCAAGAAGGTCGGCCTCGACCTCGCGGACGCGATCGGCGCGTCCGAGAACAACACCATCAAGATCTGCGACGTGCCCAACTCCGGTGTCACCGTCCAGCGCGGCCACACCCTCGACGGTCTTGGCAAGTACTACCGCCAGACCATCGAGGAGTCCGAGGCCGAGCCGGTCGACGTCGTCCAGATCCTGAAGGACAAGCAGGTCGACGTTCTGGTCTGCTACCTGCCCGTCGGCTCCGAGGACGCGGCGAAGTTCTACGCCCAGTGCGCCATCGACGCCAAGGTCGCCTTCGTCAACGCCCTCCCGGTCTTCATCGCCGGCACCAAGGAGTGGGCGGACAAGTTCACCGAGGCCGGTGTGCCGATCGTCGGTGACGACATCAAGTCCCAGGTCGGCGCGACCATCACGCACCGCGTGATGGCCAAGCTGTTCGAGGACCGCGGTGTCATCCTGGACCGCACGATGCAGCTGAACGTCGGCGGCAACATGGACTTCAAGAACATGCTCGAGCGCGAGCGCCTCGAGTCCAAGAAGATCTCCAAGACGCAGGCCGTCACCTCCCAGATCCCCGACCGGGACCTCGGCGAGAAGAACGTCCACATCGGCCCGTCCGACTACGTCGCCTGGCTGGACGACCGCAAGTGGGCCTACGTCCGCCTCGAGGGCCGCGCCTTCGGTGACGTCCCGCTGAACCTGGAGTACAAGCTCGAGGTCTGGGACTCCCCGAACTCCGCGGGTGTCATCATCGACGCCCTGCGCGCCGCGAAGATCGCCAAGGACCGCGGCATCGGTGGCCCGATCCTGTCCGCCTCCTCGTACTTCATGAAGTCCCCGCCGGTCCAGTACTTCGACGACGTGGCCCGGGAGAACGTGGAGAAGTTCATCCGCGGCGACGTCGAGCGCTGAAGCGCCGACAGAACGCTCCTGCCAGGGCTGTGAGGGTCCCCGGGCTTCCTGGCCCGGGGACCTTCCGCATGTGTGAGGCTGTTCGCCATGTCCGTCGTCCGTGACCTGCGCGTCCTGCTGAGTCTGCGGGACTTCCGGCACCTGCTGTCCGTACGTCTCCTCTCCCAGGGAGCCGATGGCGTCTACCAGGTCGCGCTCGCCGCGTACGTCGTCTTCTCCCCGGAGAAGCAGACCTCCGCCGCGTCGATCGCGTCGGCGATGGCGGTCCTGCTGCTCCCTTACTCCCTGGTCGGCCCCTTCGCAGGTGTCCTGCTGGACCGCTGGCGGCGCCGCCAGGTGTTCCTGTACGGCAATCTGCTGCGGGCCCTGCTGGCGGCGGTGACCGCGGTCCTGATGGTGAGCCACGTCCCGGACTGGCTGTTCTACGCCTCGGCGCTCTGCGTGACGGCCGTCAACCGCTTCGTCCTCGCCGGACTCTCCGCCGCCCTGCCGCGGGTGGTCGACACCGAGCGCCTGGTCCTCGCGAACTCCCTGTCCCCCACGGCCGGCACGCTGGCCGCGACCGTCGGCGGCGGCCTGGCCTTCGCCGTACGGCTCGTGGCGTCGGGCTCCGACGCCGCCGTGGTGCTGCTCGGCGCCTTCCTGTACCTGTGCGCGGCTCTGACCGCCCTGAGCATGGCTCCCGCGCTCCTGGGACCCGACCGGGTACCGGAACAGCCGCAGCTCAGGTCCGCGCTCGCCGACACCGCGCGGGCACTGCTCGCGGCCGTCCGCCACCTGGCCGAGCCCCGGCGCCGGGAGGCGGCCTGGGCGCTGGCCGCGATGACGCTGATGCGCTTCTGCTACGGCGCGCTGCTCGTTCTGCTGCTCATGCTGTGCCGCTACGCCCTCTCCGCGTCCCCCGACGAGGGCCTGCGGCTGCTCGGGCTCGCGCTGACGGTGTCCGGCGCGGGTTTCTTCGCGGCTGCCCTGGTGACACCGTGGGTGGTGGGACGGATCGGTCCCGTCCGCTGGATCGTGGTCTGCGCCGGCACGGCAGCGCTGCTGGAACCCGCACTCGGCCTACCGTTCGCCGCCGGCCCCCTGCTGGTCGCGGTCTTCGTCCTGGGGCTCATCACCCAGGGCGCCAAGATCGCCACGGACACGATCGTCCAGGCATCCGTCGACGACGGCTTCCGGGGCCGGATCTTCTCCCTGTACGACGTCCTCTTCAACACGGCCTTCGTCGGTGCCGCCAGCCTGGCGGCTCTGATGCTGCCACCGGACGGCCGGTCGGCGGCCCTGGTGGTGCTTGTCGCCTTCTTCTACGGACTGACCGCGGTGGCCATGGCCCGCTTCGAGACCCACCGGAACGACAAGAAGGGCGATGTTTCACGTGAAACATCGCCCCCTCTGTAGGCCGCGGCGTGTGTTTCACGTGAAACACATGCCACCCCCACGGCTCAGCCCTGCTGGGCCCACCACTCCTTGAGCGCCGCCACCGCGGCGTCATGCTCCATCGGGCCGTTCTCCAGCCGCAGCTCCAGCATGTGCTTGTACGCCTGGCCGATGACCGGACCCGGGCTGATGCCCAGGATCTCCATGATCTGGTTGCCGTCGAGGTCCGGACGGATCGCGTCCAGCTCCTCCCGCTCCTGGAGCTGACCGATGCGCTCCTCCAGACCGTCGTAGGCGCGGGACAGTGCCGCCGCCTTCCGCTTGTTCCGCGTCGTGCAGTCGGAACGGGTCAGCTTGTGCAGACGGTCCAGAAGCGGTCCGGCGTCCCGCACGTAACGGCGCACGGCCGAGTCGGTCCATTCGCCCGTGCCGTAGCCATGGAAGCGCAGATGAAGCTCGACCAGCCGGGAGACGTCCTTCACCAGCTCGTTGGAGTACTTCAGGGCCGTCATACGCTTCTTCGTCATCTTCGCGCCCACCACCTCGTGGTGGTGGAAGGAGACCCGCCCGTCCCCCTCGAAACGGCGCGTGCGCGGCTTGCCGATGTCGTGCAGCAGCGCGGACAGGCGCAACGCCAGATCGGGGCCGTTCTCCTCCAGCGCGATCGCCTGCTCCAGCACGATCAGCGTGTGCTCGTACACGTCCTTGTGCCGGTGGTGCTCGTCACTCTCCAGCCGCAGGGCCGGCAGCTCAGGCAGGACGTGGCCGGCGAGCCCGGTGTCGACCAGCAGGGTCAGTCCCTTGCGCGGGTGCGCGGAGAGGATCAGCTTGTTCAATTCGTCCCGGACCCGCTCGGCCGAGACGATCTCGATCCGCCCCGCCATCTCGGTCATCGCGGTGACGACCTCGGGCGCCACCTCGAAGTCCAGCTGGGCGGCGAACCGGGCGGCTCGCATCATCCGCAGCGGGTCGTCCGAGAACGATTCCTCGGGCGTGCCAGGGGTGCGCAGCACCCGGGCCGCGAGGTCCTCCAGGCCGCCGTGCGGGTCGATGAACTCCTTCTCCGGCAGCACCACGGCCATCGCGTTGACCGAGAAGTCACGACGGACCAGGTCCTCCTCGATGGAGTCGCCGTACGACACCTCCGGCTTGCGCGAGGTGCGGTCGTACGCCTCGGACCGGTAGGTGGTGATCTCGATCTGGTAGCCACCCTTGTGCGCGCCGACGGTACCGAAGGCGATCCCGACCTCCCAGACGGAGTCCGCCCAGGGACGCACGATCTTCAGGACGTCCTCGGGGCGCGCGTCGGTGGTGAAGTCCAGGTCGTTACCGAGCCGGCCGAGCAGCGCGTCACGGACCGAGCCCCCGACCAGGGCGAGCGAGAACCCGGCCTCCTGGAAGCGGCGGGCGAGATCGTCCGCGACGGGAGCCACCCGCAGCAGCTCGCTCACGGCGCGGTGCTGCGCCTGGTTCAGGGCAGAGGGAGTGTCATCGTTGGCGTTCGGCACAACAGAAGAGGGTACGTGGCCGGGAGCCCCGGGGGCGCCCCCATAAGCGGGGTACGCCCACCACCCGCCATACCCGCTCAAGGCCGGTGCTTACGGCGTACTACCGCCATCTCCTCGATACTGGACGGAGAGGACAGGTCGCCGCTCTCTTCCGATCTTGTGAAGCAGACCACGGCACTTCCCCTCGGCGCACATCGTTACCATGCGTGGACGCACATTCCGACGACCACTGACGACGACGAGGGACGGGCGAGCGCGTGGCCGAGGCGGCTGACTTCCAGGGGACCAGTGCCTCACCTGCCCGCCGGTGGCTGCGGCGTACCGGAGCTCTGCTCGCCGGGGCGCCCCTGCTGGCCGGGCTCCTCCAGCTGCCCGCCGCAGGACCGGTCCAGGCCGCCTCCTCGGACCCGGTGTCCGTCTCGGTGGACTCGCTCACCCCCAGCGCCCCCACGGACGGGGACACGCTGACCGTGTCGGGCACCGTGACCAACACCGGCAAGCAGGCCGTCACCGCCGCCCACGTGGGCCTGCGGGTGGGACGCCAGCTGAACACGCGCGCGGCGATCGACGCCATAAGCCGGCACTCCGACTCCCTCCAGAGCCTCAACGGCTCCGAGGTCGGCGGCAAGTACGAGGAGAAGTTCGCCAAGCTCGCCCCCGGCGTCGCCGAGCACTTCAGCATCTCCGTCCCGGTGGACAAGCTGGACCTCGGCAGCGACGGCGTCTACGAGTTCGGCGTCGCCCTGTCCGGACAGACCGCCGCCCAGCCCTGGGAGCAGGTGCTCGGCGCGAAGCGGACGTTCCTGCCGTGGCAGGCGTCCGACGCCGACACGAAGACCAGGACCACGTTCCTGTGGCCGCTGGTGTCCTCCGTCCACATGACGGCCAGGACGGGCGCCGGGGAGCTGCAGACCCCGGTCTTCCTCAATGACGACCTGGCCAAGGAGATCGCCCCGGGCGGCCGGCTGGCCCAGATGCTGGAGCTGGGCAAGGATCTGGACGTCACGTGGGTGATCGATCCGGACCTGCTGGCATCGGTGGACGCCATGGCGAGCAGTTACCGGCTGCAGGGCCGCGACGGCACCACCACGGCCGGAACGCACCAGGCGGTCGCCAAGCAGTGGCTGGCCGGCCTGCAGAAGGCCGTGGCGGGCAAGGAGGTCGTCGCGCTGCCCTTCGCCGACCCCGACCTGGCCTCCCTCGCTCACCGGGGCACCAGCGTCACCGGCTCGCTCAGTCATCTCAAGGACGCCACCGACGTCGCCGCCCTCACGGTGAAGTCCGTGCTGCACGTCACACCGAGCACGGACTTCGCCTGGCCGGTGGACGGCGCCGTGGACCCGTCGATCATGAAGGTCGCCACCTCCGCCGGTGCCGACCGGGTGATCGCCCGCAGCGACAGCCTCCAGGACACCGCCGGGCTGACCTACACCCCGTCCGCCGCCCGCCCGGTCGGCGGGGGCACCACGGCGGTGGTGTCCGACGCACGGCTGTCCACGGCCTTCGAGGACGATCTGACCCAGGCCGGCTCGGCCACCCTGGCCGTGCAGAACTTCCTGGCCCAGAGCCTGGAGGTGAACGAGCAGACGGACCAGCAGCGGAGCATCGTCGTCGCCCCGCAGCGCATGCCGTCGGCGAGCCAGGCCCAGGCGATGGCGGCGGCAGCGAAGGCGCTCCAGGGCGGAACCTGGTCCCAGTCGCAGAACCTCACGGCGGCCGCCAAGGACAAGCCCGACCCGAACGCCACGACGCGCATCCCGTCCACGTCCGCCTACCCCTCCTCACTGCGCAGGCAGGAGCTGCCGCGGACGGCCTTCGAGCAGATCGCCAGCACCCAGGACAAGCTCGACAACTTCAAGGTCGTCCTCAGCGACCCGTCGCGCGTGGTCACCCCGTTCGGGCTGGCCATAAACCGCGAGATGTCCACCTCGTGGCGTGGCCGCGGCAGCCAGGCGGAGAGCTTCCGGGACGACGTCGAGAACTGGCTGGACGACCTCACTCAGCAGGTCAAGCTGATCGACAAGTCCGAGACCAAGCTCTCCGGGCGCAGCGCCACCATCCCGGTGACCGTCCAGAACAACCTCGTCCAGCCGGTGAGCCACCTCGTCCTGCGGCTGACGTCCACGATGCCGACCCGACTGAAGATCGGCGGCAAGGCCTACTACGAGCAGCGCGTGGACGTCTCCGGCGGCCACAGCCAGTCGGTGAAGTTCACCACCTCGGCCAACGCCAACGGCCGGGTCACGGTCTATGCCCAGCTCTACACCGAGGACGGCCAGCAGTACGGCGACCCCGTCAGCTTCGACGTGAAGGTCACCGAGGTCACGCCCACGGTCATGCTGGTCATCGGCGGTGGCGTGCTGCTCCTCGTCCTGGCCGGTTTCCGGATGTACACCCAGCGCAAGCGCGCGGCCGCACGGCAGGCCGAGGACGGCGGTCCCGACGCCGCCGGGGACGACTCCGGTGACGAGCCAGGGAACCCCGAAGGCCCCGGGGGCCGTCTCCCCGAGGAGTCCGACGTACCCTCTGGGGCAGCCGACCCGGAGCAGCCGAGTGACCCTGCGCCGGACACCGCACCGGAAAGCGCCGACCCGTCCGGGACGGGTGAGAGAGTGGACCGTTGAGCGATGTCGTGGCCGGTGTGGCCCGGGACGATGAGGTGGGGTAACCATGAACGCGCCGTACGACGGTGATCGCGGCCAGGGCGCGGCCGGCTCGGGCTACCCCGAGCCGCCGCCGGAGCCCGGCCAGGTGCCGCCGCAGCACGCGGCTGACATGTACCTCCAGGACGCCTACGACCAGGACCCCTACCGGGGGCAGGACCTGACCGCCCAGGACCCGGTCGCCGAGGCGCTCTACGACCGTGCCGCACACCCGCCGCCGGCGCCCGGCAGTTACGAGCCGCAGCAGCCGCTGTACGCGCCGCCGGCGCAGTCGCCGTACGCGCCCGACCCCCGTGTGTGGGCGCAGACCCCGGCGCCCGAGCCGGACGGTGGCGCCACCCAGTACCTGCCGCACGGCGACGACCCCCGGACCACCCAGTTCGTGGGCGTGGACGACCTGGTCTCGCACTCCGGCGAGGAGTACCACGAGCCGGACGCCTTCGCGCACCTCTTCAGGGACCAGCAGCAGGGCGGCGGCCCCGTTCCGGCGGACCCGGCCGTGCCGGGCCCTGCCGCCGCACCGGGCGCCGGATACGGCCCGGCGGGCCACCAGCCGGCGTACGGCCAGGGACCGCAGCAGGGCAACCCCTACGCGGCCTCCTACCCGGGCGTGCCGGGCACCCCGGGGCAGTCCCCGGTGCCGGCTCCGGCGGCCGCCCCGGACCCCGGCGGAGCCACGCTGTCCGCCGAGCCTGAGACCGCGGAGGCCCCCGCGGCCCCCGCGAAGAAGGGCGGCAAGGCCGCCGGGCTGCTGAAGTCCAGTGCCGTCATGGCGGCGGGCACGATGGTCTCCCGCCTCACCGGTTTCGTCCGCTCGGCACTGATCGCGGCGGCCCTCGGCCTCGGCTTCCTCGCCGACTCCTTCCAGGTCGCCTACCAGCTGCCGACGATGATCTACATCCTCACCGTCGGCGGTGGCCTGAACTCCGTCTTCGTGCCGCAGCTCGTGCGGTCCATGAAGGAGGACGAGGACGGCGGCGAGGCCTTCGCCAACCGTCTGCTGACCCTCGTCATGGTCGCGCTGGCCGCGCTCACCGGCCTCGCGATGTTCGCCGCCCCGTACCTGGTGCGGGCGCTGTCGCCCACCATCGCCGCCGACTCGGCGGCCAACAGTGTCGCGGTGACCTTCACCCGCTACTTCCTGCCCTCGATCTTCTTCATGGGCATCCACGTGGTGATGGGTCAGATCCTCAACGCGCGCGGCAAGTTCGGCGCGATGATGTGGACCCCGGTCCTCAACAACATCGTCATCATCGTCTCGCTCGGCGCGTTCATCTGGGTGTACGGCACCGCGGCCGACTCCCACCTGGCCGTCGAGAACATCCCGCCGCAGGGTCAGCGCCTGCTCGGTGTCGGTGTGCTGCTCGGCCTGGTCGTGCAGGCCCTGGCGATGATCCCCTACCTGCGCGAGACCGGCTTCCGGATCCGGCTGCGGTTCGACTGGAGGGGCCACGGCCTGGGCAAGGCCGCCATGCTGGCCAAGTGGACGGTCCTGTTCGTCCTCGCCAACCAGGCGGGCGCCATGGTCGTCACCCAGCTGTCCACCGCCGCCGGCAAGGGTTCCGGCGTCAAGGGCACCGGCTTCGCCGCCTACGCCAACGCCCAGCTCATCTGGGGTCTGCCGCAGGCCATCATCACCGTGTCCCTGATGGCCGCCCTGCTGCCGCGCATCTCGCGCTCGGCCGCCGAGGGCGACGCGGGCGCGGTGCGGGACGACATCTCGCAGGGCCTGCGCACCACCGCGGTCGCGATCGTGCCCATCGCCTTCGGCTTCGTCGCGCTCGGCATCCCGATGTGCACCCTGATCTTCGGCTCGGCCGGTACGACGTCCGCCGTCAACATGGGCTACATGCTGATGGCCTTCGCCCTCGGCCTGATTCCGTACTCGGTGCAGTACGTCGTCCTGCGCGCCTTCTACGCCTACGAGGACACCCGCACCCCCTTCTACAACACGGTGATCGTGGCGGCGTTCAACGCGGGCGCCGCCGGGCTCTGCTACCTGCTGCTCCCGGCCCGCTGGGCGGTGGCCGGCATGGCCGCCTCCTACGGCCTGGCCTACGCGATCGGCGTGGGTGTGGCCTGGCGGCGGCTGCGCAAGCGGCTCGGCGGTGACCTGGACGGAGCACGGGTCATGCGGACCTACGCCCGGCTCGCCATCGCCTCGGTACCGGCGGCCCTGCTCAGTGGCGCGGCCTGCTACGGCATCGGGAGCACCCTCGGCCAGGGCGTCCTCGGCTCCCTCGCCGCGCTGATCGTCGGCGGGGCGGTGCTGCTGGGCGTCTTCTTCGTGGCCGCCCGCAGGATGCGGATCGAGGAACTCAACTCGCTCGTGGGTATGGTGCGCGGGCGTCTGGGGCGCTGAGGCGGGGGTAGGCGCACAACCATCGTCCGCCGCTGTGTGTCGTGCATAGCGGCCGACTGTGGGCACAATTGGATTCGGCGTCGGACAGCGTGCAACGGATGGGGAGGCAGGGACGACGGTGGCGGAACGCAGCACGGCTGCCGTCGACGTGGCAGACAACAGCGGTGACAAGCCGCTGACCGCCAAGGCGGAGTCCACGGCCGACGGGGTGGCCCAGAACCCGGAGCGGGGCACGGACAGCGACGAGGGGCAGGGGAGCGAGGGGACGGAGAGCCCCGGTAAGAAGGCCTCACCGCCTGAACTGCACAGCGGTCACAAACTCGCCAGACGCTACCGTCTCGAGGAGTGCGTCACCCGTCTGGACGGATTCAGCAGCTGGCGTGCGGTCGACGAGAAACTGCGTCGTGCCGTCGGTGTCCACATCCTGCCCGCCGACCATGCGCGGGCCCGTTCCGTACTGGCCGCCGCCCGGTCCTCCGCGCTGCTCGGCGATCCACGCTTCGTCCAGGTCCTGGACGCCGTCGAGGAGAACGACCTCGTCTACGTCGTGCACGAATGGCTGCCCGACGCCACCGAGATGGGCACCCTGCTGGCCGCAGGACCGCTGGAGCCGCACGACGCCTACCAGATGGTCAGTCAGGTCGCCTCCGCCATGGCGGCCGCGCACCGCGAGGGCCTCGCCCATCTGCGGCTGAACCCGAACGCCGTCCTGCGTGCCTCGACCGGCCAGTGGCGCATCCGCGGCCTCGCCGTCAACGCGGCCCTGCGCGGCATCAGCTCCGACACCCCGCAACGCACCGACACCGAGTCCATCGGCGCCCTCCTGTACGCGGCGCTCACCCAGCGCTGGCCGTACGAGAACGACGCCTACGGCCTGTCCGGCCTCCCCAAGGACATCGGCCTGATCGCACCGGACCAGGTGCGCGCCGGTGTCCACCGCGGCCTGTCCGAACTCGCCATGCGCGCCCTGGTCAACGACGGCGCCACCGCCTCGCGGCACGAGGCCCCGTGCACCACACCGGAGGAACTGGTCAAGGCGATCGGCGAGATGCCCCGCATCCGCCCGCCGGAGCCCACGTTCACGGCCCCGCCGGACTACCAGCGCACCACCTACCAGCAGGGCACGTACGGCCGTCCCGCGCCGCGTCCCGGTGCCACCCAGCCGATCACGCCCCCGCCGCCCCCGCTGCAGAGCCGCACCGGCAAGGTCCTGAAGTGGGCGGTCTCCGCCCTCCTCATCGCCGCCCTCGGTCTCGGCAGCTGGCAGCTGGCGGACGCCCTCATGGACCACAGCGGCAAGTCGGAGGACACCGACAAGACGCAGACGCAGGACGGTGGCGACAAGAGTCCGCGGAAGCCGCTCGCTGGCAAGCCCATCGCCATCAAGGGCGCCCGGGACTTCGACCCGTTCGGAAAAGACAGTTCCGAGAAGCCGGAAGGCATAGGGAACGCCTACGACAGCAGCGCCTCGACCTACTGGCAGACGGACTTCTACCTGAGCCCGCAGTTCGGCAACCTGAAGTCGGGCGTCGGTGTCATTCTCGACCTGGGCAAGGCCCAGCAGGTCGGCAAGGTGACGGTCTCCTTCGTGGGAGAGACGTCCGTCGAGCTGCGCGCCGCGAGCGCGGACGCGGGATCGGAGCCGACGTCGTTCGACGCGTACACCAAGGCCGCCGGCGGCTCGGGCACCACCGTGGTGCTGAAGCCGAGCAAGTCCCTCAAGAGCCAGTACCTGCTGGTGTGGTTGACCAAGCTGCCCGCGGACGGTCAGGGGCACTGGCGGGGCAGAGTAGCGGACATCAAGGTGACCAGCTGAGGTCTGCACTCGGGAGGGGTACATGGCAGAGGGCGCCGGATACGACGGCGTGAGCGACAAGGACCTGCTCGCCCGCCACGTGGAAGGCGATCCCGATGCCTTCGGGGAGATCGTGCGGCGGCATCGGGACCGGCTCTGGGCGGTGGCGTTGCGAACCCTGGGGGACCGGGAGGAAGCCGCTGACGCCGTTCAGGACGCCCTGGTGTCGGCCTACCGGGCCGCTCACACCTTCCGGGGACAGTCGGCCGTCACGACCTGGCTGCACCGGATCACCGTGAACGCCTGCCTGGACCGCGCGCGTAAGGCCGCCACCCGGAAGACCGCTCCGGTCGACGACACCGAGCGTCTCGAACAGCTGCTGGAGCCGCACGAGTCCGCTTCCGCCCCGGCCGAGCGCAACGACGTGCACCGGCAGCTCCTGGAGGCGCTCGGCACGTTGCCGTACGAGCAGCGCGCCGCCCTCGTGCTGGTGGACATGCAGGGCTACCCCGTGGCCGAGGCCGCCCGGATGCTCGACGTCCCCACAGGCACCGTCAAGAGCCGGTGCGCCCGGGGCCGGGCCAGGCTCCTCCCGCTGCTCACCCATCTGCGGCCAGGAGCCGCCGAGGACCTCGGCGAGGACGTGAGCGGGGACCGAAAAGAAACCGGGCCGGGACGGAACCGGGTGCAGGGGACATCCGTCCCACCGTCAACGGGGTCCCCGTACGGGAACTCCCCGAATACAGGGCCAAGCGATTCAGCCGTTGCGAAGGGCGGAGGTGGGCGAGCGTGACTTCGACAGACACGGCCGGGCACCCGGATGTCGCCGAGATCTCCGACCTCACCGAAGGCATCCTTCCTTCGGCACGGAGCACGGAGGTACGGCGCCACCTCGACGCATGCGAGCTGTGTGCGGACGTGCACGCCTCGCTGGAGGAGATCCGCGGGCTGCTGGGCGCCGTGCCGGGCCCGCCCCGCATGCCGGCCGACGTCGCCGGCCGTATCGACGCCGCGCTCGCCGCGGAAGCGCTGCTGGCTTCCACCGCGCCCAAGGCTCTGGACTCGCCTGTGCTGGTCTCCGAGACCGGAAAGACCGGAGACCACACCGGTGGGGGCCCCGGTGTGGCTGTTTCACGTGAAACATCGGTACCGGCGGACCGCCCGGCCGGCCGGCCACACACGGCGACCGGGCCAGGACGGAAGGGGCGCGATCGCGGCCGGCGCCGGAGGACCGTCGCCCTGGGTGCCGTGCTCACCGCCGCCGTTCTCGGCGCCGGAACGCTCGTCCTGCAGTCCCTCCACGGCGGCGGCTCCGACACCACGGCACACGGTACGCCGACGTCGTCCGCAGGCGCCTTCTCCGGCGACAGCGTGCAGAGCCAGGTGAACGATCTGCTCGGGCCGCAGACGGGCAAGCAGCCACGCTCGGGTGTCGGGACGGAACAGGTCACCCCGACGCCGGCCCAGAGCGCGAACACCCTGCTCCAGACCCAGCCCTCGGTCCCGGACTGCGTGCGGCAGGCGATCCACCGCGACGGCAGCGTCCTCGGCGCCAAGACGGGCACCTACGCCGGCAAGAGCGCCTACCTCGTCGTGGTCCCCGACGCCCATGACACCGCCAAGGTGACGGCCTACGTCATCGACGCGGCCTGCGTCGGCGGGAAGCCCGCCACCGCCGGCACGGTGCTGCTCCAGCAGTCCTTCCCGCGTTCCTGAACCCGCACGGGGATTCGCCTGAGACCCTGCGGCCATCCGTACTGTGTGCGTTCCCCGTGTGCGCGGACACACCGGGAATGCGCGCCCCTTAGGATCCGTTGGGTGGGGTGAGAGTTCCGAAAGGAGCTCTCACCGGTCGACAGACGCAGACCAGAGACGAGGAATCAAGCCGTGAGCGACGTCCGTAACGTGATCATCATCGGCTCCGGGCCCGCAGGCTACACGGCGGCGCTCTACACCGCGCGCGCGTCGCTGAAGCCCCTGGTGTTCGAAGGCGCAGTCACCGCCGGTGGTGCGCTGATGAACACCACCGAGGTGGAGAACTTCCCCGGCTTCCGTGACGGCATCATGGGTCCCGACCTCATGGACAACATGCGGGCGCAGGCCGAGCGCTTCGGCGCCGAGCTGGTTCCGGACGACATCGTCTCCGTCGACCTGACCGGTGAGATCAAGACCGTCACCGACACCGCGGGCACGGTCCACCGGGCGAAGGCCGTCATCGTCACCACGGGCTCCCAGCACCGCAAGCTCGGCCTGCCGAACGAGGACGCTCTCTCCGGTCGTGGCGTCTCCTGGTGTGCCACCTGTGACGGGTTCTTCTTCAAGGACCAGGACATCGCCGTGATCGGCGGCGGCGACACCGCGATGGAGGAAGCGACCTTCCTCTCCCGGTTCGCCAAGTCCGTGACCATCGTCCACCGCCGTGACACCCTGCGCGCCTCCAAGGCGATGCAGGAGCGCGCCTTCGGTGACCCGAAGATCAAGTTCGTCTGGGACAGCGAGGTCGCCGAGGTCCAGGGCGACCAGAAGCTCTCCGGCCTCAAGCTGCGCAACGTCAAGACCGGCGAGCTCTCGGACCTGCCCGTGACGGGTCTGTTCATCGCGATCGGCCACGACCCGCGCACCGAGCTGTTCAAGGGCCAGCTTGACCTGGACGAGGAGGGCTACCTGAAGGTCGCCGCTCCGTCCACCCGCACCAATGTGACCGGTGTCTTCGGCGCCGGTGACGTGGTCGACCACACCTACCGACAGGCGATCACCGCGGCCGGCACCGGCTGCTCGGCCGCCCTCGACGCCGAGCGCTTCCTCGCCGCTCTCGCCGACGAGGACAAGGCCGAGCCCGAGAAGACCGCCGCCGTCTGACCTCTCCCTCGCCCCGCCCCACCGCACGAACCAAGTTAAGGAGCCCGCCGTGGCCGGCACCCTGAAGAATGTGACCGACGACTCCTTCGAGCAGGACGTCCTCAAGAGCGAGAAGCCCGTCCTGGTGGACTTCTGGGCCGCCTGGTGCGGCCCGTGCCGCCAGATCGCCCCGTCGCTCGAGGCGATCGCCGCCGAGTACGGCGACAAGATCGAGATCGTCAAGCTCAACATCGACGAGAACCCGGGTACCGCCGCCAAGTACGGCGTCATGTCGATCCCGACCCTGAACGTCTACCAGGGTGGCGAGGTCGCCAAGACCATCGTCGGCGCCAAGCCGAAGGCCGCCATCGTGCGTGACCTCGAAGACTTCATCGCCTAGTAGTCGGGCGGTGCCGCCGAGCGGCGGCGCATGTTTCACGTGAAACACGAATGGGCCAACCCCAACGGGTTGGCCCATTCGTATGTGGTCCAGATGCCGGCTCTAGAGCGGCCGCAGCGCGGGCTCCTTCTGAACGGCTCCCAGGAGCCGGTCCAGGGCCAGCTCCACGTCTTCCCTCCAGGAGAGCGTGGAACGCAGCTCCAGGCGTAGACGGGGGTGCGCAGGGTGCTGCCTGACCGTCTTGAACCCCACCGCCAGGAGGTGGTCGGCGGGAAGCAGACACGCGGGCTCCTTCCAGCGGGAGTCCCCGAACGCCTCGATCGCCTTGAAGCCCCGACGCAGCAGATCCTTGGCGACCGTCTGCACCATCACGCGGCCCAGCCCCTGCCCCTGGTAGCCGGGCATGATGAACGCCGTGATGAGCTGGACGGCATCCGGTGACACCGGACTCGTCGGGAACGCCGAGGATCGTGGCACATAGGCCGGCGGGGCGTAGAGCACGAAGCCCACGGGGACGTCGTCGACGTAGACCACCCGGCCGCACGATCCCCAGTCCAGCAGGACGGCGGAGATCCAGGCCTCCTTCTCCGGAGCGGCGGTACCCGCCTTCAGCGCGGCTTCGCCACTGACGGGATCCAGTTCCCAGAAGACACACGAGCGACAGCGCTGGGGAAGGTCCTCAAGGTTGTCCAGCGTGAGCGGTACGAGCCGGCGCCCCATGAAGACTGATCCTCGCTTCCTTCGCCCGCGATGTCGCGAGCGGCTGTCAGAGCGCTCCGTTCCCTGAGCAGGGCGCCGACGAATCCGCCGACCGCCCCGAGGCTCAGTCCCGCGCCCACCAGTCCGGTGCGGCTCATCGATCGCGTCTCCCCACTCAGAGATCTGCCAGGTGGATGCGCCATACCTTTCGCATCGTAGCCACGATGCGATTCCCTCGATACTGCCTCAAAGCAAAGAGCGGACCGCGTACCGGTACCCACCGGACACGATCCGCTTCTCGGCGCTTCGAGTGTGATCACTCGTGATCACTTGGAGCTCAGTCGTCCTGCTCCTGGGATTCGTCCTCGTGCACACCCTTGAGAACCGGCCCCTCGCCCGGGGCGAGCGTGCCGAGGATCCGCTCCAGGTCCTCCATGGAGGCGAACTCGACGGTGATCTTGCCCTTCTTCTGCCCGAGGTCGACCTTCACCCGGGTCTCGAAGCGGTCCGAGAGACGGGTGGCGAGCTCGCTCAGGGCGGGCGAGACACGGCCACCGGCGCGCGGGCCCTTGGACCGCTGAGTGGCCTGCGGCCGCGAGCCCATCAGGGTCACGATCTCCTCGACAGCCCGCACGGAGAGGCCCTCGGCCACGATCCGATGGGCCAGCCGGTCCTGCTCCTCGGAGTCCTCGACGGAGAGCAGTGCGCGGGCGTGTCCGGCGGAGAGGACTCCGGCGGCGACCCGGCGCTGGACCGCCGGTGACAGCTTCAGCAGCCGCAGGGTGTTGGAGACCTGCGGACGGGAACGCCCGATGCGATCGGCCAGCTGGTCGTGCGTGCAGTTGAAGTCCTTCAGCAGCTGGTCGTAGGCGGCTGCCTCTTCCAGCGGGTTCAGCTGAGCCCGGTGCAGGTTCTCCAGCAGGGCGTCCAGAAGGAGCTTCTCGTCGTCGGTGGCCCGGACGATCGCCGGGATGGCCTCGAGACCGGCCTCACGGCAGGCCCGCCAGCGGCGCT
Source organism: Streptomyces sp. WI03-4A (assembly GCF_033792105.1). Classification (NCBI taxonomy): domain Bacteria; kingdom Bacillati; phylum Actinomycetota; class Actinomycetes; order Kitasatosporales; family Streptomycetaceae; genus Streptomyces; species Streptomyces sp. WI03-4A. The sequence continues at coordinate 104,000 of NZ_JARAUO010000026.1, forward strand.
CACCCATAATCAGCTCGTAGCGGGCGGGCCCGAGCTGCCGTACGACGACGGGCTGGAGGAGACCGACCTCCTGGATGGAGGTGACCAGCTCGTGCAGCGCGTCCTCGTCGAAGACCTCACGCGGCTGGCGCGGGTTCGGCGTGATGGAGTCGAGGGGGATCTCCGCGAAGTGGGCACCCACCGGAGCTGCGGGCGCCTCCGCGACGGGGCTAGCCGGCGGCTCCTCGGGTTCCTGCGCGACGGGCGGCAGGGTGGCCACCTTCGCCGCGGCGACCCCTCGGTCGCTCGTCAGCACCGGGGCGGCTGCCGCGGGTACGGACGGGCCACTGCCGATCGCGGCCGGAGCCGGGTTCTTCTCGGTCGGGGCAGCCGGGATCAGGGCGCCGAGTCCACGGCCCAGCCCCCTCCGTCGCTCGCTCACTGGATCCCCTCCACCATGTTCGGGTCGTTCTGGGCGCCGATGTGGGCCTGGCTCGCGTCGTAGCTGATGCCGACGCCCCTCAGCGCGATTTCTCGGGCCGCCTCGAGGTACGAGAGGGCACCGCTCGATCCAGGATCGTAAGTCAGCACCGTCTGCCCGTAGCTCGGCGCCTCGGAGATACGGACCGAGCGGGGAATGCTCGTCCGCAGCACCTCGTCGCCGAAGTGGGTGCGCACCTCGTCCGCGACCTGCGAGGCGAGACGCGTCCGGCCGTCGTACATGGTGAGCAGGATGGTCGATACATGCAGCGTGGGGTTGAGATGCCCACGCACCAGGTCCACGTTGCGCAGCAGTTGGCCGAGCCCTTCCAGCGCGTAGTACTCGCACTGGATGGGAATGAGGACCTCCTGGCCCGCGACGAGCGCGTTGACCGTCAGCAGACCGAGCGACGGCGGACAGTCGATGAGGACATAGTCCAGCGGCTGCTCGTACGCCTGGATCGCCCGCTGGAGCCGGCTCTCACGCGCCACCAGGGACACCAGCTCGATCTCGGCACCGGCGAGATCGATGGTGGCCGGGGCACAAAAAAGTCCCTCGACGTCCGGAACGGGCTGGACCACCTCGGCAAGCGGCCTGCTCTCCACCAGCACGTCATAGATGGACGGGACGTCGGCGTGGTGGTCGATCCCCAGCGCCGTGGACGCGTTGCCCTGCGGGTCGAGGTCGATCACGAGGACGCGGCCGCCGTGCAGAGCCAGCGAAGCGGCCAGATTGACGGTGGTCGTCGTCTTCCCCACGCCGCCCTTCTGGTTGGCGACCACGATGACCCGGGTCTGCTCGGGGCGCGGCAGACCTTCGCCGGCGCGGCCCAGAGCTTCCACCGCCAGCTGGGCAGCACGACCGATGGGAGTGTCGTCCATCGGGGACGGTGTTTCACGTGAAACATCCGTCCCCATCGACTCGGTACGGGGACCGGGGACCGGATCGGTCATCGGTCCCGCGATGTTGGCGTCGGACCGCAAGGATTCACTCTCCTCGACTTCAGGCTCGCAATGAACAGAGCCTCCCATGTCTTCGGGGTCATGAACCAGTGAGGCCTGTTGTTCTGTGGAGAAATCCACCTCTGTGGACAACTCCGAGGCCCCTCCGAGTGAACCGAGGGGCTTTCGGTCGCGAGGTTCGGCCGCGGCTCGACCGCGAGTGATGATGCCGTGCAGCAGTGAGCGACGTTTCACGTGAAACACGATGCACAGCATCGGCGACCGGATCTCTGCGACACTCCGGCTTGCGTGGGTTCGGCAGCTTGTGTGGAGTACGTCTCGTCGCCGGTACGGATCAGGAACGGTGACGTCGCCGGGTCAGCGACGACGCCGAGCCCGGCCCGTACGGGCCGCCTTGGCCCGCTTGGCGGCGAAGCGCACACCACCCGGGCTCTCACCCACCTCGACGCGCACCACCGTGGACGGGGGATCCACCACGCCGTCGCCCACATGCAGGATCGAGGTCGATACCGCGCCAAGCTTGCTGAGGGCGGTGGCCGCAGCCTTCAGCTCCTCCTCGGCGGTGTCCCCCTTCAGTGCCAGCATCTCGCCGTAGGGACGCAGCAGCGGGATGCCCCAGGTGGCCAGGCGGTCCAGCGGCGCCACGGCACGGGCGGTCACCACATGGACCGGCGGCAGCTTGCCCATGACCTCCTCGGCCCGGCCCCGCACCACGGTGACGTGGTCCAGACCCAGCAGCTCGACGACCTCCGTAAGGAAGGTGGTCCGCCGCAGCAGGGGCTCCAGCAGGGTGATGTTCAGGTCTTCGCGGACCAGGGCCAGCGGAATACCCGGCAGGCCGGCGCCCGAGCCGACGTCGCACACCGTCACCCCCTCGGGAACCACCTCCGAGAGGACCGCGCAGTTCAGCAGGTGCCGCTCCCACAGCCGGGGGACTTCGCGCGGGCCGATCAGCCCACGCTGCACGCCCGCCTCGGCCAGCAGCTCCGCATAGCGGACCGCATCGGCGAAGCGCTCACCGAACACTTCCCGCGCCTGCTCGGGCGCGGGGGGAAGCTCCGCTGCCTCCGTCACGGGGACCGTCCTTCCGTACAGCGCCGGCGCTTCGCGCGCCGACCACCAGAACTACCAGGCTGACAAAATTCGGCCCCGCCTGCTCAACAGACGGGGCCGGTGAAGCGGGGGGAGCCGATCAGGCGGGAAGCACGACGACGAAGCGCTGCGGCTCCTCGCCCTCGGACTCGCTGCGCAGTCCGGCCGCCTTGATCGCGTCGTGCACGACCTTGCGCTCGAACGGGGACATGGGCTTGAGCTTCATGGGCTCGCCCGAGCTCTTGACCTCGGCAGCGGCCTTGGCGCCCAGCTCGGACAGCTCGGCGCGCTTCTTGGCCCGGTAACCCGCGATGTCCAGCATGAGCCGGCTGCGGTCCCCGGTCTCCCGGTGCACGGCCAGGCGCGTCAGCTCCTGGAGTGCCTCCAGCACCTCGCCGTCCCGGCCGACCAGCTTCTGCAGGTCACGGCCGCCGGTGTCGCTGATGATCGACACGGAGGCACGATCGGCCTCGACGTCCATGTCGATGTCGCCGTCGAGGTCGGCGATGTCCAGCAGACCCTCCAGGTAGTCCGCCGCGATCTCACCCTCCTGCTCGAGGCGGGTGAGGGTGTCTGCACCCTCGGCAGCGGCGGAGGTGGTGCCTTCCGTCACGGGATGGACTCCTTCTTACTTCTTGGACGGGGACTTGGGCCGCTGCGGGCCACCCTTGCGCTGGCCGGACTGGGCCTTGCTGCGGGTGCCGGAGCCGGGCTTCTGGGGCTGCTTGGGAGCGGCGGGTGTGTTGTCCTGCGGGTCGTCGGCCTTCTCCAGCGAGGTGGTCGCGGGGGCGTCGCCGGGCTGCTTCGGCCCGGACTGGCGCTGGGCCTTGCTCTGCCGCTTGGGCTGCTGGCGCCGCGCCGCCACGGTGGTGGTCGTGCCGTCCTCGGCCTGCACCACGGTCTGGCTCTCGCTCTTCGCCACGGTGCCGTCGGCGGCGGCGGCGAGGCCGGCCTTGGTCAGCGCGTTGATGAACTTGCGCTCGGACTCGTTGCGGTCGCGGCCCTTGGCGACGATCGCCTTGACGATGGTCTTCTCGCTGCGGCGGCGGACCTTGCCGTGGGTCGTCACGTGCTTGGTCAGGCGCTCCAGGTAGGCGGCCTGGGCCTTGGAACCCGGGGTCGGGTTGTTGTGGATCACGTACATCTGCTGGCCCATGGTCCACACGTTGGTGGTCAGCCAGTAGACGAGGACACCGACCGGGAAGTTGATACCGAAGACGGCGAACATGATCGGGAAGACGTACATCAGCATCTTCTGCTGCTGCATGAACGGCGTCTTCACCGTGGTGTCGACGTTCTTCGTCATCAGCTGGCGCTGCGTGTAGAACTGCGACGCCGACATCAGGACGATCATGATCACGGTCACGACGCGGACGTCGGCGACCGAGGCGCCCAGGGCGTGGATGGTGTCGGCGCTGTCCTTGAACTTCGCGGCCAGCGGGGCCCCGAAGATGTGCGCCTTACGCGCGCTCTCCAGCAGCTGGTCGTTGATGACGCCGATGGTCTGGCCCGAGGCGATGCCGTTGAGCACGTGGTACAGGGCGAAGAAGAACGGGGACTGCGCCAGGATGGGAAGGCACGAGGAGAGCGGGTTGGTGCCCGACTCCTTGTACAGCTTCATCATCTCTTCGGACTGACGCTGCTTGTCGTTCTTGTAGCGCTCCTGGATCTTCTTCATCTCGGGCTGGAGCGTCTGCATCGCCCGGGTCGCCTTGATCTGCTTCACGAAGAGCGGGATCAGACAGATGCGGATCAGGATCACCAGGGACACGATGGACAGGCCCCAGGCCCATCCGGTGTCGGGGCCGAAGATGGCGCCGTACACCGCGTGGAACTGGACGATGACCCAGGAGACTGGTGTCGTGATGAAGCTGAAGAGGCTGGCAATCGTGTCCACTAATCATGCTCCTTGGGCATGGGACGAGGTCTCTGCGGCCGGGCTCGAAGGGTGATCGGAGATCGGCTTGTCCTCGAGGGCCGGTTCGGCGGCGGAGGTCCCGCCCTTGCGTGCGCGCCATGCGTCGCGCAGCAGTTCGTGCCACCGCGGGCGCTTGCGCGGCGGGACATGGTCCACACCGCCGAGCGACCACGGGTTGCACCGGAGGATGCGCCAGGCGGTGAGTGCCGTTCCCTTGATCGCACCGTGCCGGTCGATGGCCGTGTAGCCGTAATGGGAGCACGACGGGTAGTACTTGCACACCGGCCCCAGCAGGGGACTGATCGTCCACTGGTACAGCTTGATCAGGGCCAGTAGCGGGTACTTCATCGCGCGCCCCCTCCCAGCAGCCGCTGAACGGCGGCGTCCAGGTCTCGGGCCAGCTGTGCGTGGTCTGCGTCGCCCGCTCCGGGCAGCGCTCGTACGACTACCAGGCTACCGGGGGGAAACAGGGCGACTCGGTCACGCATCAGATGGCGAAGTCTGCGCTTCACTTGGTTGCGCACGACCGCGCCACCCACGGCCTTGCTCACGACGAAACCCGCACGCGTCGGGGGAGCGCTCTCCCCAGGCGCGTGCGGGTCCGTGGCACCGCTTCGAAGGTGGACGACGAGTGTCGGGCGACCAGCCCGGCGACCTCGTCGTACAGCGGTCGCGAAGTCCTCGCGCCGCCTCAGCCGGTTCTCGGTGGGCAGCACGATGTCATGACCTGATCGGGATCAGGCGGACAGGCGGGCGCGACCCTTGCTACGGCGGGTCGCGAGAATCGCGCGGCCGGCACGGGTCCGCATACGCAGCCGGAAGCCGTGGGTCTTCGCGCGACGACGGTTGTTCGGCTGGAAGGTGCGCTTGCTCACTCGGGGGCTCCAGAAAAGAATCGGTGGTGGCGGGGTGCCGTCCTGGCTGTCACCGTGCGCCCACGAGTAGCTCGCGTCACGCCCGAGTGCACCGCTTCCCGATCACCTGAAGTGATCTGTGCCCATCGGAGGCAGGCGGCAGCAGCCATCGACAACTCGACCTGGTTACGGTACGCGCGGCTACGCCATCCGGTCAAACCGAGGGCGGCGGAGGGACACTGTCCACAGGCTGGGGACAACAACTTGAACCGTAGCGGCCGCGCTGACTACCGTGGCTGAACTCCGATTCGTTCCTTTATCCCCGGCCGAACCGATTTACATCCCGACCCGTCCGCGAACCACACGTTCGTGGGACCTGCTGAGAGAGCGTGCCCTGTGGCTGACGTACCTGCCGATCTTGCCGCAGTGTGGCCACGCGTACTGGACCAGCTCCTCGGCGAGGGCCGCGGGCAGGGTGTGGAGGCGAAGGACGAGCACTGGATCCGGCGCTGCCAGCCGCTGGCGCTGGTCGCGGACACCGCTCTGCTCGCCGTGCCGAACGAATTTGCGAAGAACGTACTGGAGGGCCGTCTCGCGCCGGTCGTGAGCGAGACCCTGAGCCGCGAGTGCGGCCGCCCCATCCGTATCGCGATCACCGTGGACGACTCCGCGGGCGAGCCACCGGCCTCGCAGTCGCCCCCCGCCCAGCCGCAGCGCCACGAGGAGCCGGAGCCCCCCTCCGCGTACGAGGGCTACGGCCGGCACCGCGCCGCCGAGCCGCTGCCGGGCGGCGAGCCGGGACCCCGCGGCGAGCAGATGCCGACCGCCCGCCCCGCCTATCCGTCCGAGTACCAGCGCCCCGAGCCCGGTGCCTGGCCGCGGTCCGGGCGGGACGACTACGGCTGGCAGCAGCAGCGTCTCGGCTTCCCCGAGCGCGACCCCTACGCGTCGCCGTCGCAGGACTCCTACGGCACGCCGTCCCAGGACTACCGCCCGCAGAGCGTGGACCGTCCGTCGTACGAGCCGAAGCGCGGCGAGTACGACGCCCCGCGCCCCGACTACGACCGTCCGGAGCGCTCCGAATACAAGCGCCAGGACCGGCCCGAGTACGACCGCCAGGACCGGCCGGACTACGAGCGCCAGGACCGGCCGGACTACGACCGTCCCGACCGGTCCGACTACCACGCTCCGCGCGCCGAGTACGACCAGCGCGACCCGGTCCGCCGTGAGCTGCCCGAGTCACCGGCCGGCGCCGGACCCGCACACCGGGGCGGTCCCGGCCGTCCCGACCTGCCGTCGGCAGGCGGCAGCGGTGCGCCCGGTCCGCCGGCGGCGAAGCCCGCGCCGGCGAGCGGCCCCGGGGAGCCGACCGCCCGGCTGAACCCGAAGTACCTCTTCGACACCTTCGTCATCGGTGCCTCCAACCGGTTCGCGCACGCGGCCGCGGTGGCGGTCGCCGAGGCGCCCGCGAAGGCGTACAACCCCCTGTTCATCTACGGGGAGTCGGGGCTCGGCAAGACCCACCTGCTGCACGCGATCGGGCACTACGCGCGCAGCCTCTACCCGGGCACGCGGGTGCGGTACGTCAGCTCGGAGGAGTTCACCAACGAGTTCATCAACTCCATCCGCGACGGCAAGGGCGACAGCTTCCGCAAGCGCTACCGCGAGATGGACATCCTGCTGGTCGACGACATCCAGTTCCTCGCGGACAAGGAGTCGACGCAGGAGGAGTTCTTCCACACCTTCAACACGCTCCACAACGCCAACAAGCAGATCGTGCTGTCCTCCGACCGGCCGCCCAAGCAACTGGTGACGCTGGAGGACCGGCTGCGCAACCGCTTCGAGTGGGGCCTGATCACGGACGTCCAGCCGCCCGAGCTGGAGACGCGTATCGCGATCCTGCGCAAGAAGGCGGTGCAGGAGCAGCTCAACGCCCCGCCGGAGGTACTGGAGTTCATCGCCTCGCGGATCTCGCGGAACATCCGTGAGCTGGAGGGCGCGCTGATCCGGGTGACGGCGTTCGCGTCGCTCAACCGGCAGCCGGTGGACCTGGGCCTGACGGAGATCGTGCTGAAGGACCTGATCCCGGGCGGCGAGGACTCGGCGCCGGAGATCACGGCGACGGCCATCATGGGGGCGACCGCCGACTACTTCGGGCTCACGGTCGAGGACCTGTGCGGAACCTCGCGCGGCCGGGCGCTGGTGACGGCGCGCCAGATCGCCATGTACCTGTGCCGTGAGCTGACGGACCTCTCGCTGCCCAAGATCGGGGCGCAGTTCGGCGGCCGCGACCACACGACGGTGATGCACGCGGACCGCAAGATCCGCGCGCTGATGGCCGAGCGGCGCTCGATCTACAACCAGGTCACCGAGCTCACGAACCGCATCAAGAACGGCTGACGGGCGGTACGACAGCGCCTGAGGGCGCCCCGGGGATCTCCTCCCGGGGCGCCCTCGGGCGTTTCCGCGGGGACGCCCTCAGGCGCTTCCGCCACGGCTACCGAGGCCCTGGGGCGCCGTTGGACGCCGCTGGACACCTCCGGACGCCTCCTGCGCATACCCGGAACGCCTCCTGCGGGCGCCGCGACGCCGCCGATGGACGCCCCGACGCCGCCGACCGAGGGGCCGCAGGTGCCCTCACACCCCCTCACACACCCTGTGGACCGTCTCCGGCCCGACATCTTGTGTTCGATTAGCCGCCGGGTTACGGCCTCCCTCCACAGATTCGGTGACTTTCTCGCGTCCACATCCTGGGGACCGCCAAGTTGTCCCGAGCTGCGTCCACAGGCAGCCTGGGGAGACGACGTCCACGCAGGTCAGCACCCTGTGGAATCGTGGACGAATGATCTCCACAGGCTGTGGACGAAGCGGAGATCCACAGGCTGTGCACGAAGTTGTCCACGGGTAGCCCACAGGCTGGGGCCGGTTGTCCCCAGCGATCGGCCGCTTCTCCACATGGCTGTCCACTGTTCGGCAACCCGAAGCCCCCGGTCACCGCGTCGAGTGAAAGCCGTCACACGAAGGTGCCGGATTGGGGTGTGGGAAACGTGGGTAAACCTGGGGACACAGCTGGGGAGAACTGCCCCCTGGCTGTGGGCGGTGTGTGCAGAACTTTCTGTTCTCCACAGAGACCCCTGGTTTTCCACCGCCTCCGCCCACAGGGCCAGTGGACAAAATTGTGGGTGTGACCTGGGAAAACGAGGTTATCCACGGTATCCACAGGCCCTACTACTACTCCCGACTAGAGAGAGCTGGGAATCCGTTTCGAAGCGGGGCCTGTGCACAACTCGCCCTCTCGAGCCCGGCTGCCCCTCGGAGCGACTTGACCCCGACAGGCACCTACTGTCAGTGCGGTGCGTCAGACTGGTCCCCGGCGTCCTTCCCGTCGTGGTGGGCCGTGACGCCGAGTCGGAGGACTCAGTAGCAACAGCAGGAGGCGGCTTACGGTGAAGATCCGGGTGGAACGCGACGTACTCGCGGAGGCAGTGGCCTGGGCGGCACGCAGCCTCCCGGCCCGTCCGCCGGCGCCTGTCCTCGCCGGCCTGCTGCTGAAGGCCGAGGACGGCCAGCTGAGCCTGTCGAGCTTCGACTACGAGGTGTCCGCCCGGGTCAGCGTCGAGGCGGAGGTCGAGGAGGACGGCACCGTGCTCGTCTCCGGCCGGCTGCTCGCCGACATCTCCCGCGCCCTCCCCAACCGCCCGGTGGAGATTTCCACAGACGGTGTACGGGCGACCGTGGTCTGCGGCTCCTCGCGCTTCACCCTCCACACCCTGCCGGTGGAGGAGTACCCGTCCCTGCCGCAGATGCCGAACGCCACGGGCACCGTCCCCGGCGAGGTCTTCGCGGCCGCCGTCTCCCAGGTGGCCATCGCCGCCGGCCGTGACGACACGCTGCCCGTGCTGACCGGTGTGCGCATCGAGATCGAGGGCGACACGGTCACCCTGGCCTCCACCGACCGTTACCGCTTCGCGGTCCGCGAGTTCCTGTGGAAGCCGGAGAACCCGGACGTCTCCGCGGTCGCCCTGGTGCCCGCCAAGACGCTCCAGGACACCGCCAAGGCCCTGACGAGCGGCGACAGCGTGATCCTGGCGCTGTCCGGGTCGGGCGCCGGCGAGGGCCTGATCGGTTTCGAGGGCGCGGGCCGCCGTACGACCACGCGTCTGCTCGAGGGCGACCTGCCGAAGTACCGCACGCTGTTCCCGACCGAGTTCAACTCCATCGCCGTGATCGAGACCGCCCCCTTCGTGGAGGCCGTCAAGCGCGTGGCCCTGGTCGCCGAGCGCAACACCCCGGTGCGGCTGAGCTTCGAGCAGGGCGTGCTGATCCTGGAGGCCGGCTCCAGCGACGACGCACAGGCTGTGGAAAGGGTCGACGCCCAGCTCGACGGCGACGACATCTCGATCGCCTTCAACCCGACCTTCCTGCTGGACGGTCTGAGCGCGATCGACTCCCCCGTGGCCCAGCTCTCGTTCACCACGTCCACCAAGCCCGCGCTGCTCAGCGGCAAGCCGGCCCTGGACGCGGAGGCGGACGAGGCCTACAAGTACCTGATCATGCCGGTGCGGCTGAGCGGCTGAGCCGCCGACGGCCGTCCACAGGCCGGTGGAGAAGTTCCCCGGCCTGTGGAAGAACCCGCAGGTGAGGGGCTACGCATGAGCGCGTATGCCCACAGCTGTGCATGAGCGTCCGGGTTTAGGCTCGGCACGGCACGAAGGTGCCTCTCACGCCACACAGCGACCTAAGGAAAACAACTGATGGAGCTCGGTCTCGTCGGCCTCGGCAAGATGGGCGGCAACATGCGCGAGCGGATCCGCCGCGCGGGCCACACCGTCATCGGGTACGACCGCAACGCGGACGTCGCGGATGTCCACAGCCTGGAAGAGCTTGTGGGCAAGCTCAGCGGCCCGCGCGTCGTCTGGGTGATGGTCCCGGCCGGCGAGCCCACCCAGTCGACCGTCGACAAGCTGGCCGAGCTGCTGGAACCGGGCGACGTGGTCGTGGACGGCGGCAACTCCCGCTGGACGGACGACGAGCGGCACGCCGAGGAGCTGGCGGCCAAGGGCATAGGCTTCGTCGACTGCGGCGTCTCCGGCGGCGTCTGGGGCCTGGAGAACGGGTACGCGCTGATGTACGGCGGCGACGCGGAGAACGTCGCCAAGGTGCAGCCGGTCTTCGACGCGCTCAAGCCGGAGGGCGACTTCGGCGCCGTGCACGCCGGCAAGGTCGGCGCGGGCCACTTCGCGAAGATGGTCCACAACGGCATCGAGTACGCGATGATGCAGGCCTACGCCGAGGGCTGGGAACTGCTGGAGAAGGTCGACTCCGTGGAGAACGTCCGCGAGGTCTTCCGCTCCTGGCAGGAGGGCACCGTCATCCGCTCCTGGCTGCTCGACCTCGCGGTCAACGCGCTCGACGACGACGAGCACCTGGAGAGCCTGCGCGGTTACGCACAGGACTCCGGTGAGGGACGCTGGACGGTGGAGGCCGCCATCGACAACGCGGTGCCGCTCCCCGCGATCACCGCGTCGCTGTTCGCGCGGTTCGCCTCCCGCCAGGAGGACTCGCCGCAGATGAAGATGATCGCCGCGCTGCGCAACCAGTTCGGCGGCCACGCCGTAGAGAAGAAGTAATCCACAGGGTCGCACCGCGATCCACAACCCTGGGGGAGGTCGGCGAACGACCATGCACGTCACGCATCTTTCGCTGGCCGACTTCCGCTCGTACGCCCGGGTCGAGGTGCCGCTCGACCCGGGCGTCACCGCCTTCGTCGGACCCAACGGCCAGGGCAAGACCAACCTGGTCGAGGCGGTGGGCTACCTCGCCACCCTCGGCAGCCACCGCGTCGCCTCCGACGCCCCCCTGGTGCGCATGGGAGCCGAGCGGGCCGTCATCCGGGCCCAGGTCAGACAGGGCGAGCGGCAGCAGCTCGTCGAGCTGGAGCTGAACCCCGGCCGGGCCAACCGTGCCCGCATCAACCGGTCCTCGCAGGTCAGGCCGCGGGACGTGCTGGGGATCGTGCGGACCGTGCTGTTCGCTCCCGAGGACCTCGCGCTGGTCAAGGGCGACCCCGGTGAGCGGCGCCGGTTCCTGGACGAGCTGATCACCGCGCGCTCGCCGCGCATGGCGGGCGTGCGCTCCGACTACGAGCGGGTGCTCAAGCAGCGCAACACGCTCCTGAAGTCCGCCGCCCTCGCGCGCCGGCACGGCGGGCGCTCCATGGACCTGTCCACCCTCGACGTGTGGGACCAGCACCTCGCGCGCGCCGGCGCCGAGCTGCTCGCCCAGCGGCTCGATCTCGTCGCCGCGCTGCAGCCGCTGGCCGACAAGGCGTACGAGCAGCTGGCACCCGGCGGCGGGCCTGTCGTCCTGGAGTACAAGCCGTCCGCGCCCGGGGAGGCGCACACCCGCGAGGACCTCTACGCCCAGCTCATGGCGGCTCTCGCGGAGGCACGCAAGCAGGAGATCGAGCGCGGAGTCACCCTCGTGGGTCCCCACCGCGACGACCTGGTGCTCCGTCTCGGCCAGTTGCCCGCCAAGGGCTACGCCTCGCACGGCGAGTCCTGGTCCTACGCCCTGGCGCTGCGCCTGGCCTCGTACGACCTGCTGCGCGCCGAGGGCAACGAGCCGGTGCTGGTCCTGGACGACGTCTTCGCCGAGCTGGACGCCCGCCGCCGTGAGCGGCTGGCCGAGCTGGTCGCGCCCGGCGAGCAGGTGCTGGTCACCGCCGCCGTGGACGACGACGTCCCGCATGTGCTGGTCGGCGCCCGGTACGCGGTGGCCGACGGAACGGTGGAGCGCGTATGAGCACCGACGAGCCCAAGCCCCGCAAGGACCCGGAGCCCTCCGGCGTCGACCTCGCGCGCGTGGCGTTGCGCGCGGCGAAGGAGCAGGCACGCGCGCGGGGGGACGCCGCACGGCAGAAGAAGCAGGCGCGGCGCGGTGGCGGTCTGCGTTCCGGCGCGCGCGCCGACGGCCGCGACCCCATGGCGCTGGGGTCAGCGATCAACCGGCTGATCAGCGAGCGCGGCTGGGAGGCGCCGGCCGCGGTGGGCGGCGTCATGGGCCGCTGGCCGCAGATCGTCGGCGAGGACCTGGCCAAGCACTGCGTGCCGCAGCGGTACGACGAGGACGAGCGGGTGCTGTCCGTGAGCTGTGACTCGACGGCCTGGGCGACCCAGCTGCGGCTGCTCGCACCGACGCTGGTCGCCCGGCTCAACGAGGACCTCGGCCACGGCACGGTCCGGATGATCAAGGTGAACGGTCCCGGCGGCCCGGCCCGCCGTTACGGCCCGCTTCGGGCCCCGGGAAGCACCGGTCCCGGCGACACCTACGGGTGACGTACCTCACGTTCGACGATCAGCGCGGGGTTCCTTCGGCACGCCTGTCCACAGGTGTGGATCACCACTGGATCACCACCGGATCGCCATCTGACCCCCCGGTAGCCAAGGGTTGACGGCGCGAAGCGCTGAGTGCCGCTGTGAGCCCCTTGGAGCCCCCTTCCCCATATCGGGACCCGGCCGAGCCCGGTTCAGGGCGGCACATGCGGACTCAGGTACCGGCAAACCCCCATCACTGTCGGCGCTACCGGTAGACTGGAAGCCAATCCCGCCCCAACGTGGGGACCGCCCGGGAAAAGCTGAGCAACGCTGATCAAGGCTTACCAACGCAACATGCCGCAGCCGCTCCGGCAACCTGCCGACGAGCCCGGCTCGTGCTGTGCCAGAAAGGGCGCTTCGTGGCCGATTCCGGCAACCCCAACGAGAACATCCCGTCCACCGACGCCGGCGTGAACCGCGCGGCCGCAGACTCCGGCGCGGTCGCCGCTTCTTACGACGCCAGCGCCATCACCGTGCTCGAAGGGCTGGACGCGGTCCGCAAGCGACCCGGTATGTACATCGGCTCCACCGGTGAGCGCGGCCTGCACCACCTGGTGTACGAGGTCGTCGACAACTCGGTCGACGAGGCGCTGGCCGGTTACGCGGACACCATCGACGTGACGATCCTCGCCGACGGCGGCGTGCGCGTCGTCGACAACGGCCGTGGCATCCCGGTGGGCATCGTGCCCTCCGAGGGCAAGCCGGCCGTCGAGGTCGTGCTGACCGTGCTGCACGCGGGCGGCAAGTTCGGCGGCGGCGGGTACGCGGTCTCCGGCGGTCTGCACGGTGTGGGCGTGTCCGTCGTGAACGCCCTGTCGTCCAAGGTCTCCGTCGAGGTCAGGACCGACGGGCACCGCTGGACCCAGGACTACAAGATGGGCGTCCCCACCGCGCCGCTGGCCAAGCACGAGGCCATCGAGCGGACGGGCACGTCGGTCACCTTCTGGGCCGACGCGGAGATCTTCGAGACCACCGAGTACTCCTTCGAGACGCTGTCGCGGCGCTTCCAGGAGATGGCGTTCCTCAACAAGGGCCTCACGATCAAGCTCACCGACGAGCGCGAGTCGGCGAAGGCCACCGCCGGGGCGGACGAGGCGGGTGCGGACGAGAAGGACGAGGTCAAGACCGTCACGTACCACTACGAGGGCGGCATCGTCGACTTCGTGAAGTACCTCAACTCCCGCAAGGGGGAGGCGGTCCACCCCACCGTCATCGACCTGGAGGCGGAGGACAGGGACAAGAGCCTGTCCCTCGAGGTCGCGATGCAGTGGAACAGCGGCTACAGCGAGGGCGTCTACTCGTTCGCGAACATCATCCACACCCACGAGGGCGGTACCCACGAAGAGGGTTTCCGTGCCGCGCTGACGTCGCTGATCAACAAGTACGCCCGCGACAAGAAGCTGCTGCGCGAGAAGGACGACAACCTCACCGGCGACGACATCCGCGAGGGCCTGACCGCGATCATCTCGGTCAAGCTGAGCGAGCCGCAGTTCGAGGGCCAGACGAAGACCAAGCTGGGCAACACGGAGGCCAAGACCTTCGTGCAGAAGGCGGTCTACGAGCACCTCAACGACTGGCTGGACCGCAACCCGGTCGAGGCCGCGGACATCATCCGCAAGGGCATCCAGGCGGCCACCGCGCGCGTGGCGGCCCGCAAGGCCCGCGATCTGACCCGCCGCAAGGGTCTGCTGGAGTCGGCGTCCCTGCCGGGCAAGCTGTCCGACTGCCAGTCGAACGACCCGACCAAGTGCGAGATCTTCATCGTCGAGGGTGACTCCGCCGGCGGTTCGGCCAAGTCCGGCCGCAACCCGCAGTACCAGGCGATCCTCCCGATCCGCGGCAAGATCCTCAACGTCGAGAAGGCCAGGATCGACAAGATCCTGCAGAACCAGGAGATCCAGGCGCTGATCTCCGCCTTCGGCACCGGCGTGCACGAGGACTTCGACATCGAGAAGCTCCGCTATCACAAGATCATCCTGATGGCGGACGCCGACGTCGACGGACAGCACATCAGCACCCTGCTGCTCACCTTCCTGTTCCGCTTCATGCGGCCGCTGGTCGAGGCCGGGCACGTGTACCTCTCCCGTCCCCCGCTGTACAAGATCAAGTGGGGCCGCGACGACATCGAGTACGCGTACTCGGACCGTGAGCGCGACGCGCTGATCGAGATGGGCCGGCAGCGCGGCAAGCGCGTCCGCGAGGACTCGATCCAGCGCTTCAAGGGCCTCGGCGAGATGAACGCCGAGGAGCTGCGCGTCACCACGATGGACCAGGAGCACCGCGTCCTCGGCCAGGTCACCCTGGACGACGCCGCCCAGGCCGACGACCTGTTCTCGGTCCTCATGGGCGAGGACGTCGAGGCCCGCCGCGCGTTCATCCAGCGCAACGCCAAGGACGTCCGCTTCCTCGACATCTGAGTCGGTCTCAGCTGACCGCACCAGGAAGGATCTTCACCAGCAATGGCCGACGAGAACACTCCGGATACCCCTGAGACCGAGGGCGGCGAGCTCGCGATGCGCGTCGAGCCCGTCGGGCTCGAGACGGAGATGCAGCGCTCGTACCTGGACTACGCGATGTCCGTCATCGTGTCCCGTGCGCTGCCCGACGTCCGGGACGGTCTCAAGCCCGTCCACCGCCGCGTGCTGTACGCGATGTACGACGGCGGCTACCGCCCCGAGCGCGGCTTCTACAAGTGCGCCCGTGTCGTCGGCGACGTCATGGGCAACTACCACCCGCACGGCGACTCCTCGATCTACGACGCGCTGGTCCGGCTCGCGCAGCCGTGGTCGATGCGGATGCCGCTGGTGGACTCCAACGGCAACTTCGGCTCCCCGGGCAACGACCCGGCCGCGGCGATGCGCTACACCGAGTGCAAGATGGCGCCGCTGTCGATGGAGATGGTCCGCGACATCGACGAGGAGACCGTCGACTTCACGGACAACTACGACGGCCGCTCCCAGGAGCCGACCGTCCTGCCGGCGCGCTTCCCGAACCTGCTGATCAACGGCTCGGCCGGGATCGCGGTCGGCATGGCGACCAACATCCCGCCGCACAACCTGCGCGAGGTAGCGGCCGGCGCCCAGTGGTACCTGGAGAACCCCGAGGTCTCGCACGAGGAGCTGCTGGACGCGCTCATGGAGCGCATCAAGGGCCCGGACTTCCCGACCGGCGCCCTGGTGGTGGGCCGCAAGGGCATCGAGGAGGCGTACCGCACCGGCCGCGGCTCCATCACGATGCGCGCGGTGGTCGAGGTCGAGGAGATCCAGGGCCGCCAGTGCCTGGTGGTCACCGAGCTGCCGTACCAGGTGAACCCGGACAACCTGGCGCAGAAGATCGCAGACCTGGTCAAGGACGGGAAGATCGGCGGCATCGCCGACGTCCGCGACGAGACCTCCTCGCGGACCGGTCAGCGCCTGGTCATCGTCCTCAAGCGGGACGCGGTCGCCAAGGTCGTGCTGAACAACCTGTACAAGCACACCGACCTGCAGACCAACTTCGGCGCCAACATGCTGGCGCTGGTCGACGGCGTGCCGCGCACGCTGTCCCTGGACGCGTTCATCCGGCACTGGGTGACGCACCAGATCGAGGTCATCGTCCGCCGTACGCGGTTCCGGCTGCGCAAGGCGGAGGAACGCGCCCACATCCTGCGCGGTCTGCTGAAGGCCCTGGACGCCATCGACGAGGTCATCGCGCTGATCCGGCGCAGTGAGACCGTCGACGTGGCGCGCACGGGCCTGATGGGCCTGCTGGAGATCGACGAGATCCAGGCCAACGCCATCCTCGAGATGCAGCTGCGCCGGCTGGCCGCCCTGGAGCGCCAGAAGATCGTCCAGGAGCACGACGAACTCCAGGCGAAGATCACCGAGTACAACAAGATCCTGGCCTCGCCGGTCCGCCAGCGCGGGATCGTCAGCGAGGAGCTGGCCGCGATCGTCGAGAAGTACGGCGACGACCGCAAGACCAAGCTGATCCCGTACGAGGGCGACATGTCCATCGAGGACCTGATCGCCGAGGAGGACATCGTCGTCACCGTCTCGCGCGGCGGTTACGTCAAGCGGACCAAGACGGACGACTACCGGGCGCAGAAGCGTGGCGGCAAGGGCGTGCGCGGCACGAAGCTGAAGGAAGACGACATCGTCGACCACTTCTTCGTCTCGACCACGCACCACTGGCTGCTGTTCTTCACCAACAAGGGCCGGGTGTACCGGGCGAAGGCGTACGAGCTGCCCGAGGCCGGCCGCGAGGCGCGTGGCCAGCACGTGGCGAACCTGCTCGCCTTCCAGCCGGACGAGGCGATCGCCGAGATCCTCGCGATCCGTGACTACGAGGCGGCGCCGTACCTGGTCCTGGCGACCAAGTCCGGTCTGGTCAAGAAGACGCCTCTGAAGGATTACGATTCGCCCCGCTCCGGCGGTGTCATCGCGATCAACCTGCGCGAGCGGGAGGACGGAACCGATGACGAACTGATCGGCGCCGAACTGGTCTCGGCCGACGACGATCTGCTTCTGATCAGCAAGAAGGCCCAGTCGATCCGCTTCACCGCCACGGACGACTCCCTGCGCCCGATGGGCCGCGCCACCTCGGGTGTCAAGGGGATGAGTTTCCGCGAGGGCGACGAGCTTCTCTCGATGAATGTCGTTCGACCCGGTACGTTCGTGTTCACTGCGACGGACGGTGGGTACGCGAAGCGGACCGCCGTCGACGAGTACCGCGTCCAGGGTCGCGGCGGCCTCGGTATCAAGGCCGCCAAGATCGTGGAGGACCGCGGCTCGCTCGTCGGCGCGCTGGTGGTCGAGGAGCACGACGAGATCCTCGCCATCACCCTGTCCGGCGGTGTGATTCGTACGCGAGTCAACGAGGTCAGGGAGACGGGCCGTGACACCATGGGCGTCCAACTGATCAACCTGGGCAAGCGCGATGCCGTGGTCGGTATCGCACGTAACGCCGAGGCGGGACGCGAGGCGGAGGAGGTCGACGGCGACGAGCCCGTCGACGAGACCGCCGAGGGTGCCGCGACCACCGGCACGGACGAGGGTGAGGCGCCCTCGGCCGAGTAGCACGAGGAGAGAGTCATCGTGAGCGGAGCCACGGGCGCCGGATCGGCCGGTACCTCCAGGGGTACGGGAGCGGACGGCGGCGGCCGTGGCTCCGCCACGAACGGGGTGGGGGCGGCGGACCCGCACACCACCCAGCTGAGAGCGGTCAAGGACGCCGCGAAGGACTCGTCGGGGCCTGGCACCCACGGAGCGCAGGGGGCAGCTGTGACGGACACCCGAGGCGGGCAGACCGGTTCGGCCTCGCCGCTGCCCGGCGAGCGCCGGCCCGAGCAGCCCGACGGCCCCTACCACCCGCCGCAGGCCTATCCGGCGCAGGCGGCCGCGCCCGCCGGCGC